>NZ_CP104854.1:3402500-3710000 GCF_050916235.1 Maridesulfovibrio sp. FT414
TCCAAGAGTTCACATCGACGATGCGGTTTGGCACCTCGATGTCGGCTCATCACATCCTGGGGCTGAAGCAGGTCCCAAGGGTTCGGCTGTTCGCCGATTAAAGTGGTACGCGAGCTGGGTTTAAAACGTCGTGAGACAGTTTGGTCCCTATCTACCGTGGGCGTAGGAGAATTGAAAAGGGTCTGCCCCTAGTACGAGAGGACCGGGGTGGACGAACCTCTGGTGTTCCTGTTGTCGCGCCAGCGGCATAGCAGGGTAGCTATGTTCGGAAGGGATAACCGCTGAAAGCATCTAAGCGGGAAGCCTGCCTTGAGATTAGTTCTCCCTATGCATCAGCATCTGAAGATTCCAGGTAGACCACCTGGTTGATAGGCCGGAGGTGTAAGTGTGGTGACACATTCAGCTGACCGGTACTAATAAATCGTGCGACTTATCTTTCTTCTCTTCCCTATAACTTTAACCCCACCGGTTAAGGTTATAAGGACCCCCTATCTGACATATATTTCGGTTGGAAACCCCAACCAACATATTTGTCCTTGCGACCATTGAGGAGAGGTCACACCCGACCCCATTCCGAACTCGGAAGTTAAGCTCTCCATCGCCGATGATACTGCCAGGTAGCTGGTGGGAAAGTAGGTCGTCGCAAGGACTTTTTTGTTTCCAGAAAAGGCCCTTGTCCATTCAAGGGCCTTTTTCGTTTGCCCCGTTTTTGTTTTCCCGACCGAATTTTAAAAGCCCGTACAATTCATGGAGTTGTGCGGGCTTTTGTTTTTTGGGGGATTGGGGCTGAATAGAGCTGTGTGGATTGGAAGTTTTTCCGGCTAAAAAAAATCCCCGTTCTCTTTTGGGAGCGCGGGGATTTCTTCTTTTCATGTAATCCTTCAGACTAAGAACAATCTCTACTAGTCGCCGGTATAAATGGAAGCTGAAGTAGGACTTTCCTTGATGATAATTTTAGACAACCCCGGAAGCTCATTTATCAGCCGTACCCAGAGCCATTTGGCGATGTTTTCGCTGGTGGGGTTCTCAAGGCCTTCTATGTCATTGAGATAGTTGTGATCCAACTGCTCCAAAATCGGCTTGGCAACGGCCTTGATGTCTCCGAAATCTATCACCCAGCCTGAAGCTTCTCCTATCTCTCCTGAAACATATATTTCCGCGACAAATGTATGCCCGTGCAGATTTCCGCACTTGTGTCCTGCCGGAACATTCGGCAAACGGTGGGCTGCGTCAAAGCTCAATGAAACGTATATCTCCATGGTTTGCTCCTATGGAATTCCAATATATTTATGGGTCTGCAAACTCAGTTTCCAGACCGGGTTTTTACGGCAGGTCTCTACTGCTGAAATCGTTGCGGCGGAACGGTCCGGGCCGTCCTTGGGCTGAAGGTAGAAGTGATCGAAGTCCAGATCCTGAAAATCTGCAAGAAATACATTTTCCTGCGGCCAGACCAGTTTCAGCTCATTGCCCGACTTTACCGCCAGATCAGTACCTGCTTTAGGGCTTACGGATATCCAGTCCAAACCAGCGGGCAGGGGCAGGGTTCCGTTGGTTTCCACGCCGACCTCGGCTCCGCGCTCTTTCAGCATCCCGATAAGTTCCGTAGTCAGCTGCAGTGCGGGTTCACCCCCGGTGAATACTACGTACGGCACATAGCGCGCATGTTTGTAGTCGGAAAATGTCTCCATGATCTGGGAAACAAGTTCCGAAGCATCTGGAAACTTTCCGCCAGATTCCGCAATATTAACGAAATCCGTGTCGCAGAATCGGCATGCCGAGCTCTCTCGATCCTGCTCGCGGCCTGTCCACAGGTTGCATCCTGAAAAACGGCAGAAGACCGCCGCCCTTCCGGCATGGAAGCCTTCCCCCTGCAGGGTATAGAATATTTCCACCACACTGAAAGACATTATTTATTCTTCCCTGCCTGGAATTGCTCCCAGCCCCTGGCGCGCAGTTCGCAAGCCGGGCAGGTTCCGCAACCGTAACCCCATTCATGCAGCTCGGACCTGTCGCCGAGATAGCAGGTGTGGGTGTGTTCGCGGACGAGATCAACGAATGCCGGGCCTCCGATGACGTCAGCCATGGTCCATGTTTCGGCCTTGTCTATCCACATGAGCGGGGTGTGAATCACGAAGCGTGATTCCATGCCCAGATTCAGGGCTACCTGCATGGCTTTGATGGTGTCGTCGCGGCAGTCCGGGTAGCCGGAAAAATCGGTTTCGCAAACTCCGATGATGATGTGGCGGATTCCCTGCCTGTATGCGTAAGCCGCTGCTGCGGTCAGAAAAACAAGGTTGCGGCCGGGCACAAATGTGGTCGGAAGGCCGTTCTCGCCCATGCTGATTTCTACTTCTTCGGTAAGGGCGGTGCCGCCGATCTCGTTGAAGAGTCCGATTTCAAGCACCTGGTCATGTTTCAGGCGCTGGTCCCAGTCCTCGCTGAGGCGGCGTATTTCCGAAAGGACGTTTTCGCGGCAATCCATTTCCACGTTATGCCGCTGGCCGTAGGAAAAACCGATGGTCGCTACGCTGTCGAATCTTTGCAGGGCCCAGGCAAGGCAGGTTGTCGAATCCTGACCGCCCGAAAAGACCACCAGTGCGGAGTTGTTCATTTATTCTCTCCATTTCCCGGAAAATTACCGGGTGGCGTATATGAAGATTTTGGAGTGCCGCCAAGCAGGCGCAGGGCAGGAAGTCGATAAAAAGACGGCACAGAAACATTGATACGCAGTAATTTTGTCTCGCACGTAATAGCTTGGAATCAGCATCGACGCAACTGTCAGGGATGGGGGCCGGGAACAGTTAAATCAGGACGGAAGTGATGTAGTGGCGGGGGGCGGACACGGCAGGTAATAATGATTTTAATGAATATCAATTAATCCCTGCGCGTGCGGGGACCACCCTTGCTGGAGATTACAGAAATTATTGCCTAAAAAATGGCTGTCCAAATTTGCCAACTTTTTTAGGTGATTTCGGCATCACTTCTGCGGTTGGGATATCGCCTTATTTAGCCCTCCAGTCTTAAAGGGCAATACTGCGCTGATTGAATCTTGAAAAATGATTCCGCAATGCAGACTGTATTTGATTTAGCTAGCCCTTATAATTCTCCGCGTTCAGGCTGAAGCGGGCGAGCATCTTCTGTACCGCCACCCTTGATAGGCCCGAAATTTTCGCTGCCTGTGTGATGTTGCCTCCTGTTCGGCTCAGAATATCACAGATATAGCTTCGGCTGAAGCTGTCCACCAACTGCTGTTTGGCGTCCTTGAAGCTTATGAAATCGCCGGAATCGCTTTCGGTGTCTGCAACGGGCCTGCCTTCGGCCATATCCACGGCCAGCATGGTTACTGTCTCCCCGGTGCTGAAAACCGCCAGTTTACGCATGGCGTTCTGAAGTTCGCGCACGTTGCCTGTCCACGGGCGCGCGCTGATATGCCCAACCACCGCAGGATCGAGCTCCTTTTCCGGCAGTCCGAGTTCAATGCAGGCCTTCTGCAGGAAATAGCGGGCCAGCAGGGGGATGTCCCCGGTACGGTCCTTCAGCGGCGGCAGGTTCAGGGGCAGTACATTCAGGCGGTGGTAGAGGTCTTCGCGGAAGCTCTTTTCAGCTACTCTGCGCGGCAGGTCCTGATTCGTTGAGGCCAGCACACGTACATCGATTGTGCGCGAATGGTCCGAACCCACGGGGCGGATTTCCCCTTCCTGAAGCACACGCAGCAGTTTGGCCTGCGTTTCCATCGGAATGTCGCCGATTTCATCCAGCAGGATCGTGCCGCCGTTCGCACGGCAGAATAGGCCCTCGCGGTCCTTGTCCGCACCGCTGAAAGCTCCCTTGACATGGCCGAAAAGTTCACTTTCCAGCAGGTTCTCCGGGATGGCGGTGCAGTTGACCGTCACGTAAGGTTTATCGGCCCGTGCGCTGAGTTCGCGGACCATGCCTGCCACCAGTTCCTTGCCGGTGCCTGATTCGCCCATGATCAGCACATTGTAGTCTGTCCGGGCCACTGCAGCTATGGACTGCTTCAGTCGCTGCATGACCGGGCTCTGGCCCAGCAGCCGGTCCTTGCGCTGCTCAAGCTGTTCGCGCAGGCGGCGGTTTTCATCCAGCAGGCTGCTACGTTCAAGTCCTTTATTAATGACCCGGAACAGGTTTTCCGGCTCAATGGGCTTTGTTACAAAGTCGTATGCCCCGGTCTTCAATGCTTCCACGGCGGTTTCCACCGTGCCGTGCGCGGTGAGTATTACCACGGAAAGAGCGGCAGAGGTCGATAGGGAGGCCTTCAGAAGCTCAAGACCGTTCATGCCCGGCATCTGAAGGTCGCTGACCATCAGGGAAATATCTTCGGCAGCAAGAATCGATAGAGCTTGCGGGCCGCTGAAAGCTGTGCGGACTTCGGTTTCGGGAAAAGCGCCTTCTATCAGCCGCTTTATGCCGCGCGCAAAGTCTTCTTCATCGTCTACAATAAGTATATTCGGTTTGTTTTTATCAAGCATTGTTTTGATGCCTCCCGGCGGGCCAGAGGGGGAAACCCTTTTTGCAAAAAGGGTTTCCCCCTCTGGACTCCCCCTTCCCCAAAACCTTTTAATAAGGCTTCGCCGCTGGGGACCACTCATTTATCCTTTTCAGGAATTTTTTTGCCCCATATCATTAATGGGGATTCCAAAGGGGCTTGCTCCTTTGGCCGCCGGAGGCGAAATCACCTGCCAAAAGCGCGTTGCGCATCAAATTCAACGTCCTTGCGATGCCGCCGGAGGCATCCCTTAAGTGCATGGAAATTTCAGGGTAAACACGGCCCCGTTGAGATTCCCAAATCCATTATCCACTTCTATGGACCCTCCCAGGTCGCTCATGAACCCGAACACCACGGCCAGTCCTAGCCCTGATCCCTTGTTCACTTCTTTGGTGGTGTAGAACGGATCAAATATGAACTGCCGATCTTCGGGGGCAATTCCCGGTCCGTTGTCCATGAATTTGAGTTCGGCGTGTCCCGTTCCATCATCAGTCAGGCTGACAAGGATTTTTCCGTTCTGCTCGGGCACGGCATCAATCCCGTTCAGCAGCAGGTTGGCGACGATGTGTTCAAGGGCCTGCGGGTCCACATGCAGATCCGGCACTTTCGGATTAAGTTCGAGCCTGATTTCCGCGCCTTTCTTGTCGGCCTGAATGCGGAATACATCAGCTACATCCCGGATGATTTTACCGAGATCCGAACCTGTTGCGGAGGCAACCTTGGGCCGGGCGAAGTTCAGCAGATCCTTGAGGACCGCCTGAGCCTGCCGGGTGTGCTTCAGGATGATTTCCACGTCTTCGCCGTTCTGCCCGGAAACGCTTTTCCTGAGCAGTTCGGCGTAGCAGAGGATCACTCCGAGCGGATTATTTATCTCGTGCGCCAGCCCGGCGGAAAGCTTGCCCACTGTGGCCATTTTTTCGGCCTGAGTCATCTGGGCGAGTATTTTTTTCTGTGCTGTGGTCTCGTGAACGTAAACGACGACCCTGCGTTCGCGGGTGCTGTCGGCATCCTGAACAGGGTAGATGTTGATGGCGAATGAACGGCCCTCGGGCAGGGAAACTTCCCGCGAAAGAGGTTCGTTGCGCAGCAGAGATTTTGCAATGCCGCACGGCTCGGACTTTTCGGACCCGTAGCAGAGCAGGCCGAGCACACCGCCGTCCGTTATGGCCCCGCCGGAGAGTTCCGCTCCTAATCTGCGGGCTGATTCGTTGGCCACGATGGGATTTCCCTTGCCGTCCGCCAGCAGCAGCGGATCACTGATGCCTTCGAAGATGGACTGCAGGTTGGCGTTATGGCGTACAATGCTGTTCAGCGCGGAAATGCTGTCCGCGGCAATGCCGAGCTGGCGGCCGATGGCACGCAGTACGGTCTTGTCTTCGTCGCTGAAGCAGTCGCCCTCTCTGCGGAACAGGCAGAGCAGTCCTTCGGCACTGCCGGTTGATGATTCAACCGGTATGTAGGCACGGTCTGGCTGAACCAGCGGGATGGATTCGGTCAGCAGTTCCACCCAGTTCTCGGGCAGGGGCGGCTTCTCTGCGCTTTCCGGGAACGAATAGAAATTGCGGCTGGAAAAGGTGCATACATAGGCGGATCTTTCAAGTTCGAATCTTGAATGGATCAGGGGCAGGGTGGCTCTCCACAGTTCCCCGCGCGACTGACTGCGGCTGGAACCTGCCAGAAGCTGCACGAAAAGTTCCACGTCGGACTGACGGGCCTGCGCTTCCTGCTCCAGCTCTCCGGTGCGCTCCTCGACCATCTTTTCCAGATTGGCGGCGTAGTCCTGCAACTGCTGGCGGGCATCAAACATGTAGTCGCTGAGCTTTTCGATGCCGCTAACCATTTCACCTATTTCGTCGCCCTGCTCAAGCTGGCGGAACAGGGCCACTCCCTGCTCGTCGCTGAAGTTGCGGCGAAAGGTAGTGGTAAGGATGCGCAGGTTGTTGGCGACCAGCCGTTTGAAAAGGATATTGGTAGCTCCGAGATAGAGCAGAACGGCCAGCGCGAACACCGCGATATAGGTCATTATGGTGTCCTGAATGCGGGCAACGGAGGCGGTAACAGGCAGGCCCACGAAATCCACGCCGCCGATGCTGTCCGCAGCATGTCCGAACCCACGATTACCATACAACTGCACAAGCTCCACCGGGGCATCTTCGACCCTGCCGTGACAGCGCAGGCAGCTTTCCTTGAAGACAGCGGGGCGGGCCATTACAAAATGCCTTTCGCCGTCGATATTCTTATAACCTTCCCAGAAGGTCTGACCGGGATTTTTTCTGAAATGGCTGATCAGCTCCAGCTCGATGCCCTTTGCCTCGTAATCCGGATTGCGCGCCCCGTGTGCGACGCGGCGGTAAACGAAACTCGGGCTGGCCTGCTGTTCGCGGTCCATTATGTTGCGGGTAACAAAAGACGAGGACATGGCCTGAATGACGAATTTGTCCGGAAGTTCCTTGTACATCTGCGGGCGGAGCACACCACGCACGTAGTTCTGCACGGAATCAACCTGCCCGAAAACCATGCGAGCTTTCTCGCGCACTACGTTTTCCAGCACCTTGCTCATGTGCATGGAAAAGCCCGCAAAAAGTACGCCCCCGATTACAAGTGACGTAAGTGTCAGGCTTAAAAAGAATTTACTCTGTATGGAATATGGTCTTGGAAGTTTCATGCTGTTCCGCCTGATTGTGAGTGTACAACCGCATTAACCGTTGTCAAGCGGCGAATCCTTGACCTTTTTCGCCGAAAATGATTAAAGTGTAGTTAACTGGAGCAGTGTTTTCTGTTGTTCTATTTCAGAAAGGAGGCTGTATGGATTCTTTTTTCCAGTTTTTTGTGGCGGTTCTGGCAGGGGTGGCTACCGCCGATCTGTTTGTGCGTGGCTGGAACGGCTTTCTCGAATGCTCAGCGGCGTTTATCCTTTTCTTTCAGAAAAAAATACCGGCCAGTAGTATCTTTTCCCGTCTTAACAGCACGCTGCCAATAACTGTGCTAAGTTTTCTGGCACTAGTCCTTTGCTTCAAGGTTTATTTCTCCGTTCTAGGATTCGGCAGAACCGAGATGGAACAGCTCGGGTATTTCTTAGGAGCCATGCCGCGCACCGGATATTATCTCGTGCACGCAGGAAAAATGATCGACTCCATGTTTAAGTCTTGAGTTCTTTTTTTGCCTCCGGAGTCCAGAGGGGGAAACCCTTTTGGCAAAAAGGGTTTCCCCCTCTGGACTCCCCCTTCCCCAAAACCTTTCAATAAGGCTTCGCCGCTGGAGACAGCTCATTTATCCTTTTCAGGAAATTTACTTACCCACGTTTGACCGGCAGTCATTAAATCCGTGGTAGCAGATAAATGGTTGCTTAGAATTATCCATTTAAAAAAATCAATTTATATGTTTATTCATAAATATCCCCCACGAACCACAATTAAAAAGCGTTTGGGTAGAGGGGATGGGGATTCTTAAGGGGAAGGGGAGACCACCTTTTGGTTTTGGAAAAGGGGGGCTCCCCTTCCCCTTAAGCCGCCGGAGGCTTCCCCTTACTGCGGTCCGGGGCCATGCGGCAGATATTCCATGGAGCTGCGGGCGTTATGGTCGGCATGTCCGACTATTTCGACATCTGTGTAGTAGAATTCGCCCGTTTCGATGCCGGATTCGACAACGAAGTCTGCGAGGGTCTGGAACTGGGTGCTTTTGCCGATAAGCCATGGTCCTGCTACAAATACTGCGGCCCAGATTACGGCGCAGGTGGCGACGAAGGAAGTTATTCTGAAGCTGAAACTTTTGTTTTTCATTTAATTTTTCCTTATGGGGAGGGAAGCGCATTGCGCCTCCCTCCTTTCAGGGGTGTGGTTCCAAAATGGGAGTTAGATTTTGGAAGTAATGTCAGGGAAGACCACATAGAACATGAGGTAAGCCATGATCAGGGTCAGGAGCAGGTTGAAGGACTGACCGCACACATAGAGGATGAGCGGCTTTCCGCCTTTGAAGTAGTGCTTGAGTTCGCGGAAGTTGGTTGCCAGTCCGATTGCGGCAAAGGACAGGCAGAAGAACCAGCCGCGGAAGATGCGGGAGAAGCCGCGCAGTACGCCCTGATCCACCATGGTGAACCCTGCGTCCGAACCGAGAGAGGTGTAGACGATGGAGAAGATAACGGACGCGGTAAGGAAGCCGAGCACGAATTTGGGGAAACGGTGCCAGATTTCCATGGCATGCACTTTCTGTCCTTCAACACAGTCGACCTTGGTGCACCAGTAGATGGCGATACCGAAGGCGGTCACACCGATGAGCACGTTCTGGATCATCTTGATGGTGGCAGCCACGTAGAGGGCCTTTTCAGAAAGGAAGGCTCCGGCCGCTGCAACGGCACCGGTAGCGTCAATGGTACCGCCCATCCACGCTCCGCCGAGGATGAAGGGCATGCCGGTCGCCTTGATGACTGCAGGCATGATGACCATCATGATGGAAGTGAACACGAGGGAGAGGCCGATTGCGAGGGTCAGCTCCTCCTTCTTGGCGCGACATGCGGCCGCTGCGGCAATGGCTGCGGAAGTTCCGCAAACGGACATGTCGGCGGATATGACCATGTTCAGGGTCTTGGAGGGCATCTTGATGACTTTCTGACCGAAGATGAAGGTGGTGATCAGAACAACCGGGGTGACTACCCAGGCTACGAAGATGCCGGGGATGCCGATGGCGACAACCTTGTTGAACAGAACCTCGGCACCGAGCAGGACCAGTCCGGTCTTGATGAAGAACTCGACCTGCAGGGCCTTCTTGGCCCACTCGGGAGTGCCGATGGTGTTCGAAATTACGAGACCGATGGCGATAGCCCATGCGGCATAACCTATGCCATACTGTTTCATGGTCGCCTGGTTGGCCATGAGATAGGAGAATACGGCAACCGCGAATACCAGTGCGAAACCTTTAAGGAACGGCTTGGCATCTCCGTCGATGAAACGCATGCCCACGGCGAAGAGCAGTCCGAATCCGACCATGAGTACAAGCAGGGAGGGAATCAGGTTGTAGGGTTTGTTGCCGATCTTTTTCTTGGCGGAAGATTCCTTGGAACGCAGTTTCAGCCATGATTCAATGGCTGCGGAAGCATCGTCGTTGAGCTTCGCATCTTTGAAACTGACCTGCTCGGCCTTGAGCTGTGCTGCAAGAGCGAGCTGCTTGGCGTCGGCTGCGGCGGCCTTGGCCTTTTCATATTTGGGCATGGCCTTGGCGTTCTTGGCGTCGGCCTGTTCCTGATTCTGGATGAATGCATCGAGAGGGTTGGTGGTCCACTTCTGCGGGGTGGACATGAAAGAACTGATGGCCTTGCCTATGGGCTGGTTTTTGGCCTTGATTTTTTCCTTGGCGGTCTGGGCTTCGTACCAGGCCACGGTCTTGAAGGGTGCGCGAGCAGCCTCTTCCGCCATGATGGCGTTCTGCTTTGCGAACTTGGCTTCCATGTCCGCAGGTTTGTTGTTGAAGAAGATCACCGCGCCGACGATCAGGATCAGAAATCCCAGCCAGATGGCCCAGTAATCTTCCTTTTTCCACAGGTCGGACCAGGAACTGGCCGCCTTGTCCACTACGACTTCGCTGTTCTGCTGAACCGCATTCTCTGCCATTTGAAAATCCTCCGAATTTATTTCTCAAGACCAGGCTTGCGCCTGTTTGTGTCCCAGCGGATTTCCTTTAGGCAAAAGGTGGACCAAAACGGTTATTTGTTTAACTTGCTGAATAATATGAAATTGTTTTTGTGATGATGCAAACTCAGGTTTGCGGTTGCTGTCTTGCGGGTGTAAGTCGGGGTTTGCGGTTGCGTGGAGAATCAGGGGGATTCTGAAAGTAGACTTAAGTTTGTTGCATCAATTTAACACAAGGCAATTTCCTAGCTGTTTATTTTACTTGAATAAGTCTGGTGTATAAATTAATGTGCCCGAGGTATGTAACAGAGAGGATGGAGTTATGGTAGAATTGGTCAGTACGTTGATTTCATTTGTAGTTTTCGCGTTTATTATTTTTTCGACATATTCTTCCCGCAAGGCACAATTTGCCCAAAGGCAGAAGGCTTATGAATTAAAAGAAGCGCATATGAAGAAATCAATGGATATGATCAGGACGGAAATTTCTCTTATTGAAAAGGAAATTCACACCGTTAAAAGCCGCTTTGAAGAACTTGATGATATTTCCGGCTGATGCCGGTAACCGGATAGCATGACACTCATGATTTTTGTAGTGATATTGATAGCAATTGGGGCGGTCGGTACTGTTCTGGCTTGTAAGTCCATTTCTTCCGGGTTCGACGCCAAGAACGAATCCATAAATGATATGGAAAGACGGCTGTTGGAAGAACAGGATGAACTGCGAATGAGGCGGCGTGACCTGAGAAGGGAACTGGACGACCTCAAAAAGGACCTCAAGGACAGCAGCAAGAAGAAAAGCGTAGCTCCCCAAGGGCCCTCTTCATTGAAAGACTGGCTTATTGAAACAGATATGGTTGATCCCGCCCAGTTTTCCAGAGCCGAGAAGTACGCCGCCGAAAAGAACCTTGATCTTATCTCAGCTTTGCTTACCCTGAACATGATCACTATTGATACCTATGAGAAAGCCAAGAAGATGAAGCTCCGGTAGATTCTTTCGGGAAAATGAATTTCAAACCCCGCCGCATTCGTGCTGCGGGTTTTTTCTTGTCCTGAAATAGTGCCGCCCTGAATGTGGAGTTCTCATTCTTGGACTATGCAGTTTCACTGTGTTTGGAGATGGCTGAACCGATTGTTCTGCAAGATTTCCTGCTGCCAGTTTCCGGTCTGATGTTTGAATCCATCCTGCTGAGCGCCGCTGTTGGTCCATGTTTTTTCCGCGAAGCCGGTGAAACTATTGTTTTACTCTTTTGCCACCGGCAGCAAAAGACAAGCCCCCTGCTTCGCTCGAAACAGGGGGCTTGTGCGTATCTTTATTTAAGCGGAATTATTTTTTCTTCCAGGAGATTTCCTCTCCCTTGGCGAGGCGCTGAATATTTGCGCGGTGCGTCCAGAAAAGGAGCAGGGTGATGCCGCATGCCAGCGGAACCATGCCCACTTTACCGGTGAAAAGGCAGAAGATGGGCAGCACTATCGCAAAGGTCAGCGAACCCATGGATACGAAGCCGGAAAGGAAAATCACGGCGAAGAGGCAGATTACGGAGTAGATCAGCGCGGCCGGGGCCAGTGCGAGGAATACTCCAACTGAAGTTGCGACAGCCTTGCCGCCCTTCATATCAAGGAACATGGAGAAAACATGTCCCAGAACCGCTGCCGCTGCCACCAGGGACAGGAACATCCAGTTGTGGCTGTACTGGGAGGCCATGATTACCGGGACGAAGCCTTTGCCAAGGTCCAGTATCAGGGCTGCTACGCCGTATTTGAAGCCGCAAAGGCGGGCCACGTTGGTGGCTCCGGTGCTTTTGCTGCCGTCATTGCGAATGTCGATTCCGTGGCAGATCTTGCCGATGAAGAGGCCGAAGGGGATAGATCCCAGAAAATATGCGAAAACCAGCCAGAATATCCAGAGCATGCACTAACTCCTTTAGTCTTTTCCGTTCAAGGACCCGCAGGATCGGCTGTCCCGCACCCGTATTTTTATCGCGCCGTCCGCGGCTGGGTCCGTAAGTAGTTTTTCTTGCGGATGAAATTAGTCAGCGGCATGGGCAAGCCGTCACTCCTTTCAAAACCGAGTTACATATAAGCTAATTTCAGCCAAAATAACAGCCTGAAATTTCAGCCGTACCTTTCGGCTATTCCTCCATGGCCTCCATGACCCGGAGCTCATTGGTCAGCGGGTCAATGCGGTTGAAGCGGATCTGGAACATCTGGCCCGGGTACAGCTTGTCTCCGAGCATGGGCTTGGGAACCCGTACATTTATCTGGATGTCCGGCATGGCGAGGGTCGCCAGTGGCCCGCTTGCATCAACCAGTACCGAATGCTGCCATGCCTTTTTGTTCTGCAGCAGGTAGAGCAGTTTCCAGTACCGCGGCCTGAAGCGCTGGATCTTGAGGACCGATTGCAGCCGCTGTTGCAGGGAATCAGCAAGGGCGGTCAGTTCCTCGGCATCCCACAGGGCATGTCCCTCAATTAAGAAGTGGCAGAGCTGGGCCATGTTCAGGAAATCTGCATAACGCCGCAGCGGAGAGGTGATGGGACTGTAGCCCGAAACAGCGAGGGTGGCGTGTTTCCTGGGCTGGGTATCCATCTGCGGGGGTGTCATCTGGCGCACCCGTTCGTAAATTTCGTGCGGCTCCGTAATTATGCCGCTCAGGTCCGAAGGCAGTACTATGTCCTGTGTGCGATAAAGCAGCGGGAAGCCGTTCTCACCGGCAAAGCGGCCCAGACCGGAGTTTGCAAGGATCATGAACTCGCTGATGATCTGGTCGGCGCGGGTTGTTTTTTCCTTTTCTTCCATGATCACGCGGGTATTCTGCGGCCATCCTTGAAGTGACAGTTCCGGCTCAGGACGGCGGATAACCACTGCACCGCTTTTTATTCGGTTTGCCAGCAGTTTTTCGGAAAGTTCATAGGCCAGGGCCATTTCATCGTCCGAACCGTCCTCAAGCATCTGTTCCACGGCCTGATAAGTGGAGTTGTCGGTGATCTTCACCCATCCTGTATGAGGGCTGACCGATTCGACCATGCCGAGGCTGTCCAGCTCAAAGGTGGTGATCAACGCGGGCCTGACTTCTCCTGCAAATAGACTGAAAGCCCCGATGCCGAGGTCCTCGGGCAGCATATGGCTGGTGCCTTCAGGCAGGTAGATGCTGGTGCCGCGGTACATGACCGCCTGATCAAGCGGGCTGCCGAATTCCCAGCCCATGCATGGTCTGGCAAGGGCGATGGTCAGAGTATAGCCGCCGTCTTCGCGTGCGGCGATATTGAAGGCGTCGTCAATGTCCCTGGTTGTGGCGGAGTCTATGCTGCGCATGGGCAGGGGGCAGGGATCTCCCGCCTTTTCCTCCACGGAGCGAACAAGTCTGTCCACGGCTTCGCAGTGATTGTCGGCCCAGGAATCATCAAAGGTGTAGTCCGCCTCATCAAGCAGGTAGTTGTGGTGGGGCTGCACAATACCCCAGCCCTGTGCCAGAAGCAGCGGCAGGTGCGGATGGTCGGGAAGGCCTTTCTTGAGCACGGTCCACATTTTGCCGGATTTTTCATCACCCCTGCCGGAAATGCGTTCCCTGAGGAAATTTTTCAGTCCTTCCTTTGTCTCATCACTCATGTCAGGGATACGGTCCGGAGTGATCCTGCTGCCGGATTCCCGGGCGGTCCAGATGTTCTTGAACAGCTCCTGCCCGGTACTCATGATCTCTTCGTAGACCTTTTCCTCGGCCTGCATTTTCAGGCGCGATTCAACCTTTTCCTCGGTATAGATTATGAATTCAGGGTGCTGGAATTTGAAATGCGTCTTGGCGGCTATCATGGCCCGGCCAAGGGCGGAAATCCTGTCCGGGTCCGGCTCTTCCCAGAGCAGCCCGGCGAACCATTCAAGCGGAGCTTTTTCAAGCTCGCCCTGAGCCAGTTCCCAGATGTCCATGGTGTCGAGTCCAGCCTGTATCTCGCCGCGTTTTTCCTGATGGGCGACCATGAAATCGAGCATTTCCTGCCGTGTAGCGGTTTGGGAATACTGGGGTCCTACCCACGGCAGAACGCGGGCCGCAGGCATTTTAACTTCACGCTTGGTGATCGTGTAGAGCTTGAGCTTTCCGGACTGTTCTTCCATGACGAAAGCAAGCTGCGGCTGGTTGCCGTGCATGAATTCCACAATGTTGCCGGGCGCTACGTACCGGCCATCCTTGAATAGGGACATGTAATTCCTTCCGGGAGAACATCTCTCCCGTACTCCGCAGGTCTGCTCCGGGCGGAGGGTGTTTTGACTGGTCTGAATCCTAATAATAAAAAAACCGGATGCCGTATACGACATCCGGGGAATCAGTAACATAAATGTCCAACTATTGAAATGCACTCAACTGAGCAAAAATTAAATCATAGTAATAGAGTTTGGTGATGCCTTCACCGGACCCCATCCCCTTCAAAACCTTTTAATAAGGCTTAGCCGCTTTGTATGGCAAGATCGTGAAGAAACATCAATGCCGGTTCGAGATGCAGAAAACTAAAATGGACGCAGGCCGCCCGATATAATCGGACGGCCTGCGTTTGCTTATTCGGTGAATGCTTTGGATAGGGTTCCGGCTATGTCCATGCTGGCTGCATGGTAAAGCGCGTCAACAAGGTCTTTCTCAGTCCAGCCTTCGTTTTTTAGGGACTGGAGATCCTCCCTGCTGATTGCTTCCGGGGAGACCAGTCCCTTATTTACAAAGGCCAGCAGCATGCATTCCTTTTTCTCGAACGGAGCCTGAAGCGGGTCTTTCACAATGGTATCCAGTTCAGTCTCCTCAAGTCCTGCGGACATGAGCAGTTTGGCATTGAAGTCAATGCAGGGGGTGAAGCCCTTGAGGCATGAAGCCATGTACCTGATTGCGGCGAGAGTCTGGAACTCCAGGTTTTCATGGTTGGAGAAGTATTCAATGACCCCGACATGGCGTTCAAAGAGTCCGGCACTGGAGGACATTACCTGCATAGGGGTGGGGATATCCAGCACTTCCGGTATGCGGGCATAGAATTCACCTATTTTTCCTTCAGCGTTTTCACGGGTAGCGTAATTAACCATTAACATCTTGAAGCTCCTTGTTTGTGTAATAGACCGGTCGTCTATAAAACGGATAAAAAAAATACCCGAAAGAATCGGGCTAAAGCCACTACTTTACCAATATGTTTTCGAAGACAATCTGCTCAAAATTATCAAGGGGAGTTGAGCATTTGTGTACTTTCATCTGCAGGACTGCGCCGTGCCATGCCGCAACAATGAAGCCTGCAGTACATTCCGGGTCGATGGATTCCGAAATCTGACCGGACTCTGCCGCTTCCCTGATGATCGGTGCAACCGCCCTTACCAGTCCATTGACGATCTGTGAAAGCTCGACCTGCAACGGGCCGGACAGGTCGCCCATTTCCTGAGCAAGATTGCCTATGGGGCAGCCGCGGGACCAGCCCTGTTCCTCGAAATAATTGCGGAAGAACCTGAAGAAGTTTTTCAGCCTATCAAGCGGCGCAAATGACTTGTCTTTAAGCAGATGACCTGATTTTTCACCCAAACGGGCTGCAAAATACCGTGCAACCTCAACCCCGAAGGCTTCCTTGGATTCGAAGTAGTAGTAAAACGACCCCTTCGGAACTCCACAAGCCTTGAGAATCTCCTGAATGCCGGTGTTGTTGAATCCTTTGCGGTGGATGATATCCGCCCCGATGGCGATAATTATCTGCTTGGTGTCTTCGCTCATGCGGGAAGAAATAGACCAGTCGTCTAGTTGTGTCAAGTGTAGTAATTCGGATTATTTTGGCAGGCAGGAAGCAGATGCTTCAGAGGCCTACAAACATATCCCTAAGCCTGCCTCGCAGAGCCAAAAGTAATGACGTCTCGCCATACAAAGCGGCGAAGCCATAGTGAAAGTTTTTGAAGGGGGAGTCCAGAGGGGGAAACTTTTCTCAAAAAGTTTCCCCCTCTGGCCGTCGGAGACATTTTAGTGCTTGAACGATCTCTGTCCGGTGAAGACCATGGCCACCTGCGGGGAGGCTTCATTCACGGCCTGGATTACTTCGTAGTCGCGGATGGAGCCGCCGGGCTGAGCGATTGCAGTGATGCCCTGCGCCATGCACAGGTCCACGCCGTCGCGGAAGGGGAAGAACCCGTCGGAAACCAGAACGGAACCTTTGAGTCCGCCCTTTTCGGCAACAGCAGTTGCTTCTATTTCTGCAAGATCCCTGGCAGCCTGCTCATCTTTGAGGGCTTTGAGCTTCAGTTCAAACAGAGACATCTTGAATTTTTCAAAGCAGATGCCGTCTGCGTACTTGGTGCGGGCCTTGGTCACTGCGAGTTCAACGCAGCCTACGCGGTCCTGCTCACCTGTACCGATGGCGGTGGTGGTTCCGTCCTTGGCAAAAATTACGGAGTTGGAGGTCACGCCCGCTTCAACCGCCCATGCGAAGAGCAGATCGTCTGCTTCCTGCTTGGTGGGGGTGCGTGCGGAGAAGGTGGAACCGTCTTTTTCCGCGGTTGCGGGGATGAAATCATCTGCGGAGAGGATGCGGTTTCTGAAGGAGAACTGCACGACCATACCGCCGTCCATGAGCGATTTGATGTCGAGGAAGGGCTGTCCGAGCAACTTTTCGAGATCGTTGATGCCGGGAATCTGAAGGATGCGCAGGTTTTTGCGCTTCCTGAGTACATCGAGGACGCCGTCTTCGAAAGCGGGGGCGGCGACAACTTCAAAATAAGCGGAATCGACGACTTCGGCGGCTTCCATGGTCATGGGACGGTTGACCACGATGGCTCCGCCGAAAGCGGCGATGCGGTCGGCATTGAATGCGTTGCGCAGGGCGGTTCCCACGCCATCTTCGGACCATGCGGCGCCGCAGGGGTTGTTATGCTTGAGGATTACGGCTGCGGGCTTGGCAGTGAGGTACTGCAGGATGTTGAGCGCGTTATCCACGTCGGTGAGGTTGGTCTTGCCGGGATGTTTGCCGGCCTGGATCATGTGTTCTTCGGTAAGGGCGGATACGAGACCCTGTCCTTCGCCGCGAAATTTGATTCCGTCGTATTCAAGTGCTCCGGAAGCGAGTTCGTAGAGAGCTGCGGGCTGGTCTGGGTTTTCGCCGTAGCGCAGGCCCTTGGTTTCGCCGTCTATTTCCCAGGTTCTTTTCTTGAAGGTGAGTTTCTGGTCGCCCAGAGTGAGGGTGAGGTCAGCGGGAAAAGGATCCTGCTGAAGAGTCTTGTACATGTTTTTAAGATCGCTCATTGTAGTTCTCCGATAAGAGTTTAACTGGTAGGGTGATGCGCTCATAGCACAGGCTTTCCCGGCGGGCAATTTTAGAATTGCGGTGTCGGCAACCTTTTTGCTAGGATCACCATGCCGGAATGGTTAAAAAATTCAGCCGGATTTTTAACGCTTCCGATTTATCACCTCAGGAGATCATATGTCAGAAGGTTATTTGGAAAAGGCCCTGTTGAAACTGGCAAAGCAGCTTAATGCCTATGATGAGGCATCGCTCGTGGAATTATGGAACAAGTATGAAGCCGAAGTCGCCAATTTTCAGCCCAACCGCAAGTGGGAGGAGGCCGCAGTCGTATTCGGGATGATACAGGCTGTGCATCTTAAAAACCAGCTTTTTAATTATCACTGGGCCGAATCCTGCGGGCCGGAATCAATGTCACCGCGTCCCGACTTCATCCCCGGCAGGGGCGAGGACGACCTTTTCAGCGGTGCTCCCGGAAAGGGCGGAAAATCCGCCGGTCCCGGTGGCAAGGGGGGCAAGGTACTCACGTTCAAGCCCCGGGAGGACAGCTAGTCCCTTCATAATGTAAAAGTAGTAGCGGACGCTGTCCACGTAATCCACGGCTTCATAACCGCGAGTGTAGCCGTGGCGCGTCTGCGAATGGTACTTTTTGCTGGTCAGCAGAGGGAAGACCTGCTTGAGAGATCGCCACGTTCCCGGGTCCCTGCTGGTGTAGCTGGCGATGTCTATGGCATCGTAGACATGTCCAAGCCCCTGATTATAGGCGGCAAGGGTGAACAGCCAGCGGTCCCAGCCTGAAACATCCCGGTTTTCAAATTTATCCCACAGAAAACGCAGGTAACGGGCCCCTCCGTAGATGGACTGCCTCGGGTCCAGACGGCTGCTGAGCCCCAGCAGGTCGGCCGTGTCCACGGTGAGCTGCATGAGCCCGCGAACG
Source organism: Maridesulfovibrio sp. FT414 (assembly GCF_050916235.1). Lineage (GTDB taxonomy): Bacteria > Desulfobacterota > Desulfovibrionia > Desulfovibrionales > Desulfovibrionaceae > Maridesulfovibrio. The sequence goes on from NZ_CP104854.1 coordinate 3,420,803, forward strand.
CCTGTCCGGCTGTGGGCAAGCGGGTTGAAGCGCGATTCCTGATACATGACTGCGGCCAGCAGGAACGGGTCAAGATCATATTTTTCTGACGCACCAACTATGTAATCGCTGTAGAGCGGCAGCTTTTCCCGGATGTCCTTGCGCAGGGAATAGAGATCGTAGAAATCGGTTTCTTCAGGAATGTATCCGAAATATCTTTCCTTCTTGTCAGCCAGCGTGCCGTTGGTTCCCACCATATCCCAGTAATCTTCGACTGTCTGATGCAGTCCCGGTATGTCGTCCCGCAGATACCAGCGGTACTCCAGTTCCTCTCCGAAGCTGTCGGTAGCACGCAGCCGGTGCAGAAAAGGCTTGAGCGGCTTGAACGTGCCGGTTTCCACCAGCTGGAAACGCACGGACTTGTCGTCGTTCAGTTCCAGCAGGGGGGCGAGGTGGGTGGCGTTGCCGGTGGTAAGCAGCTCGGTCTCGCAGCCCAGATGTTCCCGAAGTCCTTCAAATACGTGCAGCAGACCAGCGTTTCCCGGAACAAAGATTTCTAAGCCGCACAGCTCGAAAGGAGTGCGCAGCTCGAAGCGGCGGATGTTGTGCAGCATCTGAGGCTGGTTCTGTTCGTAGATGGGCCCTTTGGCTATGGGCACGGAAACAGGCAGGGATTCGGGATTGTAGCCGCTGGCGAGCATTATGTCCGCTTCGCCGGAAACGAGGGCTTTCATGGCCTGTTCGTGGTTAGGGTAAGCGGTGAATTCCAGTTCGGTTCCGCTGAAACTGCCGAAGTCTTCAAGCAGTTCCCGGTCATAGCCCGGACCCCACGGCGATAGATGCGGGAAAACCCGTTCAGTCTGCACTGCGGCAACCCGCAGCACCTCGGGCAGGGGAATGTCGTGCTGGATCTGGTAAACGTGTGTAAAAAAAATAAAAAACATCAAGTACACAACAATATTGAATAAATGTTGTGAAAAAAGTATCAAAATACCCCTTGGAGGGTGATTAAATTTGATTAGATGTATTGACATTTCCCCGAAAGATTTTTTACGCATAAAAACCCGTCTGCCGTGCTATATGCTAGCATGCCCCGGCCAAGTGAGGTATCAATTGATCGGCCAATGGGAAAGGATTTTTATTATGTTCGCGTAATGACCCCTTTCCCGATTATATACGTCAGACGCAGTGCCGCTAGCAAGTATTCAAATTACAGCAAAGATTCCCGGACCTTATGATCAGGCAAGAGGAAATACTGTAGAAGGAGCGCTTTAGCTATGTCTAATACCGTTATTGTTGGAACCCAGTGGGGGGACGAAGGCAAGGGTAAAATCGTCGATATGCTCGCTGAAAAAGCGGGTGCGATTGTTCGTTTTCAGGGCGGAAACAACGCAGGGCATACCCTTGTTGTAGATGGTGAGCAGTGTATCCTGCACCTCATTCCTTCCGGAGTGCTCCACGAAGGGAAAAAATGCCTCATCTCCAATGGTGTGGTTCTTGATCCCGAAGTATTCCTCAAGGAAATCGACGGGCTGGCCGCAAAGGGAGTGGATGTTTCTCCCGCAAGGCTCATGATTTCCAAGAAGACCCAGATCATCATGGCTTACCATAAGTTGCTGGACAACTGCCGCGAATCCATGAAGTCCGCTGACAGCAAGATCGGCACCACCGGACGCGGAATCGGTCCCTGTTATGAGGACAAGATGAGCCGTATCGGCGTTCGCGCCGCGGACCTCGCCGATCCCGAGCTGCTTCGTGCCAAGATCGAAGCTGCCCTCGTCGAGAAGAACGTGCTTTTCGAAAAACTTTTCAATGTGGAGCCGCTTGATCCCGAAAAGGTCTTCCAGGATCTTCTGCCCATCGCAGAACGCGTCGCTCCCTACCTTGCTGACGTTTCCAGCGAGATTCAGAACACAATCAAGGAAGGAAAATCCGTCCTTTTCGAAGGAGCACAGGGCGTGCACCTCGACATCGACCACGGAACCTATCCTTTTGTAACCTCTTCCAACGTGGTTGCCGGTAACGCGGCTGCCGGTTCCGGATGCGGACCGCGTCAGCTTGAGCGTATCATCGGTATCTGCAAGGCCTACACCACCCGCGTAGGTGCCGGTCCTTTCCCCACCGAACTCTTCGACGAAGTGGGCGATACCCTGCAGAGAGTCGGCCATGAGTTCGGCGCAACCACCGGACGTAAACGCCGCTGCGGCTGGCTGGACATGGTTGTCCTGCGCGAGACCGCACGTCTGTGCGACCTCACCGAGTTCGCCCTGACCAAGCTCGACGTCCTTTCCGATCTTGATGAACTCAAAATCTGTGTTGCCTACGAGTACCGTGGCGAAAAAGTGGCCTATCCTCCGCAGGAGCAGAACGGTATGGCACACGTCAAGCCTGTTTACGAGTCCATGCCCGGCTGGAAAGGTGATATAACCAAAGCCAAGAAGTACGACGAGCTGCCCGTTGAAGCACGCAACTACATTGCGCGCATCGAAGAGCTCTCCGGCGTAAAAGTCGGCATCGTGTCCGTAGGACCCGACCGCGCTGAGACTATTGTAAGATAATAAGAATGCCTCCGGCGGCTGGGGAAGGGAAACGTTTGTACAAGTTCCCCTTCCCCAGACCCCATCCCTTCAAAACCTTTTAGTAAGGCTTCGTTGATGGGGACCTTTCGGAGTGCTTTGGTTTAGTTTTTCTTTCCCACGCCTGTGATTGCGTGGGTTTTGTTTTTTAGGGGTTCAACCTATTTTTTCCCGGTTGCATGTCTTCTGCTAACGGGTTGCTGAGCTTTATTTTTTCGCATAATTTATCGGGTGAAACATGGATTAACTTTTCCCCCGACTCTGCCAGACCGTGTGTCGAAGATATATTGAAACGTCTTTTGGGTAGAGGGGATGGGGAGTCCAGAGGCATCAAATAATGTTTACAAGTATTCAGGAAACAGCAGTAAGGCAGAGTCTGGTTCTGCCGAGGCTGGCGAAGCTTGCTTCAAAGCCGCCGCAGTGCCTTCTTATTGAGGGCGGCAGTGCGGAAGAACGGCTGGACATGGCCCGTTACTGGGCCTGTGTGCTGAACTGCGAGAACGGTCAGGAACCTTGCGGAACCTGTCAGGCCTGCAGGCAGATTGCAGACAACGCCTTTAATGATTTCCTGCTCATCGACAGGGAAGAGGAAGACGGCAAGCTGAAGCAGGATATTTCCGTTGAGTCCATCCGGGAACTGCTGCCGGTCTGGGGCCAGCCGCCGAACGGGGGCGGAACCCGTGTAACCGTGGTGGTGGAAGCCCAGAACCTGAACGGCAACTCCGCCAACGCACTCCTCAAGACCCTTGAGGAGCCTCGTCCAGGTAACGTGTTTGTACTTACTGCCCCGCAGCGCGAAAGGCTGCTGGAGACGCTGGTTTCGCGCAGTTGGGTTATAACTCTCGCATGGCCGACCGGTTCTGAAAATTCACCGGAAGTGGCTGAATGGGTAGGCGGAATGCTGACTTTCTGGCGTTCCGGTCAGGGCTGGTTCGAACGTACGTCCGCAAAAGGCGCTCTGGATAAGGAGATGGGGTTGAAGGTCGTGAACGGTTGCCAGCGGGAGTTGAGGAATGCGCTGCTCAATCCGCGTTCCACCCGTGCCGCTGATGCCCTTTCTGGCCTTTTCGACGCCAAAGGGCTACGCCGCCTTGATCTGGTGCTGGGCAAGGCACAGGAGTCCATGAACTACAATGTTAACCCCGCGCTGGTGCTTGACTGGGTTGTAACCGCTGCCATGCCTAAGCGGCGGTAGGGCGGTTCCGAAATATTTCTGGGTAGGGCGGTCAGGCGGTGATCACCCTGTTTTTGCCGAGTCTTTTCGCCTCATAAAGCGCAGTGTCAGCCCGTTTGATGAATTCCTCAGGAGTGTCCATGGCAGTGAACTGCGTTGCTCCTATGCTTACCGTGACATCTCCAACTATCGGGAATTCAGCCTGTTCCACTGTTTTACGGATTCTTTCAGCAGCAACCTGTGCAGAAATTATTGATTCCGAATACATGATGACATTGAATTCTTCTCCGCCGTATCTGTAGAGCCTGTCTACCTCTCTGAGGGTATCCTGAACAAGCTGGCAGAAGAATTTCAGTACGGCATCTCCTGCGGTGTGGCCGAATTCGTCGTTGACGTGTTTAAAATTGTCGAGGTCCATGACAATCAGGCAGAACGGTGTGCCGTAGCGGTTGTAGTGGGTTATGATGTCGGCAAGGTCCTGATCAAATTTCCTGCGGTTGAACATCCCGGTCAACGGGTCTGTTACGGTCTGCTTTTTCAGCTTTTCCTGCAGTTTGTATTTACCGTAGTTGTAACTTTCCATAATTATTACGGTGTCGAGCATGGCTATTTTCTGAAGTGCGTTGCTGTACTCGATGTATTTAGCCAGATCACAATCGCATCTCTCTTTAACAATATGGCGGATCCCTTCCATATATTTGTTGAATGACCCGATGTACCACATGGGGATAATTCCGTACTCCACATGCCTGTATCCCACGCGAAGGCGGTTCTTCAGGTATTCGTAATCATAATTTCCGCTGATGAGTTGCTGGAAGTAGCGCTTCTGCATTGCCTTCAAACGTTCAACGGTCTCCGGTCCTTTGAGAATGGATCTGGTTTCGTCGAAGGAAAGAAGGTGGTCGTAAAAATCATCGAACAGAGTGTCGGGAATTTCTCCAATCAGGGATGAAATTTCTTTCAGCAGTTCAACGTCCTTCTCTCCGAGAAGCAGGAATTTTTTGCGTTTCTCGAATTCTTCCGGGGTAAAGCCCAGCTTGTCGATGATTTCCATTTCTATGCTGCTATTCATTTCTTCCAAGTCCTTACGGCTAAATTAACAGGCCTACTGGATATACGGGCATGTGTTCATAAATATACTTAGCAGTCTGTTCAACGAGTTGCGAGTTATTTTTAGCGAGTGTCTTGTGTGGGAAGCACAACGGATTTTTCTTTGCCTGTGGTGCTGGCAGGCGAATCGGTTGAGCATTGATCTTCGTGCTGCTATTTTGCAATGCCTTGGAAAATGAAAACCTCGGTTGGTGCCGGGGCACTTTTTTGATTTTTGGAGCCGTCCGCTTAACGTGTAATTGGAGGCCCGAAGACACATGTGGTTGAAATTGAAGGTCTAGTAGACCTTGCGCCGCGAAAAGCTTGAACCTATGACCGAGAAGGTGTTCTCTACAATGAAAAGTGCGCTTTCGTCGTGCCGGAAGGTGATCTCCTCCAGTTTCTTGAGCTGGATGTTGTTGACCACGGTCATAAGGATGTTTTTGTCTTCGCGCAGGTAGGCCCCCTGGCCTCTGATGAAGGTGGCACTCTGCTTAAGCTCGTGCAGGATGTCATGGCTGATCATTTCAATGTTGTTTGAAATGATGAAGACGACCTTGCGCTGGTTGAACATGGAAAGGGTGCTCTCAACTGCAGTTGATGAGATGAATACGAGGATAAGCGAGGCGATGATTATATCCAGAGGAAGCTCAAACAGGCTGAAACTGAACAGCGCTGCGTTGAAAATAATGTAGACTTTTCCGATGCCTATGTTGAACCGTTGAAACAGATATACGGCAATAACATCCAGTCCGCCGTTTGAACCGAGTGATCTCAGGACCGTGCCGGCTCCGAATCCGGACATGGCTCCGCAGGCCACGGCGGCATAGGTATGATTTTGAACCGGCATGGGTATTGTGATCAGTTCATAGGCTGCGGTGAGGGTCAGTGTTGCATAAAGGCTGTACCAGAAGAAACGTCGGCTTACTTTAACCCAGGCAAAGATAAACAGCGGGATATTCAGCAGAAGGTAAAGCCAGCCAGGCGACAGCACGTTGAATTTGTAATAAATAAGTGAAGCCAGCCCGAAAATCCCACCGGAAAGGAATTCATGCGGCACGGCAAGGCTTTTAACTGCCACCGCACATATTGCCGATCCTGAAGTGATAAGAAAGATATTCCACCATACCGAGTAGGTGAAGTCAAAGTTCATTGTGGAACCTTTTCCCAGTACCGATCTGATTGGTTCCGACATCCCGCCTTTTTCTTTTTTCTCAAAACTGCTCATGCTGTGCCGAGTAACAGCTATGGAGCTATCTTTCAAGTTTTGCTGGGAATGGTTCTCTCCGTTTAATCCGTTTTCGGGGGATTTTCAGATAGGTTGCCGATTAATTCCAGTATGGCCCGGTTGACTTTTTCAACGATTTTCTGGTCAGTGGAATGTGAAAACACAATATAGCGTTTGTTGCCTTCGGGAATGTCATTCATTTTTATGTGAGCAAAATCGTCAAGGTCATACCCGGATTCCTGAACCAGCAGGGGCATTTCCTCCGGAGCCAGGATGACTCCGTCCACCCTGCAATTTTTGAGCATTTTAACCAACTGCAGTTTTGATCCAGTTATCGTGATGGTGTTTTCAGGGTATTTTTCCATGATAGGGTCAACATATGGTCCTCCCGAGTGCCCTGAAATCAGCCCTATTTTGAATCTGTTGCTTCTCATTACCGCTTCAAGAGTCTTGTATGGTTCGAATTTGTAGCTTTCCCTGTTGAGGACAAGTAACCCGATGGGCTTGTTGACATATATGGGCAGGGAATAAAGGGCGATTTTTTCCCGTTCCGGGTTTTTGAACCATCCAACAGAAGCGAAATGATTTCCGTGCTCGAGATTGAGCAGGATTCTTTTTGCCGGTAGCCGACGATATTCGAATTCAATTCCCGCTTTATTGAATATACGTGTGGCAAGCTCTATCAGAGTGCCATTGGCCGTGCCGTTCTGCGAAGTGAAGAAATGAGGAGGAAATTCAACATAGCCGACCTCAATTCTTTCCGCTGTAGCCAGTGAAACAGTTATGAGTATGACAAAAGAAATGAGTACCGCAGGCAGGGTGTATCTGGCGAATTTTGTCGCGTATTTTTTTTTCTTCATGCGCATATGCGATTCGTGTGGCTTGTTCTCAAAACATGAAATTTATTTCCAAGTCTTCCCAGTTTGCCATCGGAAAAAGTTTATGTCCATATCTTAGTTTTCTTCTGCTGTAAGCTTTGTAATTTGAACTTTGAATATGGGAGTTACGGGCTGGATGTGAAATCTGAATCAACGTTGTTTTACCCAGCGGTCAGTTGCCGGGTTATATGTTTCCCATCAGATCGGCTATGGCAGTGTTTATTTTGGCGACTGTTTCCGGGGCGACTGTCTTGGAAAATATAAGGTAGCGCTTGTTTCCTGCAGGAATGTCGGTCAGTGTCCTGAACATAAAATCGTCTTCTGAATACCCGCAACGTTCAATGATCATGGAGATTTCTTCCGGGGCCAGCAGGCAGAAATCCTGCCGTCCGTTCTTGAGCATTTTAACCAGTTGCTCCTGTTTACCGGAAACATAATATACGTGATTAGGGTAGGTGTTTAAGATTTTATCAACGTAAATTCCTTCGGAGTGTCCTGAAATTGTTGCAATCTTGAGGTCGGTTTTCTCCATGAGGTCTTTCAGGGAGTGGAAATTCGCGAATTTGGGTTCATCCTCCTTGCGGAAAATGATGCCTATCGGCCTGTTTTCGTAGATGGGAATGGAGAAACTGGCAAAACGTTCGCGTTCTTCTGTCTTGAACCAGCCTATTGAGGCAACATTCCCGCCGGTTTTGATTTTGTGGAGAACCCTTTTGGACGGCATGGATGTGTAACGGGCCTCGATCCCTGAATTTCGCATAATCGCTTCCGTCAGGTGCAATAGAAAACCTTCCGGCCTTCCGTTTTGGGTGTAGTAGTAGGGCGGGTACTCTATGTACCCTATCTCAAGGGTTTCAGCGTGGGATAGGGGTGCAAGCAAAAATGTAAGCAGCAGAAAGGCGCAAGTGCTGAATAGTTTGATTGCAACTTGCCGTGAATGGTGTTCTGAGCCGGTCTGGTTCTGTGCGACCTTGCGCATGAAATAAACTCCGGATGTTTCTGATTGCCTGCACAGTTGAGTTGCTTATTTATTTCACAGTTTTAAACTTGTGTCTACGTGCCTTTCCATATGTCTGGCGTGGAGGATGCTTTGTTGTGCATTGATCTGGCATAAATTGCATGTTTTTTGTCATTGCAGCCAACGATGCTGTTCCGTACTCTGGACGCATGAAGAAACAGCTGGAAATTTTTCTTTTCGACGGTGTTGTGTCCCTTGATGTCAGCGGGCCGCTTGAGGTCTTCAACACGGCAACCGAACTTCTGCAGCAGGGCGGCAGGTCCAAGCAGGGGTATAGTCCTGTCTTTTCCGCAGTCACGCCCGGACCTGTCCGTACTTCTTCAGGACTTGTTTTTCATGCAGAGACGTTTTCGGGTAAAACTTCAGCCGACATCCTGCTGGTACCGGGCGGCATGATTGCGGAGAAGGTTTCAGCCGATCCAGAGGTTCTCTCCTGCGTGCGTGCGGCAGCTTCCCGAGCGCGGCGCATTGTCTCTGTGTGCAGTGGAGCCTTTATCCTCGCGGCCTGTGGGCTGCTTGGCGGCAGACGGGTCACAACCCACTGGATGGTTTCCGAGCGTCTGTCCCGACTGTATCCGGACGTCAACGTGGAGCCGGATGCCATTTATATCAGGGACGGCAATATTTCGACCAGCGGGGGTGTTACCGCTGGAATTGACCTTGCCCTTGCCATCGTGGAGGATGATTTCGGTCCGTCGCTGGCTCTGGAGGTGGCGAGGGTGCTGCTGCTTTACCGCAGGCGTCCCGGCTCTCAGGCTCAGTTCAGTTCCTCGCTGGCAATACAGGCCGGGGCAGGAAGATTTTCCGGGCTGGTGGGCTGGATGGAAGCCAATCTCGACCGGAAACTGACTGTGGAGCAACTGGCGGAGCACGCCAATATGAGTCCCCGGTCATTTGCACGAATTTTTCCGTCGGAAACGGGGATGAGCCCCGGCCGCTTTGTGGAACAGCTCAGGATTGATCGCGCGCGCGAGCTGATTGAATCCGGTGTCGAGCCGTTTGACAGGGTGGCACAGGAATCCGGCTTCGGCCGGGAGGAACGGTTGCGCAGGGCCTTTCTGCGAAGGCTCGGAGTCAGCCCGGCCCAATACAGGGCCCACTTCTTAAAAGGAGAAAATAATGAAAAAGAATCTGACTTACGGAATATACATATATGAACAGGTGGCGGAGCTTGATTTTGTAGGCCCGCAGCAGGTGTTCGCGGCATCAAACCAGCTTTGCGGTGCTGGGCGGGTCGTTACTGTCGGCCGGAACACCGAACCCCTGAGGGGGATCGGCGGTTTGCGGATGATCCCCGATTATTCATTTGAGGATGCCCCGGATCTGGACGTGCTGCTCCTGCCCGGAACAGGCGAGGTGGAAAAATACGCACTAAGCTCCGGGGAAGCCCTTGCCTGGGTTCAGGACCAGTTTGACAAAGTGGAATACATGACAGCCGTCTGCACGGGTGGACTTATTCTGCAGAAGGCCGGTCTGCTGAAAGGACGCCGGGCCACTACCCACTGGCAGTTGATGGATTACCTTGCCGAGGACCCCGAAGTTACCGAACTTCCGGAGATGCGTTATGTGCGTGACGGGAAAGTGGTTACTTCGCAGGGCGTTTCCGCTGGAATCGATATGGCCCTTTGGCTGGTCGGCCAGATTCACGATCCTGACCATGCCCGCATGGTCAGGAAAATTCTCCAGTATGACCCTGCACCTCCTTATACTGCCGAGGTTTAGGCCGAAGATGATAAGGGTCTTTAATGACTGTTTGTGCTGAAAGCTACTTCGGTAAAAATTGACAAGGCCGCAAAAAAGAGAACCCCGGCTGGACAGAACGTCCGGCCGGGGGCTTTTCAGATTTGCTTTTGAATTGCTCAGTAACGCGTTTCAACCAATGTTAGCGGTTATTTCCAAATTGCCTTTGTACTTGCGCGTTCAACCAGATTAGCGGTTGTTTTTACAAAATTAACTCTAACGCGCCTAAACCGACTTTAATGGTTTGTTACAAGATGAACCGAATACGCATTTCTTTACCGCTTTGAGGGGGTCGCCGTTGTCGCTTTGCCGGAATAACCGGCATTTTCCAGTTTCTCCGTGGGCCCTTCAGGAGGTCTCAACAGAACTCATGCGGTAGGCTCCCCTCAATTGAGCCTCTACGTCAGGCTCTCTTTCTGAAAGTGATATCAAGGTTGATTTCACTCCCTTGTTGAGGGTTGATGATGAACCGCTTATCGCAGCTTCCTCAGCCTTTGTTTACAATCTAATCCTCGGTGCAATCATCGTCAATATAAAAAATATATTTTTATGCTTAATTTCTGTAAGGGGCTGAAAAATAGATGTAAAAATATGAAGATATTTTGTTGCCAGTGGTTGGGAAACGGGGGACTGTATCTGTAAATGTAAAGTATCAGAGTTTAATTGCTTAATTTTATTGGATAAGAATTCTTTTTCAACTGTCCGCAGGCAAAAAATAAACCGAAGCTTTTTTTGTCGCTTCGGTTTATTGGGGATCGGAATGTTATTGCTTCAGGAATTGCATCTATCTATTTGATTTTTCTTCTCATTATTATTCCAGCACCTGCCGCAGCAAGAAGCAGCAGGAAGTCCGCCTTGAAGGTGCCCCGCGGGTTCAGAACGCATCCTGTTGCATCTGTGCCCACGGAACCCAGTGCTACCGGGTCTGTTATTTCGCCCGGATCCGGGTCTTCGTCAAAGGGGCCGTTATCCTTTATTACAAAGTTGATGTTGTAATGTTCCCCTTTGGTCAGCATGGTGGAGGCGGTCATGTAGTTGCCGTTGATGTCGGTTATCCACCAGGCTCCGTCGGTGAAGCGGGACTGGTCGTTGGCTGCGTATGGTCCGTATTCCGCGGTAGTGCCTGATGAGAGAAATTTCATCAGTTTATATCCGTTGCCTAGTCCGTCCGGGATGGCATCGGTGTTGAGGACGAATACTCCTACTTCTCCAGCAGGGCTTACTGTGGCGTTGAACGAGCAGACCGAAGTATGTGCCGTGAATTCGTTGTATCCGTACTGGGACTGGATTTCCAATTGGGTCATCGTCTTAGGCTTGTACTCGTTCATGGTAACTGTCACGCCGGATTTCTGCTCCTTGGCAGCCTGTACCGCGGACTGTCCTTTGGTATCTATTCCGATTTCAAGGTACGCAGTGGGATGGTCCACCCGGTTGAAGTTTATCAGGGTCTGGCCGCTGCGGTCCTGCAGCCCGAATCCGTATGCCCCGGTCATTCCCTTGAGGGCAGCGGCGTAGGTGTGGTAGTTTGTCGGATTGCCCGGTTGCGCACGGGCATATGTATAGCCGCGCCCGACCGGGGAGAGCGGCACGCTGTATGTGTATCCGCTTTCGGTTCTGCCTCCGTACCACTGGACGCTGGTCATGTTGCCTATATGGGAGACCGTACCGTTATCCGAAGTGAAGTTTACCGTACTGCCGGGAAGGCCCCAGCTGAGACCTGCGAGCAGGTCGCCAACCACCCAGCCGTAGAAATCATTCACGACCCCGGTTGTCCGGTTGGCCGTCCCCGCGACTTTGTAGGGCACGTTGTTCCCGTAGATGCCGGTGGCGGCGTTCAGGTCACTGAACAATATGTTGATGTCCTTGGGGCCGACCCCTTCGCCCCGGTTTACGGCATCAATTCCAAGGCATGTTCCGTTTCCTGAACCGGACTGGGCGGTCATGGTGGCGTTTCCGTACTGGTCGAAAGTGACAAGGTAGTCGTAGCTCTGGGCCTGATATGTGGCATTGGGCAGAACTATGCCTGCGCCGAGTTTGTTTGCAGGTTGTCCGCCTACTCCGCCGAACAGACCTTTGATCCTTACCGGAAGGTTGTTGGTGGTTGTGGAATTGTAAAGTGTGGTCTGCAGGTAATGAGTCCAGTCGCTGTATTTGGAGTACCATGCCAGCGATGTTGGTGAAAGCACCCGTGCAAACAGAGTGGAAGGCAGCTTGTCGGCTGCACTGGGGTAAACCGTTGAGTAGGCGGTAGTGGCTTTGCTTGCAAGTGCATCGGTTAGAATTTCACTGGTCACGTTTGTCAGCAGCGGGTTGTTGGTAATTTTACTTTCGGGGATGATGTCTCCGGAAGTGGCATTTATTACCGAAAGGGACAAGGCAATGGCGGCGTAGTCAATGTAGGTGAGGTTGGTGTTGATTACGGCTGTTTCCACGCTCGTGGTGCTGTTGCCGAGTCGTACATCCATTTCCACCGGCTGGTAGCGGGTGGCCAGGTTGGCGTCGCTTGAGTCCGGTTCAGTTGAAGGCTGGGAACAAAGGGGAGAGGTTATCCCTCCATTGTATGAAATATATATGCGCCCGGATTTGAAGGTGGTGAGAAATATTGCCGGGACACCTGTGGGAATGTTGTCTGCCACCGGAGTGGTGCTGATGGTGTCACTCAACTTGATGGAAACGTTGGGGCTGATCGTCTGGCCGGTGCTGACGCCATTATTGTATGTTCCGGTTACGCTGGTCGCGTTATCAACACAGTTGAAAAAGGTTATGTATACATTCTGGGGGTCCAGGCCGTCCTTGAGGCTGAAAACGATGGGGATTCCATCGGCAGCATGAAGATTGGCAGAAATGGAAAGCAATAAAACCGTCAGAACTGCAAAAGCCTTTTTCATTCCATGTGCCTCCACATTATGGATGAGGGTGGAAAACTACTTTCGGATTCACTACAGCCAGTTACGTTAAAATGAGAAATCGGGCAATTGTAAAATACATTTGTATTCAATGTGATAATCCCGGCTTGCGCGGTTTATGCGTAAGCCGGGATTGATTTATACCGGAAGACTCTATCCGTAAAAGAAGTTCAAGGCATTATTGCTGCTGGATTTCATTTTGCGGGTTACTGCACAGCTCAGTGAAAACACGGTAGAATTCAGCAAGGTGCCTGCCGTCTGCAAGGCTGTGGAGCAGCTCTATTGATACCGGCAGCATTTTTCTGCCGGATTCCGTTTCATGCATCTGCCCGAAAAGGATGCGTGGCACGGAGTCACAGGAGCAGTCGCCCCACGGGTTGGAGGCCGCGCTGAACGGTACTCCGGTAACTATGCTGAAATATATCAGGTTCTGCTTGTTGCCGCCTTCTGGGGACAGCGTGGGGGCTATGTCGGAATTGTTTCTGGCAATTTCAAAATATTTGGACTGTTCAGCGTAGTTTTCCGCGTAGCGACAGACCACATTGGCATGAAGCGAACGCCCTTTGGGAATGTAGGTGAAGGCCGGATGGACAACGTCGAATATGACCGGGTTGCCGTCTACGATTCTGGTGCGCAGCTCGGGTATGGCGTTAACGGCTTTCATGGCGAAAAAGTATACCAAATCCGAGAAACGCAGTTTTCCGCCGTTGTTGTTGGCTTCTTTTCTGAAATCGTAAAGTGTGCTTACATCCACCTGCACGGTGGTGCCGTAGTTGCATTTCTGCAGAGACTGGAAAAAGTTGAAATGCTCGGTGCGTTCCCATGTTTCCAGATCGATAATTTCCATGCGGCTTTCGCTGCACAGTGCTTGATTCATGTGATTCATACGTTGTTTCGGTTTATTGTATAGAGGTTTAAAAAGGTGTTAATTTTTAATTAACGGCAGGCCAAAGTCAAGGTGATTCGCCAGACCTTTGCCCGGTGGAGCGGAAGAAACTCGTAATGGTCAATTTATGTTTATCCTCTGTTCGGCAGGTATGTATTTCCGGAAAAAACATTGTCACAGCATGGCGGAATGACATACATATTCCTTATGCAGAAATCAGCTTATTCCGTTGAACCTGTGCTGGACGGGACTGAAGTCGTCGATGTGCGGATTCTTATTGAAGGCCGTACCTGGCATCTCTGGGGCCGCAAAGGAGCCGAACGCGAAAAGTCCCTTGCCGCTGAAGTTCCATCCGGGAGTCTGCCCGTACTCATCGGGGCCGGACTCGGAGTCTGTGCGCAGAAACTGGCAAAAAAGGGGCCGGTTGCGGTGCTTGATCGTGAACCCGCCATTGCGCGGGCGTCCGGGGCTTCCCGGCTGGTCGATCATCCGCAGATTACCTGGATTTGCGGCAGGGCTGCCGATGCCCTTGAACAGGTCCGGCAGTGGAGGGCAGAGAATGGCGGAAAGCCGCTTGAAATCATCAGGATGCCGCTATACCTGCGGCTTGACCGTGATTGGTACGCGGCTCTGGCTGCAACTCTGGAAGCAGAAAAGGATGCACCGCCCGCTGATTTCTGGGCCGAAGTGAATTACCAGAAATTTCAGAGTACCAAGCCGCGGATACTTTTTTTCAACCGTCCGTATTTCCTCAACGGCGAGATAAAGTCCGCCATGGAGCGGCTGGGACTCAGTTATTGCTCCATCGACATCGGCATGGGCGATACGGTCCGTGATGGTTTTGTGGAGGATCTGCTGCGGGCGGTACTGGAATTCAAGCCGGATTTCGCGTTGACCGTGAACCATTTCGGAGTGGACCGGCAGGGGAAACTTACCGACCTGCTGCTGAAACTCAAGCTGCCGCTGGCTTCGTGGTTTGTGGATAATCCGCAGCTTATTCTTTATCGGTACACAGACGTTTCACCGGAACTGACCTGCATTTTTACCTACGATGCCGGGAACCTAGAAATCATGCGCGAAAAAGGATTCCGCAATATTTTTTACCTGCCGCTGGCGACCGATCCGCAGCGGTTCAGGCCGGGGGTGTCCGGGCGTGAGGAATGGCGCTCCGAAGTGTCCTTCGTGGGTAATTCCATGCTCTATGCGGTTGATAAAACCCTGCGTGAATCCTCCATCTCCGGCGATCTGATGAATCGTTATCCGCAATTGGCGGCTGAGTTCGGACTCGCAGATGAACTTTCCGTGGAGAAATTTCTGGCGCGTTCGCATCCGGAGCTTCTTGCCCGCATGGAGACATTCGAGACCGACGAGCAGAGGCTGTCCTTTGAGGCTCTGATCACCTGGGAGGCCACGCGGCAGTATCGGCTTTCATGCGTGGAGAAAATTCTCGGGTTCAACCCGCTTATTGTCGGGGACGAAGGCTGGCATGTGCTGCTGGATAAAGGCGGCTGGCGGTATCTTGATTCACTTGATTACTATGCCGACCTGCCGGGATTCTACCCCATGTCCATGGTCAGCTTCAATTGCACCAGCCGTCAGATGAAGGGGGCGGTCAACCAGCGGGTGTTTGATGTCCCGGCCTGCGGCGGATTCGTTCTTACCGACCACCGGGAGCAGATGGAAAATCTTTTCGAGCCCGGAAAGGAGATCATCGCATACAATGACATGGACGAGATCCCGCAGCTGCTGAAGCAGTGGCTGGCCGATGACGGAGGCAGGAGGAGGGTCAGTGATGCCGCACGGCGCAGAATTTTGAGTGAGCATACATATGAGCATCGGCTAAGTGAACTGATTCGGAAAATGAGGCAGACTTTTGTTTAGTGTGAATTTTTCGCAGGTTATTTTTTATTGCCTTTGACGAAATGTCTCGCCAAGGGGAATGCTATCGTTTGATCAAAATGGCTTGTCCGGTAAGATTGTATATGAAGGTGGCATCATTTCGGCCTGCAATTTCATTAACAAATTGTGTCACTCCTTTGCATGAGGCAAAACCGTAGTCATCAAAGACTACTACTCCGCTGCATACCAATCTGGGCCATATCCATGCAAATGCATCACGGGCGGAGTCATATACATCGACATCAATATGCGCCAATTTCAAAGGTGCGCTTACCAATTCGCAGGTCTGTTCCGGAAATATTCCCTGAAGTACTGCTACACGGTCTAAGTCGTTGGCAATTAATGCTGATTTAACCTGCTTTGCACTGGTGTCGTTGAAATCTCCGTTCTGGTGGAAATTGTCTCGAATCGAGTTTTTCACTATGCCTGAAAATGTATCGCACAGATATGTGGTCGTATCCTGATTGGTCAATTTGGCTTGCGTGGCCATCAGGATGCCGCTTCCTCCTTTCCACACGCCTACTTCCAATATGTTTCCGGGGAGGTTCTTCACTTGACCGGTTAAGTTCCATAGGGAGTAGAGTCGGTATATATCAACACAGGTCATAGGTTTTATCTTTTCGTATGTTTCGATGAACCTGCGTTCTAAAGACCATGGGCTGTATGTTGCAGCCGGATATATGGTCTGGTGGGAGTTGTCCGGGGAGGTCCTGTGTTTACGTACTGTATAACCATTCTTCTTCAAATATCCGATGAGCTGAGTCAGGTTTTTTGTCACAAGTTTACCCGATATTTATGATTGAGTGGTTAAAATCTAACTTTCTCTTGGTTGTCAGGCGGAGCTCTTTGCCTCATGGGCGGTATTAATAAGAAGTAATTCGCTGTGTTATTATTGCTACTCTTTTTTAAAATATATCTCAAGGCATATTGCTGTGGCTGTATTGTTTTTGAAATATATTATGAAATTTGTTCATGTTAACGTCACGGCATGAAGTGCTTTTTTAAGAATGGTTTTGTATCTGGTTTAAATTAAATGAATTTCATTTGGTAATTGAACTATAATGATAGGCTGGTATCTCCCGAGGCAGATCGACAATGTCGCGTCTGTGGTTGAGATATGCTATGGACAAGTTGGTCTTTGTTGAAAGTCAGCCTGATGTGGCTCTGGATTCATTCAAGTGCTGAAATATCATTGAGCATATGAAATGAATGAGTTTGGTTGTCAGAACAGATTTCCGATTTGATTTTATACTTTTACGAACAATATGCCAGATTGGGAGAAATTATGACAGGTTCATTCTGGGCACTTCTGGATGCCCCTTCACGCTACAGGCTTCTTGTTTCCGGTCATGGTAAACCTCATCTGCTGGAGACGGCCAACCGGATAATCAACAGTGCGGAAGGCAGCCGGGACAAGGGCGCGCTTATTGATGTGGGCGTGGATATGTTCCTTGCGGCATGGGAAGCCAGCCCGCTGGACGGGCAACTGTCCTCAAACCTGCTGGCCATAAACCGGCAGCTTGAATTCCTGCCCGAAAGGCTGGTGCGGACTCTCTCTCTGGTCGCTTCAAACAGCTCAATTCCCGAAAATCTCGGCTACCTGCAAAGGCTGCTCAGCCGTGATGATAAGGACAAGCTGCTTGATTACCTGTCGCAGCAGACGGAACGGCATCCTGAAAATCTTTTCTGGCTTTCGCATCTGCTTGATCTGGCGTTTTTCCTCAGCCGCCATGAAGTTGCCAGTGCTGCCCTTGCCCGTGACTGGCCTTCAGCCATGAATCCGGTGCTGAACAAATATGCCGGGGACATAGCTTTCTGTTCCGGGGACTACGAACAGGCCGAATCCATTTATTCCGATACTTCCGAAGGTGCGCTCATTCCCGGAGAAAACCTGCTGCGCCTTGCCGAGGCCCTTGACCGGCAGGGCAGGCGTGAGGAGGCCATTGTGCTCTGGCGGGATCGCATGACCGCCCGCCCGTGGCAGGTCAACACCTGGTTCAAGGCCTATGACCGAATTTTGAAACCTGCGGGTGATCTTCTGCCCGGCAGGGTTGCGGTATGCCTCTACACGTACAACAAGGCCGCTGATTTCAATGAAACAATGAAACATCTGGCGGATTCTCCTCTCGATAACGTGCATATCTTTGCTCTGGATAACGGCAGCAGGGACAATACTGCACAGGTCATGAGGACATGGCAGGACAAGCTTGGGGATAAATTTACCCCTGTGGAACTGCCCATAAATATCGGTGCGCCTGCGGCGCGTAACTGGCTTAAGAACCTGACAGAAATTCAGCGTTTCGACTTTGTGGCCTATCTTGATGACGACGCGGTGGTTCCTGCGGACTGGCAGGAGCATTTCAGCGCGGCGGTGGAGGCCTATCCGGATGCCGGGGTCTGGGGCTGCAAGGTGGTCAACGACGGTCAGCAGGAAGTTATTCAGCACGCAGACCTGCATCTGCGCGAGACTCCTCCAGATTTTGAGGACAAGGTGCGTAGTTTCGAGTTCGCCTATCTGGACCCGTATAATCAGGATCTTGATTACGGGCAGTTTGATTTCTGCCGCCCATGCGTTTCTGTGACCGGCTGTTTCCATCTTTTCCGCAGGTCGGTACTTGCGGAGAGCGGGAATTTCGATCTGCGCTACGCCCCCACCCAGTATGATGACGTGGACCATGATTTCATGCTGGCCTCAGCTGGGAAGACAGCCGTATATCAGGGAAATCTGAAGGTGCTGCATAAGCGTAAGTCCGGTTCGGCAGCTGTCAGCAGCAGGGCTGCAAGAGGCAGCGGGGCCGGAAATGTTCTCAAGCTTGAATCCAAGTATTCGGCTGCAGAAATTTCAGCCATCATTGAGCGGGACATGCACAGGCTGGAAGACGACTTTACCGAGAAATCACTGAAACTGGGGCTGGTGATCAAGGACGTAGGGTAGATTCCGGTCCGGTTCCGAGGTAAGGAGTTGCGCTGGCCTGATGTCTGTGCCTGTCTGATAATTTCCAGTCACTGCGGACCGGGTTGGCGGATTGATATGTGAAGCCATCGGCTCTGACTTTTTGCCAAGCTCATTGTTATAGTGCGGATAGTCTGCTATCGTGTATCAAATTTCAAAAGGAGCCTGGTATGAAAAAATTATTTGTCGCCGCAGTATTTTGTTCTCTGTTGATGGTTGTTGCCGGGTGCGGCAGCAAGCACCATACAATCACCAAAACCGACGGTTCGACCGTGGTCAGTGTAGGTGAACCTGAATTTTCAAAGGATTCCAACACGTATACCTTTGAGAACCTTGATGGCGAAGAGATGACCATCAAGCGTGAGGATGTACAGGAAATTCGCGAGAATCAGAAATAATCATCCTGTATGACCCTGTTTTCTCCGGTCAGGAAAAAACAAATGAACAGCATGCATAACGGCCGCAATATCATGACAGATATTGCGGCCGTTATGTTCTATGTTGCATTTGAGTTATTAAACCGTGTGCTTTGTTATAGCAGGCTGAAAATATTTATGCCTATTTGTTGTTCAAGGCGGCGAAGCTCCCCATGTATCAATTCTATTGTTCCTGCATGGTGTTCATGAATTCATCCAGCTCGGTAGCCAGTAAAGCCAGATCGGATACCGCGCTGGCAACCATGTTCATTGATTCGGAAGTCTGCTGAGCGATCCTGTTTACGGAATCAATGGCAAGGGTGACTTCTTCGCTTGCAGCGGACTGTTCCTCTGCGGCGGTGGCGATTCCTTCCACCTGACTTGCGGTCTGGTGCGAAATTTCAAGAATCTGCTTCAATGCATCACCGGCCTCGTTGCAGAGTTCAGTCGCTCTGGCGATACTGTTCAGGGTATCCTCGGTGGCGCTGGTGCTCTTGCGTGAGCTGGATTGGATGGCCCCGATGTATTCGCCTACTTCCTTGGTTGCGAGCATTGTTTTTTCGGCCAGCTTGCGGATTTCATCAGCAACAACCGAGAAGCCGCGGCCTGCCTCACCTGCGCGGGCCGCTTCGATTGCGGCGTTCAGGGCCAGAAGGTTGGTCTGATCCGCAATATCTGAAATGACCTGCATTATGGTGTTGATGCCGTTGCTGTGGGTTTCAAGTGTACTCATTTCTCCCTTCAGGTTGCCGGCCTTGGAGTTTACTTCCTGCATTACGCCGATGACGTTCTCAACCAGCCCGGAACCGTCCTTGGCTGTATCCTGCGTCTGGCGGGCCATGCGTGCTGCATCGCTGGAGCTGCGCGAAACTTCAAGGATGGATGCATTCATCTCTTCCATGGCAGTCGCAACCTCTTCGGTTCTGGCGCGCTGGTCATGGATACCTGTGCTTGAATTGCGTACCTCGGAACTGATTTCTTCGGATGTCCCTGCCAGCTGCTCGGAAATCTTGCTTGCGTCCATGACCCCTCTGGCGATTTTCTCCTTCTGGGCGGTGATGAAGTCTTCCTTGAGCTTGATGTTCGTGAAATCCATGATGGTGGTGAATCCGCCAAGCAGGTTTCCGCGAGAATCGAATATAGGTGAAGAAGCGATGGATATGTATTTGGTTGTTCCCTTGCGTCCGTCAACCTGTGTCTTCACATATTGCTTTTCGCGGGTTGCAAGGCATTTTTCCGAGACGGTTTCCCGCTTCTCGCCGTAGAAGAAGGTCGAAAAATCTTTCCCGATATATTGGGTGTTAGGCACATCAAGTTCAATCAGGCGCACAATGCTGTCGTTCAGCCAGCGAATGGTGCCGTCCGGGTTGACTACAACCATGGGAGTCATGATGTTTGAAAGCATCGACTCACTCATGCCGACCCTTTCGTTCAGGATGTTGTTGAGAATTTCTATTTCAGCGGCCAGAAGACCAAGTTCGGACATATAATCGTGGTGGGGGACCGGGGCGTAGTCGCCGCCTGCAATGCGAACAACTTCGCTGGTAAGAACTTTTAGCGGGGAGATTATTTTCCGGTGAACCATGTAAGCCATGAGAATGATGGCAAAGACCGAAATACATACGATGATTCTGGCCGCAGGTTCATGGATGAAGTACAGGCTTGCTAGGAGTAGGGCTGCAATGATTGCGATGCTGGCGTAAAGGCGACCTGTCATGAATAACCCCCTGGTGTTTCTGGTAATTTTGATGAACAGGTATACAGCATGTTTAATGCCATATTGTTTTAGTTCATAAATTCAAATGGTTATGCATTTATGGATTCCACTTCAGCTCAATAACTTGAGTCAAATTGACACCTTAAGTCTGTTTTTAGTGTGGTTTATTTTTTTATCATTAAAATTTAGATGTTTACATGTGTGTCATAACGACTCGTAAACTTGAAGGTCGGAGAAAAAATGGGGAGGTCGGGCAACCTCCCTCTTATTTATTTTTCTGAAGTGAATTTTTCAAAAAATGGCCGGACAACTTTTAAGTCCGCTGCCGGGGCTTTCATCATGGCTTCTGCTGCACTCATGGCCGCCTGTATCTGCTGCTTCATTGCTTTTTTCTGTTCCTGGCTCATGCTCGGATCGGAATCAATCTGTGCAAGGGCTTCTTTCATTTCCGCGGCTCCAATTTCACTGTCAGCCTGTACTGCAAGGTAAGCCAGTGCCTTCATTACCCTTCCGGCTGTCTCGGGCCAGGTCTTCTCGTTGAAGCCGTGCTTTTCGATAATCTTCTTTGTTTCTGCGCTGTACTCGTAAATAAGGGTACATTCGTTGCTGAACATTTCAGGATCGAGGGAGTCAGCCTCAAGCTCTCCGGACTGCTCGCGTTCTTCATCCATCTGGTCGGTGTAGGTTTCAAGTTCTTCAAGGGCGGCCATGACCCTTTCCACCTGAGAGGACGTGAGCGGAGCGGACGCTTGAGCCGCAACTGCAAGGGCAAGGATCATACACAGGGAAGCAAGAATCTGTTTAAGCATATAACTCTCCATATCGTTTTATTACATGTATCAATTAAACTGCATACATTGAACAAATTGAATTTGTCCATGTAAATTTTATGTATTGCAGAAAGATAATCATGCAGCAGGTTGCTGCGCTGAATGAAAAGTGAAAGGCCCCGCTCAGATGAGCAGGGCCTTTCGGGATGGGATATGTATGGGAACTCTTATTTGATGAAGAGCATTTCTGAGTAGCTGGGCAGGCTCCAGAGGTCGTCTGCAACAACTACTTCGAGCTGGTCGGCGTATTTGCGTACTTCAAGCATTGCGGGCAGTGCTTTGTCGCAGAGGTATCTTGCTTCTACAGCAGCATCGCCGGAGGGCTTTTCAGCCATGATTTTTTCAAGGGCGATGTTGGAGGTCTGCAGGCCGCGCAGTTTTGCGGTTACATCTTCAAGGATTCCGGTGGTGAATTCCATGCCGATTTCTTTCATTGCAGCACAGGTTTCAGCCAGTTCCTTCTGGTAACGGATTGCACCGGGCAGGATGTGGGTCTTGGTCAGTTTGGCAACCAGAGCTGCTTCGGTAACGATGGTCTGGTTGTACTGTTCAAGATAGATTTCGGTACGGCTGTGGAGCTCTTCCTCGGTGAATACGCTGTACTTGGTGAACAGCTCGATAACTTCCGGAGAGGAAATTTCGGGAATTGCATCTGCGGAAGTGCGCAGGTTGGGGAGGCCGCGAACTTCTTCGGCTTCCTTGTGCCACTCGGAGGAGTAACCGTCGCCGTTGAAGACTACCAGGCCGTGTTTGTCCATGATGTCTTTAATGACTTTGTTTACTGCGTCGTTGAGCTTGGAATTGTCTCCGCCCATGAAGGCTTCCAGTTCGTCTGCGATGTAATCGAGGGATTCTGCAAGCATGGAGTTCAGAGCAACCTGAGGACCGGCGATGGAGGCGTTGGAGCCAACTGCGCGGAATTCGAAGCGGTTGCCGGTGAAGGCGAAGGGGCTGGTGCGGTTACGGTCACCGGCATCTCTGGGCAGCGGAGGCAGGGTGTCTACACCGGCTTTGAGGAATCCGGTGGAGGTGGGGGTGGGGGAACCGCCTTCCTGAATCTTGTTGAAGATTTCAGAAAGCTGTGCGCCAAGGTAAATGGACATGATAGCCGGGGGAGCTTCGTTGGCACCGAGGCGGTGGTCGTTGGAAGCGGTTGCAACAACTGCACGCAGGAGCTTGCTGTACTTGTGTACGGAGCGGATTACTGCGGCGCAGAAGATGAGGAACTGTGCGTTCTCATGGGGATTGTCGCCCGGATCGAACAGGGAACCGTGTCCGTTGCAGCTCAGGGAGTAGTTGAGGTGCTTACCGGAACCGTTGATTCCTGCGAAAGGTTTTTCGTGCAGCAGACAGGTCATGCCGTGTCTCTTGGCTACGCTCTTGAGGGTGGTCATGACCATCTGGTTGTGGTCGGTTGCGATGTTGGACTGTTCGTAAACAGGTGCGATTTCGAACTGGCCGGGAGCAACTTCGTTGTGACGGGTCTTGACCGGAACGCCGAGCTTGTAGAGTTCGTGCTCAACATCCATCATGAAGGAGAGTACGCGGCGGGGAACTGCACCGAAGTAGTGGTCGTCGAATTCCTGGCCCTTAGCGGGTTTTGCGCCGAAAAGGGTTCTGCCGGACATCATCAGGTCGGGACGGGCAAAGAAGAAGTTGCGGTCGATGAGGAAGTATTCCTGCTCGGGACCGGCGTTGGAAACAACGCGGTTGCCGGATTTGTCACCGAAAATTTTCAGGATGCGCTGTGCGGATTTGTTGACAGCCTGACCAGCTCTGAGCAGAGGGGTCTTCTTGTCGAGAGCCTCACCTTTCCAGGAGATGAATGCGGTGGGGATGCACAGGAACTTTCCGTTGGGGTTTTCAAGGATGTATGCGGGGCTGGTTACGTCCCATGCGGTGTAGCCACGAGCTTCGAAGGTTGCGCGAAGTCCGCCGTTGGGGAAGCTGGATGCATCGGGCTCGCCCTGAATGAGCAGCTTGCCTTCGAATTCTGCGATGCAGTTGCCTTTACCGTCGGGGGAGATGAAGCTGTCGTGCTTTTCTGCAGTAAGACCGGTCAGGGGATAGAAAACGTGGGTGTAATGGGTTGCGCCCTTTTCCATTGCCCATTCTTTCATTGCGTTAGCAACGGTATCGGCGATGGAGGGATCGATTGCAGCACCTTCTTCAATGGTTTTCTTAAGGGATTTATATACGGCCTTAGGAAGTCTTTCCTTCATCACTTTGTCGTTGAAGACATTGCAGCCGAAGAGTTCGGTAGGCTTGGTGTCGGCAAAGCTGAAGGAAGCTGCAGGTGCAGTGTAGTTGGTAACAGCAGCGATTGCACCCTGGCGGGAGAGGTTTGAACTCATGGTGAAAAAACTCCTTGAATCTGTTTTATTTGGTGATCTCCGTTGCTGCGGAGAATTAAGGGCTCAACAAACCTGAATCGACATAAGCATCTGGTGTGCCTAAGTTAGTATGTTCATAAAAAACAGCGCCTTAACCTACTGATGTAGTCCGGGTTTTGCGCGCTGGCTTACAAAAATGTAGAAACAAAAGTGTAGGCTCGCAGATTTTATGACATTAATGTAAAAGAGCAGAGTGTGTGGTTTAGGTGAAGTGGTTTTTATTACAATTGTGTGGTAAAAATTGGAAATGGCAGTGTTCTGATCTCTATAAAGTGCTACAAAAATGTTAATTTGCGGCAGGAGCCTTAAGTCCTGCGCTACTATCAACGAGGCTAAGTATACATTAATATATACACCTTGTCATCGGGAAAAAACTTTCTTCCCGATTTCTTTTTCGATTGAGTCGTTGTCGTCGAATACAGCCTGTCACTCTCAGTTAAGTCTGCGGGTATGTTTTGCTATTGCCGAAATACTTATGTAACAATTCGACAGTTATTGTTTCTCTAATGGTGTGTTTTGCGGTGTTTATTTGTAAAATATGTTTGAGAAAAACACTCGTATTATCCATCTGTTAACAAGTATTACGGAGTTGGCGGCATTAATAATCGCGTTTCTAAAAGTCTGAAATATTGAAATGTGAAGAAAAAACTGCTAAATATTTTAGGTTCTGTTAATAATTGATCGATTATTTTCCCAGTTGAGCGGTCAATCTTCATGGCTCCTGCCGTGAGGAATAATATTTAAAAATACTGATGTAGTCTGGAGGACTCATGAAAAAACTGCTGACACTCGTTGTTGCTGCAATGATCACTGCGGCCATGGTCGGATCTGCTTTTGCCGGTAAACTCACCGTTGCCTGTGACACCAGCTTCCCTCCTTTTGAATTCAAGGATCCCAAAACCGGTAAACACACCGGCTTTGACGTTGAACTCTGGGAAGCAATCGCCGGCAAGATCGGCCTCGAGTATGACCTGCAGCCCATGGACTTCAACGGCATCATTCCCGGTCTCCAGTCCAACCAGCTTGACGTTGGTATCGCCGGTATCACCATCAAGCCTGAACGTGCAAAGGTTGTTGATTTCTCTGACGGTTACTATAATTCCGGTCTGCTGATCCTCGTTAAGGACAGCGATAATTCTGTGAACGGTATTGAAGACCTTAAAGGCAAGATCATTGCCACCAAGCTGAACACAACTTCCGCTGAATTCGCTAAAACCGCAGACCCCAAAGAAGTTAAACTGTACCCCAACAGCGACGCAATGTTCATGGAGCTCATGACCGGCGGTGCTGATGCGGTTATCTTTGATTCCCCCGTTATCGGCGACTTCATGCGCAAGGCCGGAAAGGGTCAGGTTAAAGTCGTAGGTCCTCTTTACAACGGCCAGCAGTACGGCATCGCTTTCCCCAAGGGCAGCGATCTCGTTGCAAAGGTCAACGGCGCGCTCAAAGAACTGCGTGACGAAGGCAAGTACCGCGAACTCTACATCAAGTGGTTTGGTAGCGAGCCTAAATAAGCTTAATATCAAGAGTTAATCGAAGTTAACAACAGGGCGGCACCATGTGTCGCCCTGACTATTTTTCTAAGACAGGGGTCGTGATGGCATTTGAATTTGACTATACGGTGTTCTGGGAAACTTTCCCCATGCTGGTGCGTGGGCTGAAGCTTACCGTTGAAATCACCATCGGCGGTTTGTTGTTCGGGTTTGTGCTCGGTAGTTCGGCCGGGCTCATGAAGCTTGCCCGCTCATTTTTTGTTCGCAAGATTGCCGGGGTTTATGTTGAAGCCATCAGGGGCACGCCCATGCTCGTTCAGGCCATGTTCCTCTACTACGGTGTTCCCATGGCCATTGGTATGCGAATTCCCCCCATCACTGCCGGTATCATTATCATCGCTGTCAACTCAGGTGCCTATATTGCTGAAATCGTGCGTGGAGCAGTCCAGTCCATCAACCCCGGACAGGTAGAAGCCGGGCGTTCAATCGGCCTGACCCGTGCCCAGACCATGCGCTACATAGTCTGGCCCCAGGCTTTCAAACGCATGATTCCGCCCCTTGGAAACCAGTTCATCATCAGCCTCAAGGATACATCGCTGCTTATGGTTATCGGCGTAGGTGAGCTGATGAGGACCGGGCAGGAGATTACCTCCGTCAACTTCCGCGCATTCGAAGTCTACCTGGCCGTCGCTTTTGTATATCTGGCCATGACTCTCTCAATTTCCTACGCCATGCGCATGGTAGAAAACAAGCTCAACACCGCCCGGAGGTAATAACGTGATCCATATCAAGAACCTGCATAAAAGTTTCGGGCAGCTTGAAGTAATCAAGGGCATCGACCTGCACGTCAAGTCCGGCGAGGTGGTCTGTATCATCGGGCCTTCCGGGTCCGGTAAATCCACAGTGCTGCGCTGTATCAACAAGCTCGAAGTTCCCACTTCCGGAACCATCACCGTGGATGGGCACGACATCATGGACCCGAAGACCAACATCAACGGAGTCCGCGCCGAAGCCGGAATGGTCTTCCAGCAGTTCAACCTGTTCCCGCACATGTCCATCATTGAGAACGTGACTCTCGGCCCAGTAAAGGTCCGTAACATGTCCCGTTCCGATGCCGATGCGCTCGGACTCAAGCTGCTGGAGAAAGTCGGCCTTAAAGATAAGGCCCACAACTACCCGGATCAGCTTTCCGGCGGGCAGAAGCAGCGTGTCGCAATCGCCCGTTCTCTGGCGCTCCAACCCAAGGTTATCCTTTTCGACGAACCTACTTCCGCGCTCGACCCCGAGCTCGTTGGTGAAGTGCTCGAAGTAATGCAGCAGCTTGCCCGTGAAGGCATGACCATGGTTGTCGTAACCCACGAAATGGGCTTTGCAAAGGAAGTCGCAGACAGGCTTATCTTCATCGATCAGGGGATTATACAGGAAGAGGGCGTTCCCGCTGAAGTGTTCGCCAATCCCAAGAATCCGCGTCTTAAAGACTTTCTCGGCAAAGTCGTGTCGCATATCTGATGCCTCCGGTGTCCCTCCGGGGGCCAGAGAAACTTTTTTAGCGTGGCTTCGCCTATAGCTCGGTAAACCTGCTTTTTAAAACAAAATCCCCAACGATCTTTACTGGTCGCAGGGGATTTTGTTTTTGAGGATGTTTAACAGTCGAGTTATTTTGATTTTATTTTATGATTTAAGATCAGTTATGGTCTGAATTTATGTTTGTTTTATGGATTTTAGCTCTGTGTTTTTGAGCTGAAACTGTAAAAAATAGTTGCGGGTTTCTGCCTGTTTTTCATCTCGTTACCAGCCTCGCAAGGCCTCCGGAGGCCTCACCAATTACATGGCCTGTTCAACAAGATCCGCGCGTTTTTCCATTTGCACGGCCAGGTCATTAAGCAGTTTGCATCCTGCGAGTATTGATTCGATTCTTTTTTCATTATCTTTTGTGCGCCTGAAAACCCACTTTGCGATGTAGAATAAATCGTTGGGACTGTCGCACGGCCCGGAACAGAACGCTTTGATCTTTTCAGTCACGCCGACTTTGATTTTTTCGCGCACGGTAATTGCGTCTTTGAGCACCTGACCGGAATGAGCGGCTTTATTTCGGGCATTGACCGAGTTGGAATTCTGGGACTGGCTCAGGTCGGCCTGAAAAACTCCATTGGCGATGTCAACCCGTTTTTCAGCCTTGAAGTATCCGTCAAGGGCCTGCAGCAGATCCCGGTTCTCGGCAATAGCGGTCAGTACTGCTGCTGCGTGGCGCAACGGCAGTGCGCTTGCGCGGAACATTTCGGCCCGCTGTGCCGTGGTCAGCTCGCGCAGTTCGAATGTTGCTCCCTCAACGAACTTGCGTTCGGCGATTATCCCCTTTTCTTCTACCAGGTCGAGCAGGGTTTTGCTGTCTGTTTCATACAGGCGTGCAAGGGTTCCCGGTGAGAGCACTTCGGCCCAGATGTTCTGGCGTGCTGTGTCGAGCGATTGCGCTTCAGGCATCAACCCGCGCAGGTTGAGTCCGAAATGGGTGT
This sequence comes from Maridesulfovibrio sp. FT414, assembly GCF_050916235.1. Taxonomy (GTDB): domain Bacteria; phylum Desulfobacterota; class Desulfovibrionia; order Desulfovibrionales; family Desulfovibrionaceae; genus Maridesulfovibrio. The sequence goes on from NZ_CP104854.1 coordinate 3,448,491, forward strand.
TTATGCCTTTGAAGCTGGCAGTGCTGAATCCTTTTGCCGGATTGTGCGGCAGTGATCCTGCTGGCTGGTAGCTGTCGGCAATATAGGCTGCGAGGCTGTCCATGAAGACTTCGGTAACGATGGTTGCCCTGATTTCTTCCAGTGTTTTGACGATCGGGCCTTTGGACTCTTCTCCCGGAGTTGTCTGGTTGGTACCGGGCTCACTGGTTTTCTCCTCGGCAGCGGGCTGGCCTGCAGCCTGCGGGGTCTCAGTCGTTGCAGGCAGGCTGTTGTTGCCCTGAGCGGTCTGGGCGGGTTTTGTCAGCTGATCGCCGGATTTTACGATTTTTCCGGATATGGGTTGTTTGCCGCTGGAACCGTTTTCATGCACCCATGCAGGGGGGGCAACTTCCGTATCCGGCTGTCCGCCGATGTCTTTTTTTATGAAATAGAGCAGGGCAGCAGCGGATATGACAAATACCGCTGCAAAAATCAGTACGGGGATTTTAAACTTTTTCATTTACAGCTCCGTGGTTCTACCAGTGGCGGTTCCAGGCAAATTTTATTGAGTTGGTCGGGCAGCATATCCCCGAAGCCGGGTTCACTGCCGCAAGGTATACTGCACCTTTGGCGGCCTGTCTGGTGATGCGTCTCATTTTGGAATAAAGCTCCAGCTGTTCCACCATTTCCGGTACCGGGAGTTCCCCGGAACCTCCTGCCGTAAGCAGCCTCGCCTTCAGGTCGTGATAAGCTGATAACATGTCATTGATCATGTTGTCGATTTGACAGAACTCCTCAGAGCATGGATTTTCGGCAATATTCAGGACTCCGATACAGGAATTTATGAAAACGGTGATCATATCCGCATCGTCTCCAAGGGCTGACCTGTTCGGTCTTAGATTTTTCCTGTCCAGCGACTCGGAAAGGGCTCCGGCAGTGCGAAAATATTGAAGCACGCGCAAAGCCGTAGCGATCTGGGCCGCCTGTGACGTGGATAGGGGGACTGCCTGAAGTTTAATGCAGAATGCGCGTGATGCTTCGATGAGGCTGTCCTGAGCTTCCTTGTCTTCTGCAAAGGCTCCGTAGTTGAAACTCGAGTGCAGGCCGTTGCGTACGATTGTACGGGTCAGTTCCCCGATACGCCGCATTTCAAGGGTAAGAGCCTCAATGGCCAGCGCGGGTGTTCCCACTACGTTGCTGTCCAGATAGCGTGGGCGGCCCTTGTCGCTGATGGTGGTGGAGAACCGGGAATCGATGAATGAAACCAGCCTGTCGGTGAAGGGCCATAGAATGATGACCCCAAGTATGTTGAAAATAGTGTGGAACATGGCCAGAACAACGGCCGGTTCCACGGGAGCCCCGGCCGCCTGCAGGGAGAACTGGATTCCCTTGATGATGATCGGAAGCAGCAGCAGGGCGGCCAGTGCTGTGATTATGTTGAATATGATGTGTCCGGTGGCGACTTTCTTGGCGTTTACCGTGGCTCCGATCACCGCCAGTGCCGCAGTGGAGGTTGTGCCGATGTTGGTCCCGATTACCGCTGCCGCGCCCTGGGTTACATCCAGAAGGCCGCTTACTGTGGCGGTCAGCACCAGCGCCATGGCTGCACTGGAACTCTGCATTAGCAGGGTCAGTATTAGCCCGATCCCGATGAAAACAGGGATGGATATGGTCCCCATGCTTGCAAAGGCAGACAGGTCGAGGGTGGATTCGATGCCCTTGAAGGCCGTCTGCAGGGTGGATATGCCCATGAGGAAAAGGCCGAAACCGGCAAAGGAGTCTCCGAGGAAGGCACGCCGGGAATTACCGCCGGTCAGCCGGAGCAGTGATCCCAGTGCGACCATGGGCAGCGCAAAGTTTTTCATGTTCACGCTGAAGCCTACTGCGGCCACAATCCAGCCGGTGACTGTGGTTCCTATGTTGCTTCCGTAGATTATGCCTATGGACTGGGCGAGGGTGATGAGACCCGCGTTTACGAATCCGATCACCGCAACAGTGACCGCACTTGACGACTGGACCAGGGCGGTGATCATAAAGCCGGAGAAAAGCCCGCGCGCAGGAGTCTTGGTCCATTCGCCGAGAATTCTTTTCAATGAGTTTCCAGCAGCCTGCTTAAGCCCGGTTGTCATCAGCCGCATGCCGATTAGGAACAGTCCAAGCCCCCCGAAAAGGGACGCAAAAATATCGAAGTGCATGTCAGTCCGTTTCTGTGTGTTGAAATTTAAGGGAATATTTATCCTGATAATTCCCTGTGCCGGGGTAAAAATCAAGGGAAAGGTTGGAAACGGCTGTTAAAATCCGGACGATATTAAAAAATCCCCCTCGCCGCAGGCAAGGGGGATTGAAGATACAGAATCTTGTCCGGGTGATTATTCGGGCTTGATCTTGATGTCCATTTTGTTCATGGCTTCAACGATCTTGTCGCTGATATCAGCGGCTTTGTCGTAGCTGACAGCGGTTTCCACTGAAAGAATGGCGGAATAGCCGTTTGCAGTGCGGTACTCGTCAACAGCCTTGGTGAAACCGTTCTGCAGGGCTTCGATGATTCTGTTCTGCTCGGCACCCATCTTGGTCTGGTATTCGCCCAGTGCTTCCTGGAATTTGCGGGTATTCTCTTCAGTCTGGTTTCCGGCCATGGTTTTCTGCATTTCAGAGAACTTGTCCTGGAATTCCTTACCGGCGGTCTGCAGATATTCCATACCCTCTGCTCCGGCCTTGCACTCTTTGAAAACCCTGTTAGTATCTACGAAGCCGATTTTTGCTCCGGAAGATGCCTGCTGCTGACAACCTGCAATAAATGCGGCCAGCACAATAAGAAGTGTGAACCTGATTGTTTTGTTGAACATTAATAGTCTCCGTGTGTTTAAATTATTTATTTGGGTTACTATCTATAAACAGGCAAAAAAATTCTGTAAAACAAAATGCGGCCTGTTGGCAAGAAATAGAAAACCCCAATTTAAAGGATATGGACATTTCCGAAAATTAGGTTAGAGTGATTTTCGGAAACGAACATTTTACAGTCAGGTCAGCTGTATGGTTATTGGGAATATCAGGGAAGAGGGAAATCTGCTCAATTAAACAACCTTGAGGAAAAAAACAATGAGAACCAAAGTAGTTGCCACTCTTGGACCGGCTTCCGCCAATGCCGAAACCATTACTAGAATGGTTAAAAACGGAGTAAGAATCCTCCGCCTTAATTTTTCACATTCGGACGCAGCCAGCTTCCGTCCGGTTATCGCCCTGATCCGTCAGGTGGAAGAAGAGCTTTCAATTCCCCTGACCGTTATGGGTGACCTTTGCGGTCCCAAAATCAGGGTCGGTGAAGTTGCCGGTGCACCTCATGAGATCGATGCATATTCCGATGTCTGCCTCGGACTTCCCGAGGAAGCTGATAAGGCAACCGGACTTCCCTTTATCCCTCTGGACCAGCCGGAACTGCTGCTTGGTCTTGAAGACGGCATGGAAGTTTCGCTCAGCGACGGCATGCTCACCTTCATTGTTACCGAAACCATGTCCAAGGACCGTCTTTACAAGATGCAGTCCCAGAATGCCGGTATTCTTTCCTCCCGCAAAGGCATCACTTTCCCCGGCAAGCATATCGCTCTGCCTGCTTTCACCGAAAAGGACAAGGTTGATCTGGACGGCTGCATCGACATCGGCGTAGACGCGATTGCCATGTCTTTCGTACAGACTGCGCAGGACGTTGAAGATGTGCGTGCCGCCATGCAGAAGCGTGGAGTATGGCTGCCCATCATAGCCAAGATTGAACGCCAGAATGCTGTGGACAATATCGAATCCATCCTCGCTGTGGCGGACGGCATCATGGTTGCCCGCGGTGACCTCGGCCTTGAGTGCAAGCTCTCCACTGTGCCCGTAATCCAGAAAAAGCTCATCAGGGCCGCACGCCATGCCCAGAAGCCGGTTATCGTTGCCACCCAGATGATGCTTTCCATGGTCAAGAACCCCATCCCGACCCGTGCGGAAGCCAACGACGTGGCCAACGCAATCATGGATGGCGCCGACTGCTGCATGCTTTCCGAAGAAACCGCCATCGGTAACTATCCTGCCGAGGCCGTCGGTTACATCCGCGAAATCGCCGAGGGAACCGAGCCCTACTATCTTGAGCGTATCAAAGGGCCCTACAAACCGGCAAATGAAGGTGTAAACCCGGTCAAGTACCTGAGCTACTCCGCATGTCTGCTGGCCGAAAACATCGACAGCCCGGCTATTCTCTGTCACTCCACCAGCGGCGCTTCCGCAAGACTGGTGTGCAGCCGCAGACCTGCGCAGCCTGTGTACTGCCTGACTCCGGACCAGAGTGTGCCTGCGTACCTGAACTTCTTCTGGGGAGTGATTCCGGTCATGACCGATTCTTCGCTGCCCAGCCACAGGGATCGTCTGGTAGCCTTCCTTGAAGGCAACAAGGGATTTCCCAGAGGCAGGGGCTATATCCTGGTTTCCGGCCAGCCTACCCCCGGCCAGACCGCACCGCAGACAAACGAAGTTAAGCTTTACTACAAGTAATTCTTTTTCGAATATGAAAACAGAAACTCCCGGACCCTGACGGATCCGGGAGTTTTTTTATGAATCGGTTTCCTGAATGCTGTTCTTGATAAGCCCGTAGAAAGTTGAGGCTCCTGACTGGAATTTCCAGCCCAGATGGGCACTGCACAGGGCGCAGGCCCCAATCTGCCATGTGTGCCCGGCAAACCAGCTGAATTCAGATGATGGCGGGCTGGCTGTCATGCAGCCAGGCGCTGAGGAGAAACAACGCAGCTCGAAAACGTAACCGTGCGGATTGAAGAAAGAATGTTCATGGCTGCCGTTCACCCGGATGGCAAAGGACGCATCGCATATTTTGAACCCGCATTCCCGGCAGACTATTTTCTTCTTGCCGGGAGCGTCGTCCAGAGCGGATTCGTCTTTGGCATCAAGATCCCCTGAAGGTGGGGGCGGGGCCGTTTTCAGCAGGCTGATTGGGTAGATTGGATTTTCCATGGAATAACCATACATCCAAATGAAAGAGAATTCCATAGCCCAAAGAAAAAGGCTGCTTTCATTTGAAAACAGCCTTTGATCTATCTGGCTCCCCGGGAGGGACTTGAACCCCCAACCTAGTGATTAACAGTCACCCGCTCTGCCGATTGAGCCACCGAGGAATGTGGTGTGTTGTTCGGTTTCCCGCTGCAACGAAGATTTTTTTACGGATTTGCGGTGAACTTGTCAAACATTATCTGAAGTTTAATTGCTGTTTTCAGTTGCAAGGCATATTTCCGTCTCAGCTTATAAGGCGGGTTTGAAAAAGCTATACTCATAGATGGACTGATGCTATTAAATTGGCAGTTCTGTGCTCTTGTTTACGTTCGGAGGTTTTCATGGAGCTGGTAATGTTGATTCCACGGATCTGTCTGACCTTCATTCTGGTAATCCTGCTGCATTCGAATGCATATGCTTCAGCCCCGGTCAAAATTGTTTCGGTAATGTATCCTCCGCTGACATTTGATAATAATGTTCCCGGATTCGGCGAGGGGATGTTGCGGGACATTGTGACTGAATCGTTCAATGCTGTCGGGCTGGAGGCTGAATACGAACTGCTGCCCATGTCGCGTAATGTCTGGTCCATTAATAATCATGTCAGTGAGGCCTGCATAGGGGCAATGCAGTGGTTCCGGGAAAGCGGGGATGAGGCTGATGTTGATTGCATTGATCTGGTCAATCTGAGTTTTGTGGCTTTTTATAAGGTAAAACATTTTCCTGATGGCATGAATTTCAGCAATCTGGATGATCTGAAAGAGTTCCGGTTTGGCAATGTCAGGGGCAGCAGCAGTCAGCGCACCCTTGATGAAGCCGGATTAACGACCGACCTTACCAGAAACATTACGTTGAATTTCCTTAAACTTGATGCCGACAGGTTTGATTTTGCCGTGGCGTTCAGGGTGACAGGAGAATATCTGATCACGGAATTGTTTCCGCAACGGGTAGCTGAATTCGCTTTTGTCCCTAAGTCGTTGTTGAAGATGCCCCTCTCAATGATTTTCAGGAAAGAGAAGCGGGTGTTGAAGAAAGGGTTTGTTGAAGGGTTGAATGAAATAGTCCGCAACGGGACGTATTATTCCATCCTTGAGCGTTACTACGGTAAGGGCAGAGTTCCTGAAGACGTAGTCCCGGAGCCGTTAAGGAATCTTACGGGAATGGTTTCGCGGGTTAAGTAGAAGGGGGCGAAATATTTATGTTGCTGTTTACACAAAGAAAAAGGCTGCTTTCATTTGAAAGCAACCTTTGATTTACCTGGCTCCCCGGGAGGGACTTGAACCCCCAACCTAGTGATTAACAGTCACCCGCTCTGCCGATTGAGCCACCGAGGAATATTGTGTGCTGCGCTATTGCGCTGCAACGAAGATGGTTTCTACGGATTTGTTGTCCGGTTGTCAAACGTTATCTGGAAATTAATGCAACTTTTTTTAATAGTTGTGTTTTTTTGAAGACAGGCGGAAATCGGATGAGAAGATAAGGGCTCTTTTGCCTATATATTAATGATGGGGTAGGAAGACTCGGTGACTTTGGGCTCTGAAATCGTTGCCGGTTGGTGGAGCAGACTGTCTTTACGGTTTTCTGAAATTAGACTGGATCCGCTCACTTGGCCGTTGAAGGGAAAATCAGACTTCCCGAAAATCGGCGCACCACAAAAGGAGAAGGCTGCTTTCTGATGAAAGCAGCCTTTGAACTATCTGGCTCCCCGGGAGGGACTTGAACCCCCAACCTAGTGATTAACAGTCACCCGCTCTGCCGATTGAGCCACCGAGGAATAATGTGTGCCGCACTATTGCGCTGCAACGAAAAGGTTTGTACGGATTTGAAGTGCAGAAGTCAAATCTTTTTTTGAAAAAAATTAAAATTACTGATCCGGCCTTTAAGATATGTACTTTCTTGACGACACAGGGTAATTAGCTTAGGCAATCAACGGATCTTGTAATTATCTAGACTTTATTCGGTTATGGAGAATTAATAACTTGAGCGGCAAGAATAAGCAAATCAAGCTCGCAACCAAATCAGAGCACGTGGCAACCTTTATGCCCATGCTTGAGGCTCTGCAAGCTCAGAACGAACTCAATCAGGTTCTGAAGAATCGCGTGGAGAAAGCCTGCGGACTTCTTGATGAAGGCGTGCAGCTCTATCCCAACAACTTCAGTAAAGATACAGATGTCTCAGAAGTATGGGACAATTACGACTCTCTCGGAGGCGAAGAGCTCGAAGCTCTTGGCAAAAAATTCAAACTCGCGGGCAGGGTTATCACCCACCGCTCCTTCGGTAAGGTCGCATTCTTTCATCTTCAGGACCCTACCGGCAGGATTCAGGTCTATGTTGCCCGTGACGAAATCGGTGCAGACCTCTACAGCATTTTTAAGAAATTCGACATCGGTGACATTGTCGGAGTTGAGGGCGAACTCTTCAGAACCAAGACTGACGAGTTGACTCTCAAAGCGGACAAGGTTGACCTGATTACTAAATCCATGCGTCCGCTTCCCGAGAAATATCACGGACTTAAAGACGTGGAGACCAGATACCGCCAGCGTTATGTTGACCTTATCGTTACTCCGCGCGCCCGTGAGATCTTCCAGAAGCGTACCCGCATTGTCCGCGCTATCCGCAATTATCTCGACAGCAAAGGGTTCATGGAAGTGGAAACTCCCATGATGCAGCCCATTCCCGGCGGCGCGGCGGCCAAACCTTTCATCACCCACCACAACGCGCTGGATATGCAGCTCTATCTGCGCATTGCGCCGGAGCTCTACCTGAAGCGTCTGCTGGTCGGCGGATTTGAGAAGGTCTACGAAATCAACCGTAACTTCCGTAACGAAGGTATATCCATCAGGCACAACCCTGAATTCACCATGCTTGAGTTCTACTGGGCTTATGCCAACTTTCATGATCTCATGGATCTTACCGAAGAAATGGTTTCCTCCGTCTGCAGGGAAGTCAACGGCGATACTGTCATCGAATATCAGGGCGAACGCATTGATTTGACCCCCGGTGCATGGCACCGCGTGGCCTTCCATGAGTCCCTTGAGACAATCGGTGAGGTTTCTCCTGAAATTTATAATGATTACGATAAGTGTAAGGAACTGGTTAAAAAGCTCGGTGAAAAGGCAGTAGAAGGCGAAAAGCTCGGCAAGCTGCAGTCCAAGCTGTTCGACCTGCTGGTTGAGCCCAAGCTGATCCAGCCGCACTTCATCTATCATTACCCGACTGATATTTCTCCTCTTTCCAGAAGAAATGAAGAGAATCCCGATATTACTGACCGTTTCGAGCTGTTCATTTACGGCCGTGAACTGGCCAACGCATTCTCCGAGCTCAACGATCCCGTTGACCAGCGTGTGCGTTTCATGGAACAGGTCGCGGAAAAAGAGGCCGGTGACGATGAAGCCCACTTCATGGACGAGGACTATGTCCGCGCCCTTGAATACGGCATGCCCCCGGCGGCTGGACAGGGTATAGGCATTGACCGTCTGGTCATGCTCCTGACCGACAGTCCCTCCATCAGGGAGGTCATCCTGTTCCCGCTCCTCAGAACCGAAGCAGCCGGAAGCAGTAGTTAATGAAGTTTGAACTCTTCGTCGCACTGCGCTACCTGTTCACCCTGAGAAAGAATTCCTTTATCTCGGTGATTTCTCTTTTCGCAGTCTGCGGCGTGGCAATCGGGGTTGCGGCCCTGATTGTGGTCATCGGCGTGATGAACGGTTTTTCAACCGATCTCAGGGACAAGATTCTGGGCGTTAACGCACATGTCATTGTCAGCGCTTACGACGGAACCCTGGACAATTATCACCACATGACCCAGATAATCGAGCAGATACCGGGCGTTACAGGAGTAACGCCCTTTATCTATTCTGAGGTGATGCTTTCCACCAGTGGCGGGGTCAAGGGCGTGGTTCTGCGCGGGGTTGATTCCCATACTGCCAAGGGAGTGCTCAGTCTGCCGGGTGATATGGTCTCCGGGAGTGTTGACTGTCTCGGAAAAGATAGTAAACTGCCTGAAATAGTTATAGGAACACAGCTCGCACAGCGTCTGGGACTGGTCATAGGGGATACGGTCAACCTGCTTTCCCCATCAGGAACACGCACTGCAGCCGGATTTACCCCGAAAGTTCGGGTGTTTAAGGTCGGAGGAATCTTCCGCACCGGCATGTTCGAGTATGACTCCTCACTTGCTTACATCAGCAACAGTGCGGCTCAGAAACTGCTTGGTTTCAAGAGGGATTTCGTTTCCGGTCTTGAAATTCGTCTCGCAGACGTATATGCAGTTGATAAGATAGATAAAGTGCTTGAGCAGAAGCTCGCCGGCTATCCGGTGCAGATCAGGAACTGGCAGGAAATGAACGCCAACCTGTTCGCTGCCCTGAAGCTGGAGAAAACAGCCATGTTCATCATCCTTGCGATGATCGTCATGGTCGGTTCTTTCAGCATCATCACCACCCTGGTAATGCTGGTAATGCAGAAGACCAGGGATATTGCAGTGCTGATGTCCATGGGAGCCACCTCAGGCAGCATAAGAAGAATTTTCATGCTTCAGGGCACCCTGATCGGACTGATCGGGACCTCGATCGGCTACCTCATCGGGGTACCGGTTGCGCTCCTGCTTAAGAAATATCAGTTCATCAAGCTGCCCAGCAACGTTTATCCGGTGGATTACCTTCCCATACGGATGGACTGGCTTGATCTTGTAATAATTGGTGTTGCGGCGTTTTCGCTCTGCTTTCTGGCTACCCTGTATCCGGCAAAGCAGGCGGCTCGTCTGGAACCTGCACAGGCATTGAGATATGAGTAAAGTTCTTTATGAGCTCAGGGACGTCGTCAAGGAGTACGAGGGACCTACCGAAACTGTGCGTGTTCTGGATCATGTCGATCTTGAGATTGATTCCGGCGAGGCGCTGGCCATCATGGGATCATCCGGTTCGGGCAAGACCACGCTGCTGCATATTTTAGGCACTCTTGATACCGTCTCAAGCGGGACAGTCAATTTTGCCGGAATGAATATCAACGGAATGACACCGGAGAAACGGGCCGAAGTAAGGAACAGGGAAATCGGTTTCGTTTTTCAGTTTCATCATCTTCTCCCGGAGTTTACCACTCTGGAGAATGTCGCTCTTCCTGCCATGATGGCAGGGATCGGTCAGAGGGAAGCCTCTGACATGGCCCGAGAAGCCCTGGAACTGGTTGGGCTTGCAAACAGGCTGGAGCACAGGGTGACGACCCTGTCCGGCGGTGAAAGGCAGAGGGCAGCCATTGCGCGTGCCGTACTGCTCAAGCCTAAAGTACTGCTTGCTGACGAACCAACCGGAAACCTGGACGAGAAAACAGGGATGATGGTCGGCGAAATGCTGGCTTCCCTTAATGAAGAGCTTGGAATGACGCTTGTTATTGTGACCCACAATATTGAGTTGGCCGGCATGATGAACCGCCGGCTTGAGCTGCGTTCCGGAGAACTGTATGCCCAGAACTAGATTTCTGCTTTTACTGATTGCGGCGACTCTTGCCTTCATCTTCAATTCCGGGACCGCAAGGGCCCAGGCCCAGGAAGCCTCGGGCATTGTCATTGCGGTTCTTCCCTTTGAGGTGAACGCTGATGCAGACGCCCAGTATCTAAAGGAAAGCCTGCCCACCCTTATCTCCGACAGGCTGCGCGAAGCTGGATTCCGCGTTGTGGGTCAGGACCGGGTAATGCAGCTTGTGGACGAGCAGGGCTTTGAGTACCTGAACCTGCAGGCCGCCAAGGATATGGCTCTGCTGGCCGGAGCTGGATATTCGCTCTACGGCAGTTTCAGCCAGATCGGCGAGGACCTGAGTCTGGATGTCCGCCTTGTTGAAGCTTTCGGCCTGAAACAGGCCGTTCCGCTTTTCGTCTCCAATAAAGGGCTGATCAACCTTCTGCCTGCTGTTGACGAACTGGTTTCCAAAGTCAAACTGGAACTTCTGAGTCAGGACAAGATTGCAGCGGTGGAAGTCCGCGGCACGCGAGTGCTTGATAAAGACGTCATCCTCATGCGTACCGGCATCAAGACCGGAGACATCTATACCCCCTCCAAAATCAACGCCGACCTCAAGAACATCTACGCACTCGGCTATTTCGACGACGTAAAGGTCAACGTGACCGATGTGCCCGGCGGCAAGAAGATAATTTTCGATGTGAAAGAGAAACCGCGTATTCAGGCTATCACTGTCCTCGGCGCGGACGCTATTGATTCCGAGGATATTCTGGCTGCGGTCAACACCAAGAAAGGTGCTGTCCTCAACCCCAAAGTCCTTTCTGACGACCTGAATACCCTGCGCGAAATGTACCGCAAGGAAGGGTACTACAAGGCCAAGATCGACTACAAAGTTGAGGGCGAAGGCCCGCAGGCCCGCTTGAACCTGAATATTGAGGAAGGCAACAAGCTTTATATCGAAGGCATCAACATTGAAGGCGCAAAGCAGCTTGATCCCGACGAGATCAAGGCCCAGCTTGCCCTTACCGAGCGCGGCTGGCTCTCCTGGTTCACCAAGACCGGCGTACTCAAGGAAGAACTTCTTGAGCGCGATGCCGCTGCAATTCTGGCCTATTACGGAAACCGCGGCTTCATTGAAGCCAAGGTTGGTGAGCCGGAGGTAGAGATCAAGGATGACGGTATCTACGTTACCTTCAAGGTCTCCGAAGGCGACCGCTACAAGGTCGGCTCAGTGGCATTCCGGGGAGATCTCATCGTCAAGCAGGCCAGACTGCGTGAGCTGATTGCAGCTGACGATATGGCCGACGGAGCCGAGTATCTCGACAGATCCGTTCTGCGTGAAGATATGAAGGCCCTGTCCGACTTCTATTCCAACTACGGCTATGCCTATGCCGAAGCCAATATCCAGATGGATCAGGATATGGAGAACAAGACTGTGGCCATCACCTTTGTGATGAGCAAACGTCAGAAAGTCCATATCCGCAGGGTTGTCATCGAAGGAAACTCCAAGACCCGCAACAACGTAATTCTGCGTGAAATGCGTCTTGCAGACGGCGACCAGTTCAGCGGCTCCAAACTTCAGCGGTCCATCGTACGCCTAAACAAGCTGGATTACTTCAGCGAGGTTGACATTGAACCCGTACCTACCGGGGACCCCAGTGAAATGGACCTCAAGGTCAAGGTAAAAGATAAAAACACCGGTATGGTCAGCGGCGGTATCGGGTACTCCACCTCCGACGGTGTGTTCGTTTCCGCAAAGATCACCGAGCGCAACCTGTTCGGTCGCGGCTGGAACTTCAGCCTCAACGGCGGATGGAGCTCCAAGAACATCAGTTACGGACTTGATTTCTACAACCCGCGTCTCAACGACTCCCGCTGGGGCGGAGGTTTCGGTACCTACTGGCGTAACGAAGACTACGACGATTACGACAAGGAAACCATCGGTGGTGTTGTTTCTGCCGGGTATCCGCTGGGTGAGTACACCAACTTCCTGACCAGCTACCGTCTGGAGCACTATAACGTTACCGACGTTGCCGCTAATGCTGCCAACGACATCAAGAAGATGGAAGGGCCCAACTGGTCGAGTGTTGTTTCAGGAACACTGAAGCGAGATACCACCAACAAGGCTTTCAACCCGTCCACCGGTACCTTGAACGAATTCACCGTGGAAATGGGCGGCGGCATACTGCTCGGTGACGACTCCTTTGTAAAGTATACCTATGATTCCAACTACTTTACCCCCGTATTCTGGGATCTGGTCTTCCACTGGAAAGGTAGTCTCGGCTTCATTCACGATAACTTCGGCGGCGGGGATATCCCTTCCTTTGAAAGATTTTACCTCGGCGGCATCAACAACGTCCGCGGTTACTCCAGCAGGATGATCTCACCGCGTGACACTTCCTCCGATGACCGTATCGGTGGTAACAAGATGCTTTACATGAACTTCGAACTGCTGTTCCCCATCAACGAAGAATTCGGCCTCGTCGGTGTGGCCTTCTACGATATGGGTAACGCCTGGAACGACGGAGAGAACTTCTTCTACGACACCAAGCAGGAAGACGGACAGGACCTGATGCTCGGTCTGTACAAGAGTATCGGTGCCGGTATACGCTGGTTCTCGCCCATGGGACCGATCAGGGTTGAATACGGTTACGGTCTCGACAAGCTGAAGGACAGCAGCCGACATAAGATCGAATTCTCAATGGGACAGTTCTTCTAGTAGAATTTGACTGGAAACGATGTTAAACAGGGCATGTCGGTACTTACCGGCATGCCTTTTCGACTGAATATATCCGCAAGGAAAGAAAGGAGTTATTTAAATGCGTAGAATTCTTTTTGCAGTATTGGTTCTGGTTCTTGCTTTTCAGGCCCAGGCTTTTGCCGCCGGTCCCCAGAAAATAGGCGTTATTTCTATGGCTAAACTGATGCAGGATTCCGAAGCAGGACAGGACATTCAGGGCAAGCTCAAGAAAAAAGTCGATGCTGTTACCGAGCAGCTCAAAGGTAAGCAGAAGGAGCTTGAAGAACTGAAAGCAGCACTGCAGAAGCAGAACCTTGTTCTGTCCCTTGAGGCAAAACAGGATAAAGAACTCGAGCTGAAGCGCAAATATCGTGACTATCAGGACCTGGCTCAGGCTACCCAGCGCAAGGTTCAGCTTGAAGAAAGAAAGCTCAGCGAGCCCCTCTTTGAAATGATCAAGAAGGTTGTAACCGAGTACGGCAAGAAGAACGGTTATGCCGCTCTTTATGACAAGGGTTCCTCCGGATTCCTGTATGTTGACGACTCAATGGATGTTACCAACGAAGTTCTGCTTGAACTGAACCGTGAATTCAGAGCAGGCAAGAAGTAGGCGTTTATGCTGCTTTCCGAACTTGCAGGTCTTCTGGGCCTCAAACATTCCGGCGTCGACAGGGATATTACCGGGCTGAACACCCTTGAGCTGGCCGGACCGACTGAGTTGTCTTTTCTGGCCAATGCCAAGTATGAACCCATGCTCAAGACTACCAGAGCAGCTGCAGTGGTGCTCGAAGAGAAGTACGCCGACCGCGTTGAATCTGCCCTGATCAGTGAAAATCCGTACATGGACCTTGCAAAGGCCATGCATGTCTTTTCCCGTCCTCAGGGTTGCCTTGAGGGAATCCACGCGCTTGCCTTCATCCATGATGAGGCGGAAGTCGATGCATCCGCTACCGTCTACCCGTTTGCCTTCATCGGCAGGGGAGCGAAAATCGGACCGAACTGCAAGGTGTTCGCCGGAGCATATATCGGCGAAGATTGCGTTCTCGGACCCGGATGCATTGTCTATCCCAACTGTTCCATCATGGCCGGTACTGTCATCGGTACCGGGGTCATTCTCCAGCCCGGTGCTGTGCTCGGTGGAGACGGATTCGGTTATGCGCAGGTTTCAGGCAAGCACATGAAGATCCCCCAGATCGGCACAGTCGAGCTGCAGGACCATGTTGAGATCGGTGCAAACGCCTGTATTGACCGCGCTGCCCTTGACGTCACCAGAATCGGGGCCGGCTCCAAGATCGACAACCTTGTCCAGATTGCCCATAACGTGACAACCGGAGAAGACTGTCTGGTCATTTCCCAGTCAGGCGTTGCAGGCAGCACCAAACTCGGAAAAGGCGTAATTCTTGCTGCCCAGGCCGGTCTTGTCGATAACATCACCATCGGAGATGGTGCAGTGATCGGTGCTCAGGCAGGGGTTACCAATGACATTCCCGCCGGTTTCATGGGCGCTGGTTCACCGATTCAGGAAAAAGGACGATTCCTGCGAGCTTCGGTATATTATAAGAAACTGCCCGAAATGGGTAAGCAGATATCCGCTCTTGAGAAGCGCATAAAGGCTCTTGAGGCGGAACTCAGCAGAGGAAAAGAAAGTGAGTAAAGACGCTCTTGAATTTATTGATATCAGGAAGATCATGGAAATGCTTCCCCACAGGTATCCTTTCCTGCTGGTGGACAGGGTCGAAGAGGTCGTTCCCGGTGAAAGTATCCGTGCCTACAAGAACGTAACCGTTAACGAGCCTTTCTTTCAGGGCCATTTTCCCGGACTTCCGGTTATGCCCGGTGTCCTCATTGTTGAAGCTCTTGCTCAGGCCGGTGGTCTGGTCGTGCTCAGCACCGGGGAAATCGATACCAACGATAAGGTCTTTCTCTTTACCGGTATCAACAAGCTCAAGTTCCGTAGGCCCGTTGTCCCCGGAGACAAGCTTGTTCTTGAGGTAAACGAAGTTAGAAGAAAAATGAACATCTGGAAAATGACTTGCGTGGCCACCGTTGACGGTGAAGTCGCTGCTCAGGGTGAAGTTGCCGCCGCTATCGTCGATAAGGAGGCCCTGTAGTGGCAACCGAAATCCATCCCAGTTCCATCGTCGATCCCGGCGCACAGCTGGGTGAAAACGTCAAGATCGGCCCCTTCTGCGTTGTGGAACGCAATACCGTGATTGGCGATAACTGCAGTCTTGATGCTTACGTGCAGATCAAGTCTTTTACCCGCATGGGTAGTGGTAACGTTGTTCATACCGGTGCAGTTCTCGGCGGTCCTCCTCAGCACCTTGCTTTCAAGGAAGAGGAAACCACTGTTGAAATCGGCGATAACAACATTTTCCGCGAATACATGACTGTACACCGCGGCACAGTGCAGGGGCACGGCAAAACTGTCATCGGCAACAACTGCATGCTCATGGCTTATGTCCATGTTGCCCATGACTGCACACTTGGCAACCATGTGATCATGGCCAACGCATCCAGCCTTGCCGGCCATGTTGAAGTGGGCAATCATGTCACCATCGGCGGCATGTCCGGTATTCATCAGTTTGTGCGTATCGGAGATTATGCGTTCCTCGGTGCCATGTCCGGCTTTGCCAAGGATCTTCCTCCGTATATGCTTGCTACCGGTGTCCGGGGCTTGCTGCATGGGCCAAACTCCATCGGCCTGCGCCGTCACGGGTTTGATTCCAAGACCTGCATGGCTATCAAGAAAGCTTACCGCATTATTTTCCGTTCCGGCCTGACCAAAGAGGAATCTATTGAGATGGCGGAAAAGGAATTTTCAGAAGTGCCTGAAGTGACAACTCTTATTCAATTCATTCGCTCCAGCGAAAGGGGCATATGTCCGGCCGACCGCGGTCCTGAATAAGATATGAGCACTAAAAGCGAGACAATCGGTCTTATAGCAGGAGGGGGACAGTTCCCCCTCCTGGTTGCAAAGGGCGCCGCAGCACAGGGTCATCGTGTTGTGGCGGTTTTTTTTAAGGGCCATTCCAATCTTGAAGTAAGCGCGCTTGCGGATGATTCAGTGGAGCTGATGCTCGGCCAGCTTTCCAGGCTTATCTCCTTTTTCAAGAAGAACGGGGTGAATAAGGTTGTCATGGCCGGAACAATCAACAAGCCCAAGGCCCTTGATGTTCGTCCGGACCTGCGTGCAGCCAAGCTTCTTTTCAAGCTTGCCACAAAAGGGGACGATGTTCTTCTGCGGGCCATCACAAGAGAATTTGAATCCGAGGGCATGCAGGTTGTAGGGCCGCACGTTTATGCGCCGCAATTGCTGACCCCGGCAGGACTGCTGACAAAGCGCCGTCCCAGCGACGTTGAAAAGACGGATCTTGCAACTGGATGGCGTATTGCCCATGAGCTGGGGAGGCTCGACATCGGGCAGTGTGTTGTTCTGCGCGAGGGGATCATTACTGCGGTCGAAGCAATCGAGGGGACTGACGCTGCAATCAGGCGCGGTTGCGAACTCGGAGGAAAGGGCTGCTGCATCGTCAAGGTTTTCAAGCCCGGCCAGGAGGATCGCGTAGACATGCCTTCCATCGGATTGAAGACCGTTCAGGGCATGCATGAACTCGGTGCAACCTGTCTGGGAGTTGAAGCCGGTAAGAGTCTGTTTTTCGATCTGGATAAGGCCGTTGAGTTTGCCGACAGAAACGGTATCTGTATTGTAGGTTTGACGGAGGACTGGTTTTTGTAACTGATTTGTTTGATATATGTTCCTGATTATGCTAAATTAAATAGCTGGGTTGAAGATTTGTCGGGGCTGTACTAAGGGGAGGAACAGCTTAGAATGGAGAATCTGGATTACTGCTTTTTTTTCGCGCCCTCGCAAAGGGCGCGGCTATCACCTGTTGCGTACTGTTTTTTTCGGGTTTTCGGTTGGTCCCTGATTTTTATCACTTTGACCGTTGAACATTCCCGCGCCGAGAATACTGTCTACTGGCCTTTTTTTGATCTTCCGCCTTTGGCTATGGTCAGCGATGACGGAACCATTCAGGGCGTAGGACCTGATGTTGCCGAGTACCTTCAGTTCCGGTTGAATGAATACGGGCATCAGCAATTTGTTGCGTCGCCACTTCGAATTATGCGGTCACTGCAGGAAGAGAAACACTGGGTGGCTACGGGGGTGTTCAAGACGCCGGAGCGTGAGGAGTTCCTGTGTTTCTCTAAGTTCCCATGCCGCTTGACCTGGGGACTTATGGCCGTCATCAGGAAGAGTGATGGTGCGGTAATCATTCAGGACGGGCAGTTGGACCCGGAAACGGTCCTCTCCAGCGGCGGGTATAGACTCGGCTACATCAGGGGAGTCCATTATGCCGGGCTCAATCCGGTCGTTGACAAGTATGGGTCCAACAGTTCAGTTGCTTACGCTTCCTCCGATCTCAAGAATCAGATAGCTCTCCTGCTGAAAGGCCGTATTGACTTTTTTTTCGCTGATCCATTGATTGTTTACTACACGTCGGTAAATAACCATCCTGTTGAGGAGATCGGCTTTGCGGAATGTAAGGACAGCCCTACTGATCCGGTGTTAGGGTATTTCGCCGCTCCCAGGAATGAATGGGGCCGTAAAATCATCAGTCGGATTGACCAGATTCTTGAAGAAGCCATCCGTTCCGGGGATTACAAATATCTGTTGAATCCGTGGGTCCCGGAACAAATGCGGGGCCGTTTCGATAGGGATTACAGGGAAAAATTTGAAAGTCTGGTGCAATGACGCACTGACTTCGCGCTGTTAATAATTCCTGCAGCCGGATTACATCTGCCCGCAGCAGATAAGAAAGCTGAATTTAAGCATATGTTCAGAACGCTTAAATTCAGCTTTATCTTTGTATTGCTTTCGGTTTCAGGCGGTCCCGCAGCCGCAGGGCTGTCTTGAGCCTGCGGGAACAATTGAAAATGGGGTAGGACCTGAATCAGGCCTTGCCGCAGCAGGAACCCGGAACACATCCTTTGGAGGACGGTCTTGAGCCGCAACAGCCTGTTCCCCTTGCGTCAGGGACGTTCGGAGTGTCCTTGCCGGTCAGCGAAGAAGTGGAGGACATGAGTTTCTCCCTGTTTTCGCTTCCGCAGGAAGGGCAGGGGCCGGGGTTGCCGTTGACACGGCTAATTTCTTCACAGACGCTTCCGCACTCAAGGCATTTATATTCGTATATGGGCATGGTTATCTTTATTCTGCAAAAATGTTTTCAGGGAGATAGGGATGGGTGCCTTCGATCACTTCGCATCCTGCCTTGGCCTTGATTTTGGCTAGCAGGGTTTCCTTGTGATGGCAATGGACAGCAAGGCAGGGGGCAACGTGGATCTTGGTAGGATTTTCACCGAGCTTTGAATTCCAGAGCTTCATCAGGGCCATGCGCGGAACTATTGCCACGCCCGGACAGTCGCCGCAGCTCATGATGCCCATGAGTTCTGCATCTGCGTCATAACGCTCAAATTCTCCGGCACGGCGGTTGAAGCCGACCATGCAACGGGAACAGCCGACACAGGTGTCATCCATGGTACGTTTGCAACCGATGATCAGAATTTTGTCCTTGGCCATCTTTTTCTCCTAAATCGTATTTTGTGTGTTTTGCTGAAATCATCCGGCTAAAGATGATTCTCCATCTTTCTCCATATTTTTTCCATTTGTCTGCCCATTCCGTCCTGGTCGTATTCCACCACGGAGAGCCCATTTATCTGGGCTTTGGTGAAAACCGTATCGTAGGGCAGATCCCCGGCGAGGATGATTTTCTTTTCAGCGCAGAAGGAGCGGATCTCGTTTTCCTGATCAGCGTTGATGCCGCACTTGTTGATTATCGCCATGGAGGGGATTCTGAAGTGCTCGGTCAGCTTGTGCACGCGTTTGAGGTCATGCACGGCGGAGATGGTCGGTTCGGCAACGAAAACCGCAAGGTCGGCGTTGGTGAGCGATGCGATTACCGGGCAGCCTACTCCTGGAGATCCGTCCACCAGCACCAGTTCCGCTCCGTCCCGTTCAGCCGCTTCGGCTGAGGCATTGCGGACCGTGGTCACGAGTTTTCCGGAGTTTTCTTCACCGATACCGAGTGCGGCGTGGATCATGGTTCCGAATCTGGTTTCGGACCGGAACCACTGACCGCATTTGCGCGGATGTACAGTGACTGCCTTCGCAGGGCATACATAGGAGCAGACTCCGCAACCTTCGCATTTTTCGGGAATGACTTCAAAGTTGTCCGAAATTGCGTCAAAACGGCAATGTTCAGCGCAAAGCCCGCACTGCATGCACAGGTCCGCATTGATAGCCGGTCTTTCTCCGCTTACGAATTCCCTGGTTTCAACCACAGTGGGGTTCAGGATCAGGTGCAGGTCCGCGGCGTCGACATCGCAGTCCGCAAGTACTTTTTTCGGCCCCAGTGCCGCAAGTCCGGAAACAACACTGGTCTTGCCTGTACCGCCCTTGCCGCTGATGATTACTAACTGTTTCATTTGTTATGCCCCGCTGACCTGAGTTTGAATTGCCGCCCAGACTTCCGCGAAAATGTCCCTCAGTCCGGGAATGGTCTCGTAAAGCAGGCCACCTCCTGAATATGCGGATGCTGCTTCGCGGCTGTGCGGCAGGGAGCCCAGCAGCGGAATATTCTGTTCCTTGAGATATTTTTCAACACGATCATCGCCCATGCCGGCCCTGTTGATGACCACACCGCATTTCATGTCGAGCGTGTCCATCAGCTTCACGGCCAGATCAAGGTCGTGCAGTCCGAAGGGGGTCGGTTCCGTGACCAGCACCACGTAGTCGGCACCTTCAACGGATTCCACCACCGGGCAGGAGGTGCCGGGGGGGCAGTCCAGAATATTCACTTCCGCCGGGGGTGAAAGTTTCTTCACCGCCTTGATCAGCGGCGGGGACATGGCTTCGCCGATGCGCAGCAGTCCGCGTGTGAAATCGATGTTGCCAGCCTTTCCGGTGGAAGTGGTGCCTATTTCCCGCTGTCCCTCACCTATTGCGCCGACAGGGCAGGCCAGTTCACACAGCCCGCAGCCGTGGCAGAGTTCGGAAAAGCTCAGCACGGCGTCCACCATCCAGATCAGGGATTTGAAGCGGCAGAGCTGTACGCATTTCCGGCATGATTCACCGAGGCATTTTTCCTCGTCGATTGCCGGTACGGGCAGGTTTTCGGGTTTTTCCGCGCCAAGCTCCGGTTTCAGGAAAAAATGGGCGTTGGGCTCTTCAACATCACAGTCGGTGAAGCTGACGCCAACGCCCAATGAATCAAGATAGGCGGCAAAGTTGACTGCAATGGTCGTCTTGCCTGTGCCGCCTTTTCCGCTGGCTATTGCTATTTTCATTAATATCGGTCCTTATTCGGAGATCTGTTCACGCAGTCTGCGGTTCTCTTCTTCCAGCTCAATGATGCGGCTCTCAAGTGATTCTTCATACTGAGCATCGGTGCGGACCGTTGTGGCAAAGCGGCACATGCCGTTTCTACGTCCCATTCCGCTTCTCATGCCGCCTCCGGTTCCATTCATTCCCCGGCCGCCTGCGGCTCTGCCCCTGGCCTGTCCAGCTCCACACGGACCGAGACCCTGTCCCGGCCTGTCGGAGCGATTCTGCATTCTGTTAATAACGGGCATTGATTTTGCTCCTTCTTTTTGGTTATTGGTATCTGGAAGTGAGCAACTGTCGTGCCGAAGATTAAAGTTTATTTTAATCAGTATGTTGTGTGATGTGAGAGTCCGGTTTTCAGCTGCTTCGGGCTTGTAATGCGCCCGTTTTTATTCCTGCATGGATCATAATAAGCCCGTGTTTGCCGGGCATAGGTGAAGATATGAATACTCGTTTGGACTGTCTGCCGTGTTTTCTGAAAATGGCCCTCTCCGGAATAAGGGCCGCCTGCCCGGGGCAGGAGGATGTGCATGAGGTTGTGATGAAGCACTGGGCGGCCGGTTTTGCCTCTGCGGACCTGAGTGAATCTCCGCCGTCCCTTGCCGGGCGCCTGTTTCGGGAGACATCCGAATACATCGGCGGGGTGGATATTTTCAAAGAGCAGAAGGAGCAGGCCAACAGCCGGGTGCTGGAGCTTTTGCCGCAGGTGTGGGACAGGGTCATGGGGAGCAGTGATCCTCTGCTGGCAGCCATGGGCGTATCCATCATCGGCAACTATATGGATTGCGCGGTGATGGAGCGTTTTGACTGGGAGTCCGAGCTGGAAACACTTGAGCACGGCTTGGACCGGGAGCTGTTTGCGTATTTCCTTGAGCGTGTCAGGGCGGAAAAGTCCCTGCTGGTGCTCGGTGACAATGCCGGGGAGATCGGGCTTGATACAATTCTGGCCGGGCTGCTGCGCGATGAGGGCATCAGGGTCACCTATGCTGTGCGCGGCAGCAAGGTTCTCAATGACGCCACCATGGAAGATGCGGCCATTGTAGGCATGACCGATGTCTGCGAGGTTGTTACGTCCGGGGTTGATACGCCGGGGACGGTCCTTGACCGTTGCAGCACGGAGTTCCTTGCCCGTCTTGAAGATGCGCCTGTGGTGCTGAGCAAGGGGCAGGGCAATTTTGAATCGCTCTGGGGCAGCATGGAGGGCGTGTTCTATGCCTTCAAGGTCAAATGCCCGGTCGTGGCCGATATAACAGGGCATCCCATGAAGACCTCCCTCTTCTGTCGCGAGGATTAACTTTTTGTAACTTCGGTATAATTAGGCAATACTTCTCTTTACCTGCCATTGGATTGTGTTTTAGATTTATGTCCTTGTTCGTGCTAAATTTTAGACACAGGTTGTTCCGGTGCTGCTGAGAGTAAAACAACTTTTCTGGATACTTTTCATCCTTTTCGACTCCTGCATTGTGGCTGCAGCTCTGGGTGGCGTTTTTTATCTGGAATCCGAGGGGCCCCGGCACGA
Organism: Maridesulfovibrio sp. FT414; assembly: GCF_050916235.1. Lineage (GTDB taxonomy): Bacteria > Desulfobacterota > Desulfovibrionia > Desulfovibrionales > Desulfovibrionaceae > Maridesulfovibrio. The sequence goes on from NZ_CP104854.1 coordinate 3,470,597, forward strand.
GCTGGAGACACTGCTCAGCAACAAATTGGGCCGTAAGGTTGTTTTCGAAGAGAACCTGGATCTGATCTTTTATCCCTGGCTGGGGCTGGAGACCGGTCCGGTCAGCGTTTCTGCTGCTCCGGGCTCGGCTTACAAGAACCAGCTAACGGTTCAGAGCGTCGATTTCAAGGTCCGGTTGCTTCCTCTTCTGAGCGGCGAGCTCGAAGTTGATACCGTCATCGTCGATTCACCTGTGTTGCGGCTGGACCGCGGCCATGACGGCAGGCTTGATCTGCCGGTGGTCGGTGACGGCAAGCCTGCCGATTCATCCGAGCCGATCGATCTTTTTTTCCGGTCCATCTCCGTTCGCGGGGTAAGCGTTGTCAACGCCACATGTTTCTATACCGACCTCGGTACAGGTAATTCCTTTGACGTTTCTGGTGTGAATCTGCGCACCGGGCTGCTGCGCAAGGACACTCCGCTGGCATTCGATGTAAGTGCCATACTGGAGACCGATATTTTCGCCCTGAGTGCGGAATTGGGACTCAAGGGGCTGGTTGATTTTTCGCTGTCGCAGCGGTCATTATCCCTTTCCGAGACTTCCCTGTCTCTGGACGTGCGCAGCAGCGAACTGCTCGGCCCGGAAGAATCCCTTCAGGCCATAGCCAATCTTGATTTCAACCTTGTTGACGGTCTTGTGGACGTGAAGGGCCTTGTGGTGCAGGGCGGCGGAATGCGCCTTTCCGGCTCCGCAAGGTGTGAAAATATTTACCACGACCCTGATTTCAAGGGAAATCTGCATTCCACCCGCTTTGATCCCAAGGCAGTCTTTTCGAAATTCACTCCGGAACCCATTCCTGCAGGGTTCAAGGACATCCTGAACTCCGCGTCATTTTCCGTGGATTTCCAGTCTTCGCTGGATAAAACGTCCCTGAGCAACATGATTCTCAAGGTGGACGACACGACCATAAAGGGAGAATTTTCTCTCTCCGACTACACCCATCCTTTTGTTGAGTTCGATGTTTATGCGGACAAACTGTTGCTGGACCCTTATGCCCGTATTTTCAAGCATGCAGGACCGCAACCGGGGGTAAGGCCGGATAAGAAGAATCCCGAAAAATCTTCCCCTGTTCTGGGCTCCGAGCGTGGTGAGGAGCTGCGGCAGGCCGTTATTGCCGAACTGGTGCGCCGCATTCCCTGCCGGGGCCGGCTTGAGCTTGGCAGCCTTGTTTACGACGGAATGAAGCTTGAGACGGTAAGGCTGGCCGTATCTCCGGGACCGAAAGTCGCTTCCCTGAGTATAGGAAAGGGATCGTATCTGGACGGTGATTTTTCCCTGCGGGCTGATCTGGCCTTTGACGAGAAACAGGAGAAGGATACCCTGTACCTTTCCGGTAACGGGGAGGTTGCGCCGTTCTCGCTGAGCCGTATTCCCATGGAAACGGATGCCATCACCTTCCGATCCGGCAAGGCCGGGCTCAAGCTCAGGACTCTTGCCTCTCAGGGCAAGACGCTGGTGGAACTGGTCCGCAATCTAAGATTCGAGGTGGGGTTGCAGGGCAAGGGTGTTGCTGCAAGCCTCGAAAACAAGGATATTCCAGCCACGTACAGGAATTTCCACCTTGAAGATCTCAAACTGGATCTGAAGGGGGCTCCCCTTGCCGGAAAGGCCCCGGACGGGCTGGTCGGGCGCAGGGTGGGGCTGACCCTGACAGCCGGGTTGCTCAAGCCGGATATGAAGCTTGCCACAACTTTTTCCGGAGATGTTTTCTGCAACCGGGTCTATCCTGATCAGGTTGTGCTCAGAAACAGCGCGGCTGAGATTTCTGCAGTAGGTACCGGTATGCCGGTGCTGAAAAAAGCCTTCAAGATTTCAGTTGCCGGAGAGGGCAGCCTCAAGCAGCGCGAGTTCAAGCTCGGCGGATTTTCATTTAAAAGCGGCGGGATAAACCTGCACGGCGGCGTCGAGGCCAAGCGTCTGGGCATGGAAACAGCCTTTGCGGACGGAACTCTCATGCTGGACAGCGTCAAATGTTCCGAGATTTTCGACCTGTTCGGCATTGCCAAGCCGGAGACACAGGCCCCTGACGGATTCGATTCCGTTGAGCTGGACAGTTCGTTCCAGCTTAACGGGGAGAACCTGAATCTGCGGGTCAACCGTGCGCGGCTGGATAACGCCACCGCGGATGCCACCTTCGAGCTGGTTGATTTCAGCAGGCCGGTGCTCAATTTCATCGTCAACGGCCAGAATGTGGATGTGGACCGTTTCCTGCCCCCGGATATCGGGGAGAAGGGCAATGCCACAGCCTCCTCCGGCGGCAAGGATGAGTTTGATGCCCGGCTGCCGGAATGGGAGTTCCCGGACGGTCTGCTCGGAGCCATCAACGCCACAGGCAAGGTCTCCTGTGATTATTTCCGTATATTCGATTTCGGCGGCAGCAGGGTGAGTGCGGATGTGGATATGCAGAAGGCCGTTATCGGCATCCGCAACATCAAGGCGGATTTCCACAATGGCAATCTGGCCGGTAATCTCGACCTTGGACTGCGCAACGGGACCGTTACCCTTGATTCTGATTTCGAGGGACGCGGTTTTGATGCCGGGATGTTCTTCGTGGATTACGTAGGGCGAGATTGCGTTAACGGCAGAACCGATGCCTCCTTGAAGCTCAAGGGCAGTTCTTCGGCCAACACCTATTTTACCGATTCAATGACCGGAAGTCTCGCCTTCAAGATAACCGACGGTTCCTACCTGTTCGAAGCCACGGCTGCGAAGGACAAGAAGGAGAAGAAGCCCGCCAAACCGACCTCCTTCTCTCTCATGCAGGGCTCAATCAACGGGAAGGAAGGCAATTTCAGGGTAGAGGATTTCCTGCTCAAGACTGATTATCTGACCGCTACAGCCAAGGGCGGGTTCAGCTTCCCGAAAGATTCAATAAACCTTCGGGTTGATGCGGATATTATCAAACTGCCCAACCTTTATCTCAAGATTGTCAATGCCTTACTCGATGCGCTTACCGGAGTGAATGTGAGCGTTACCGGAAAACTGAGCGATCCCAAAGTCGAAGTCAAAGGGCTCGAACGCTGGGGTGATGTGCTCGGCGATGTGCTCGGTCTTCCGGAACAGTCTTTTATGTTTTTCAGGGATCTGATTTTCTGATATGTTTTTATAAAGTTATGCCTCCGGCGGCATCCTTATAAAAGGAGACTGAGATGACAGGTGGGAGATTGGGTCAGAAGGTTGTGGATTTTTTTCTGCACGATATCTGGGACTGGAGTTCGCGTCAGGTTATTGCTCCGGTCAGGTGGTTTTACACGTTTGCGCGCGTTTCTTATCTGGTGATTCTCGGTTTCCTGAATGACCAGTGTATAATCCGGGCGTCGGCACTGACCTTTACCACCATGCTTTCCATTGTGCCTTTTGTGGCGGTTGCTTTTTCTTTGATGAAGGGCATGGGCTTTCAGGATTCCCAGTTCATTTACGACATGCTGCTCAAGGTTTCGGCCGGTCGTGAGGACGTGGTGGTCAAGATTCTGGAATACGTGGACAACACCAACGTCCAGACCCTTGGCTGGGTGGGTATTGCAACCCTGCTTTTCACGGTCCTTTCCACGGTAGGAACCATTGAGAAAGCTTTCAATGTCATCTGGAAAGTTACCCACGGGCGCACTTTCTGGCGCAAGTTTACGGACTTCTTTTCGGTGATATTCATCTGCCCGGTGGCAGTAATCGTTGCGACCAGCGTCAGCATCTCCATCCGCCGCCAGACCCTGCTGCATTCCCTTGAGGGTATTTACGGTGTTTCGGCACTTGAAACATTTGTCATGAAGCTGGCCCCGCTGGTGCTGATCTGGCTGGCTTTTACCTTTATTTATGCCTTTATGCCCAACACCCGGGTGCGGGTCGGCAGTGCTTTCGCCGGTGGAGTCGTTGCCGGGACAATCTGGCATATGGCCCAGTGGGCCTACATTAACTGGCAGATAGGTGTCACCAAGTACAATGCAATTTACGGAAGTTTTGCCCAGTTGCCGCTTTTTCTGCTCTGGCTCTATTTCAGTTGGATCATTGTGCTGCTGGGCTCCGAGATCAGTTATGCTGTGCAGAATGTCATGCTCTACCGGCAGCAGCGGTTCATGCCCGATGCCGGGATTGAGGATAAACAGAAGTTTTCACTGCTGGCCCTGAGTCTGATGGCCCTGCGGTTTGACCGGGCCGAACCTCCGTATGACCTGGACGAGCTGGCCGGGGAGATCGGGGTTCCGGTCAATTTTATTGATCCCTTGCTGGATAAGTTTGTGGACGCCGGTATTCTTCTCCGTGCGGTTGATAGTGATCATGAGTTTTACAGCTTTGCGCTTTCGCCCCGGCATGTGAGCATTCTGCGGGTGTTAAGCATTATTTCCGGCAGCGGGGAGGGTGCTTCATCACGGATAGACAGCCGCGGCATGGACTATGTATCCTCGCTGATGAACCGGCTCAAGGAGCTCATTCGGTCAAGCGGCCTTGATATAAACCTGAGTAATTGTGCCGATGACATGCGCCAATACATTGCCGGGGCTGAGGGAAATCCTGCTGAACCGGCTGATGTCAAGGGCCCTGCCAACGGATCGGAAACCGATCTGGGCGAATACAGGTGACAGGGAGTTCTTTTTCAGGCATCCCTCTGGTAAGGGGGTGAAATATGAAATTTTCCGGTATAAATCTTCTTGATGAGCTGAAACGGATCGATTTTTCGGAGATACGCAGAGTCTTTTCCGAGCGAAGGGTGAAAAAAGGGGCCATTGTGTTCAGCCCGGAGGCCGGGGAGGATCTGGTTTTCGTAGTGGCGGAAGGGCGTGTGCGTATCTATCTCGCCTACGGGGACAAGGAATTCACCCTCGGAATCCTCGAACCCGGTGATCTTTACTCCAGCCATGCGGGGTGCTTTGTGCAGGCCTATGAAGACGGCATGCTGCTGGTCACCGATGTAAGATCCGTCAAACGCTGCATGGCCGAGATACCGCTTTTCAACCGCACCATGGTCCGGGTTTTGGGAAAAATTCTGCAGAATTCCTTTTCCGTTATCCACGGACTCGTGTTCAGGGACATAAATGCCCGTCTTTGCGGCTACCTGTACAAGGAAACATCCGAATCCGGGCAGGTGACTGAAGAGGGCCTCGAAATCAATCTGAACCTTACCACCGAACAGCTTTCCCTCCTTCTCGGTGCAACCCGCCAGACCGTATCAACTCTCCTTAACAACCTCGTGCGCGACGGCGTTCTCATCAGCCGTGGCCGTTCCCGCTGGCTGGTCGCAGACATGGATCAGCTCAAGCTGCTTGCTGAAAGTTAGTCTTCCATTTTTTATGCTGGCGGCGAAATCAAATTGTCATAAGCGCGAAGCTCATCAAAATTAAAAAAATATACTGTTTTTGTCGGATATCCGACAAACATAACTTCGATAATGGCTTAGTTCTATTCAACAGGAATAGTTCGGGAGCAGGAATTAATCTGCTTCCGGCAAACAGGGAGGAAAGGTTAATGGCAAAAGAACTCCGTCCGGTTGAGGAACTGTCCATATGGGAAGATGCCCGCGCAATGATCAGCAAGGCAAGGGCCGAGGGCATAGAGACTGTTCATGAAAGGCTGCAGCAGCAGACGCCGCACTGCAAGTTCTGCGAGCTGGGTACAAGCTGTCGTATATGTACCATGGGGCCGTGCAAGATCACCCCGAAATCCCCGCGCGGGGTCTGCGGCGCAGACGCTGACGTTGTGGTTGCAAGGAACTTCGGCCGTTTTGTGGCCGGGGGCTCGGCCGGGCATTCTGATCATGGCCGTGACCTCATCGAGGTGCTTGAGGCTATTGTTGAAGGCGAGACAATGGATTACCGGATTACCGATGAGGACAAGCTGCGTCGCATTGCCGCAGAGGTGGGCATTGAAACCGAAGGGCGTGACATCATGGATGTGGCCCGTGATGCCATGGAATGTTTTTTTGCGGATTTCGGCAGCAGGAAGAAGCAGGTGTCCTTTCTGTCCCGTGCGCCGAAGAAGCGGCGTGAACTCTGGGCAAAACTGGGCATGACCCCGCGCGGCATCGACCGCGAAATTGCCGAGATGATGCACCGCACCCATATGGGCTGTGATAACGATGCACCCAATACGCTCATCCATGCCGCCCGCACATCCCTTTCCGACGGCTGGGGCGGCTCCATGATTGGTACCGAGCTTTCTGACGTTATTTTCGGCACCCCGTCCCCGTCCATGTCAAAAGCCAACCTCGGCGTAATCAAGGAAGGCAAGGTCAATATTCTTGTACACGGCCACAACCCGGTGGTTTCCGAGATGATTCTCGCCGCGGCCCGCGATCCCGAGATTGTTGCCGAGGCTAAGGCTGCCGGAGCCGCAGGCATCAACATTGCCGGGCTGTGCTGCACCGGTAACGAATTGCTCATGCGCAAGGGCATACCCATGGCCGGGAACCATCTTATGACCGAGCTGGCGATCCTCACCGGGGCCGTAGAGGCTGTTGTGGTTGATTACCAGTGCATCATGCCCAGCCTTGTTCAGATTTCCGGCTGTTATCATACCAGATTCATTGATACTGCACCCAAGGCCCGTTTCACCGGGGCCACCCATTTTGATATTGAACCGCATAACGCCTTGGAACAGGCCCGCGAGATAGTGCGTCTTGCTGTAAAAGCCTATACCGAGCGCGACCCGTCCCGTGTGGATATCCCCTGTGAACCAGTGGAGATCATGACCGGTTTTTCCAACGAGGCGGTAATCAATGCTCTCGGCGGTTCCCTTGATCCGCTGGTTCAGGCCATTGCCGCCGGTGATGTTCGCGGGGCAGTGGGTATTGTCGGCTGCAACAATCCCAAGTTTCAGCAGGATTCCATGAATGTTGGCCTGGCAAAGGAGCTGATAAAGAAGGATATTCTTGTCATCGTTACCGGATGTGTGACCACCGCCGCCGGCAAGGCCGGACTGCTCGTCCCGGATGCCATTGAAATGGCCGGATCGGGTTTGAAAAAGGTCTGCGGAGCGCTGGGTATTCCGCCGGTTCTGCATTACGGCTCCTGCGTGGACAACTCCCGTATCCTGCAGCTCTGTGCTGCCCTTGCGGACGCACTGAACGTGGACATAAGCGATCTGCCCGTAGGCGCGTCCTCCCCGGAATGGTATTCCGAAAAAGCCGCTGCCATCGGTTTTTATGCCGTTGCCAGCGGAATATATACCCATCTCGGGCATCCGCCGAACATTCTCGGTTCTGAAACCGTTACCAATATTGCGGTATCCGGTCTTGAAGAGCTGGTCGGGGCATCGTTTGTCATTGAACCTGACCCGGTCAAGACCGCAGAGCTGTTTGACGTGCGGATCAGGGCCAAGCGTAAGGCACTGGGACTCAGCGAGTAGAGCGGAGGCGTTTATGATGCTGGCATTCGCAGGCAAGGGCGGCGTAGGTAAGACTTCCGTAACCTCATGGATGGCTGACTGGCTGGCCCGCAGCGGACATAACGTCTGGATGATCGACGCGGATACGGCTCTTTCACTGGGGCAGGCTTCCGGGCTTGCTCCGGAACTGCTGCCCCAACCGGTTTCGTCCAGAACAGATCTGGTCAGGGAGAGGATTCATGCGGAGGGGTTCATTAATCTCAACCCGGATGTAGGGGATTTGCCACGGGAGCTTGCCGTGGAGGTTCCGCTCCATGAGGAGCCTTTCCCCGGCGTAGTTCCGGGTTGGAAACGGCTGCTGGTCATGGGTGGGCTTTCCAATGCCGGGGGCGGTTGTGCCTGCGATGCCAATGCGCTGCTCAAGGCGCTGCTGGCCAGTATGGTCATGGACAGTCAGGACTGCGTGCTTGTTGACCTTGAGTCCGGGGTGGAGCATCTGGGGCGCGGTACGGCCATGCATGTGGACGGTCTCGTTGTTGTTACCGAGCCTTCCATGCGCAGTTTCAGTACTGCCTCGGAAGTAGGGCGCATGGCGTCCGAGCTTGGGCTGGACAGGCAGGTGCTGGTCATCAACCGTTACATGGGCGGTGATCCTCCGGAGCTGGAACATCTTCCTGATCGCCGGTTCACGATACCGGTCCTTGGCGGGCTTGTGCAAAGGCAGATGACCGACGGAAACGTGCTGAATCTGCCCGAGTCCGTGGAGCTGGATGCGATAATGGAAAGGATTGTTGCTGCGTTGAGCTAGTATAATGAGGAACGGCGGTTTTGACCTGATGTCAAAACCGCCGTTTTTATTTGATTGAAACTGGATTAATTAGCCGGTTGGTCGCTGCTTCTGAAGCCCCCGCCTAGTTCGAAATAGACGGTTTTTGCCACTTCAAGAAGTACAAACGGCGCGATGCGGAAATCTTTCCACCAGAGCCCGTGTCCTTTATCGTACGGGGTAGCGGTAACAATAATCCTGACTTCAGGGGGAAGGACATCCCGGAATATGAGGCCTGCCCTGCGGGTGTGCAGAGGGGATGTCACCACGATCAGTTTTTTTATTTCCGGTGTCAGTACTTTTTTCAGTTCTTCAGCTTCCTCAAGGGTGCTCATATTGGCGTGCCCGAAAAACCTGAACTTATCTGAAGGGACTCCTTTTTTCAGCAGAATGTCTCGGATAGCTTCCCACTGGTACGGAAATGCTACGCCGATGCGGCGAATTTCCCTTTCTTCCGGCATGGTTATGGGCTTGCTGACCAGAAGGACCGGGGCAAGGCCCTTGTGGAACAGTTCCGCGGCATAGATGGGCCGGAAATACTGTCCGCCGAGCACGACAATTGCGTCTGCACTTTCAAGAGTATCCTCCTGCTCCAGTATCGCCGTGGCGAACAGAAAAAGGATTGCTGACAATAGCAGTCCCGTAACAGTAAGTGCCCCGATTAATGTGAATAAAGCTTTTGCAGTCTTCATTATCTGGTCGCCGGCTCGTACACGGCTTCGTATTTTTTGCGCAGGTCCGCAAAGGTTCCTTTCTCAATGGCCTCACGGGCCTGCTCGGTGAGCTTGAGGAAGAAGCGCAGGTTGTGGATCGAGTTGAGCTGATAGGACAGCAGCTCCTTGGCAGTGTACAGATGACGCAGATATGCTTTGCTGAAGGTACGGCAGGTGTAGCAGTCGCAGTTGGGGTCAAGCGGGGAGTCGTCCTCGCGGTATTCGGCGCGCTTGATATTCACCTTGCCGAGGCTGGTGTAGAGGGTTCCGTTGCGGGCGTTTCTTGTGGGCAGCACGCAGTCGAACATGTCAACGCCGTTGGCGATGCCTTCAAGGATGTCGAGGGGTGTACCCACTCCCATAAGGTAGCGCGGCTTGTCAAAGGGCAGCCTGGGACCGATGTGCTGCAGGATGTCGTACATATCCGGGATAGGTTCGCCTACACTCAGACCGCCGATGGCGTAACCTTCGAAAGGAATCTCGGAAAGTTGTTCAAGGGAGACTTCGCGCAGGTCCTTGTGGAAACCGCCCTGTACGATGCCGAACATCAGCTGGTCGCCGGAGCCCACGGGGTAGGCTTCGCGGCAGCGTCTGGCCCAGCGGGTGGTCAGCTCAAGGGAACGGGCTGTGTAGTCGCGGTCGTTGCCGTAGCCTACGCATTCATCAAGCACCATCATGATGTCGGAGCCGATGTTGTTCTGGATCGAGATGACTTTTTCCGGTGAAAAAAAGTGCTTGGAACCATCAATATACGAACGGAATTCAACTCCCTGTTCAGTGATCTTGCGGATTGATTCAAGGCTGAAGACCTGAAAGCCTCCGCTGTCGGTCAGAATGGGGCGGTCCCATGTGGAAAATTTGTGCAGCCCGCCGCGCCTTGCAATGAGGTCATCCCCCGGACGCAGGTACAGGTGATAGGTGTTTCCGAGGATGATCTGGGAGCCGATCTCGCGCAGGTCACGGGGCGGTACGGCTTTTACGGACCCCTGGGTGCCTACGGGCATGTAGACCGGGGTCTGGATTTCTCCATGGGCGGTTACAAGGGTTCCTCGACGTGCATTGCCGTCTGTGGCGTGGACCGTAAAGGTTCCTGGTTTCTTCTTTTCTTCAGTCATTATTTTTTCTCGAGTCCGTTTTTCGGGCAGATATCGTTAAGCTGGCATATATCGCACTTGGGGCTTCTGGCAGAGCATATTTCGCGTCCGTAAAGCACCAGCAGGTGGTTTGCCGTTCCCCAGTTCTGCTGTTCAAAAAGGGGCATCAGGTCTTTTTCGATCACGTCCGGGTTGGTGCTGGTGGTAAATCCCATGCGGAAGGAAAGCCTTTTTACATGGGTATCGACCGCAACCCCCTCGTGCACGTCCATGGCGTTGGAAAGCACTATGTTGGCTGTCTTGCGGGCCACTCCGGGCAGCCTTGTCATCTCTTGCATGGTTCGGGGCAGTTCGCCTCCGAATTCGCCCATGACCAGCTCCGCGGCGGCTTTCAGATTTTTGGCCTTGTTGCGGAAAAGCCCGGTAGAGCGGATGACTTCTTCAATGTCGCTGACCTCGGCCCTGCTCATTGCTTCAGGGCCCGGCCATCTGTTGAAAAGTTCCGGGGTGACCTTGTTTACCCGCACGTCCGTGCACTGCGCGGCAAGAACCGTTGCGACCAGCAGTTCCCACGCGTTTTTCCAGTCCAGCTCCGGGGCCGGGTCGGGATAACGCGTAATCAGTCGGGCGTAAATATCTTTTGCCCTTTGCAATGTTTTTTTATCGGGGGTATTCTTCTTCATAAGATGAATGTGGGGCTATCATTTCTTTTTATAACTTACAACGATCATCTGAACAGGCAGGATGGTTATAGATGTTGCCTGTATTGTCAAATACTGTATTATCCAAATAAAACAACCGGAGGAATTCAACATGAAATTTGTTTTACCTGTTGTGGCGGCTGCTCTTCTTGCTGTTTCCGGCATTGCCGTTACCGCCCCTTCCGCTGAAGACGGGTCCGGCCTGGTCATGTCCAAATGCGCGGCCTGTCACAGTGTGAAAAGAATCTGCCGCTCTCTGGGCAAAAAGGATCTTGCCGCCTGGAAGAAGACGAACCAGCGCATGGCCGACATGGGTATGACCGTTACCGCCGAAGAACTCGATATGATCAGCAACTATCTGGCCAATGCCAAGCCGGGCACCAAGCCTGTCTGTGAATAGGAGGGCTGATGTCCGTTCATCTGGTATATATCACGACCGGTGACGCGGAGGAGGCCCGCGAGATAGGCAGTGAACTTGTCATGCGTCATCTTGCCGCCTGCGTGAACATCATCGACAAAATGGAGTCCATATACTGGTGGGACGGCAGGCTCGAAACATCGTCCGAGGCGGTGCTTCTGGCCAAAACTTCGGAGGACAGGCTGGACCAGCTTATAGCCACGGCCCGGCAACTGCACAGCTATGACTGTCCATGCATTGTTGCCCTGAAGTCCGAAAAAGGAAATGAGGAGTTTTTCGACTGGGTGAAAAGTTATACGTCCAAATAGGACCGACCCCGGCCTCCTTGTTGACTTTGCAGCTTGATAAAGCATAATCTCTGCCCGCAAAACATATGCGGGCAGATCCTTTTTTGCCGTAATCCCAATCCATCAAGGAGTTCCATTAGATGAAAATATTAGTTTCCGGTTCACTGGCCTACGACAGAATTATGAGCTTTCCCGGCAGCTTTGCCGACCACATCCTGCCCGACAAGATCCACATGCTCAACGTCTGCTTTCTGGTGGACGGCCTTGATGAACGCTTCGGCGGAACTGCCGGAAACATAGCCTATGCGCTGTCCATGCTTGATGAAAAGCCTGTTATCCTCGGGACTGCCGGTAAGGATTTTGACGGCTACGAAAAATGGCTGGATGAAAACGGCATCACCCGCGAAGGCATCAAGCGCGTTGACGATCAGTTCACCGCCGGGGCCTACATCACCACCGACAAGTCCGACAATCAGATCACCGGTTTCAACCCCGGTGCCATGAAATACTCCTGCGATTATGATTTTTCAGCTGTTGATCCTGCGGATACCCTGGCCATTGTATCCCCCGGCAACCTTGCCGACATGCAGAATTTCCCCAAGGTCTACCGCGAGAAGGGCGTAGCCTACATCTACGATCCGGGCCAGAATATCCCCGCATTCAACGGTGAACAGCTTCTTGAAATGATCGGTGGCTGCAAGATTCTTGTTGCCAACGACTACGAACTTGAAATGATCATGAAGTCCACCGGCAAGACCCGCGCTGAGCTCATGGAAATCTGCGATTCCATTATCGTTACCCTTGGCGAAAAGGGCTGCCTGGTCGTGGAAAAGGACGGTGAAACCGCCGTACCCGCTGCAAAGGCCAATAAGGTTGAAGATCCCACCGGTGCCGGCGATGCATTCCGCGCAGGACTCATCAAAGGCCTAGCCATGGGCAGAAGCCTTGTTGAAGCGGCTCACGTTGGTGCAGTAAGCGCTGTTTACTGCGTTGAGAAGCTCGGAACACAGGAACATTCCTACACTGAAGAAGAGTTCTGGGCTCGTTACGAGGAAAACTTCGGCAAGTTCTAGGCAGGATTTTTTACGGAATGTCTTCGGCGACCTTAGGGAGAGATTTAAATCTTTTGAAAAGGCTTTGCTGCAGGTGATTCCAGAACGGCAGTTTTAGTATAAATAGATACAGTTGAACGGCGGCTCCGACTTTGGTTGGAGCCGCCGTTTTTGTTTTCATCGAAAAAGTCTCATAATCACTCAAGGCGGACCTGAGTTACCTGCAAAATGTCCGCCCGGTGCTGTACGGGAAAGGTTGCGGCAGATGCAACCTCCTTGAATTGGAAGAGTAAGGAGACGTAGGCAACCTTTAATTATGAGGATTTAACATGTTTGATTTTAACCGCTACACCGTGCAGCGCAGGAACCGCAAAGACCTGTCCACCGGACAGGTGCTCTACGGCGAAAATGAACCGCCCGAAAAGCAGCTCGAAAATCTCTGGGAGATTGTGGACCGCTCCACAGGTGAGAGGCTGGCGGACCCGAAGCCGGACTTTTCAGATTTCACCCCTGGTGATCGCATGTACCCGTCCATGATGAAACCTGACGTAAAGGCCAGATGGGACCGCAGGCAGTGGGAGTGGCAGGAGGAAAAAGCGGGACACGCACAGCTGAAACGCATGGTCCACGCCCGCTTCATGCAGGAAAACCCGGACCTGCCGCTGGTGCAGGGATTGCGGAACACCTCCTACGGCAGCGAGATAGGTTCCGAGTACATGGAATTTCTGCGCCGAGAGAAAGCGCGGCTCAGTGCACAGCCGCAACGCGAACCGCAATCCGGCACCGGGGAGAGCCTGCGTGATGAGATGCAGCGCGATGGCGTTGCTTTCCCCGCGATTGGTGGAGATGTGAAGCGGTTCCGCAGCCCGGAAGGGAAGGAATTCGCAGCACTGGCCGTCCGGCGTGATGACTCGCTCAGGATTGTGGAAAAGCGGTTGCTCTCGGCTGGCGGGGACCATGTGCTCGGCTACGAGTACGACGACGAAGGCAGGTTGCAACTGGTGCGTTACGCAGGAGAACCGGTTGAATTCTACCGCTGCAGCGAAGCGGGACAGCGTGTTTATTCGCAGGTGTCGGGCAGCAGTCCGGTTCAGTATCGTTACAACGGTCAGGGGCAGCTCGTGCAGGCCGGGGATACGTTCTACCTGTATGACGAGGACGGGTTTCTGGTCGAGAAGCGGGATTCCAAAGTGGTGACGGGTTACGGATATCTGTCCACCGGCCAGCTTTGCGAGGTGCGGTTGCCCGATGGGAGAGTGGTTCGCTACCGGTTCGACAGAAACGGTTTCCGGTGCGCCAAGCTGGTCAACGGCGGCCTGCGTGAACGTTACGAGTGGGCGGACCTGATTACGCTGAGCGCCGTTGAAAACGTACTGGGCCTTATTCGGTATCAGTATGATGATCAGGGTCATGTGGCCGGTATGGATTGTTGGGGAAAACAGTACGTTGCGGCAACGGATCAGCTCGGCAGCGTCTTTAGTGTTGCTGATTTGTCCGGTAATAATGTAAAGGATGTTCTATATGACTCTTTCGGCGGAAAGATATTGGACAGCAATCCAGATTTCGTGAACCCCATGACCTTCGCCGGAGGTCTGTACGATTCCGACACCGGCCTGATCCATTTCGGCTACCGCGAATACGACCCCGCCATCGGCAGGTTCATCTCGCCCGATCCGCTGGGGGATGAGGGTGGCGATGTGGATGTTTATGGATATTGTCTGGATGATCCGGTTAATTTTGTGGATCGGGTTGGGCTGGTTGGAAGAAACGAGGAGGAAAAAGAGGAGGTCAGGAGCAGTAAATTGGCTGGAACTGACCGTGATGATGTTTCGTCAGAGAAGGAAGCTGTGGAAGAGTCTTCAAAACAGAAGTATTCTGGTGCTGATAGATATGGAGAGCCTTCACGGTATGATAAAAAAGCCGGAACCGATAACTCTAGTCCCTCTATTGAAAAGAAGAAGCTTGCTGGTGCGGATAGGAGGGCTGGACAGGGTGAGCCCACTAATAGTGAAGAAAAGGGCTTCATCCGAAAAGTTTCTGATGCGACAGCTAAAGCGGTAAAGGCAGGGAGTAAAGCAGCAGGTAAAGCTGTATCTGAAACAGCTGATATATTTATGGGTGAAGGTGAAGATTATATGAAATTTGGGAAATATGTCAGCTCTGATAAAAAGAAAATAATTAATGACATGGCAGAACAAGGCCATAAGCAGGGTAAAAAAGCTGTCAAGCGCGGTGCCAGTAAATTGGGGCCATTCAGCAACGCGTTATATCCTGTAGGGTTTGCAATAGGGGCCGCAGAATCAATAGTAGAAAACAAAGTTATACCAGAAGTGTCGAAAAGAATAACCGAGAGGTCTAAGGCTAAATCAGGATCTGGTCTGCGAAGAACTGAGTATAAAGATAAGAGTAAGTGAGGATACAAATGTTGTGAACACATTCGTATAGTTATATTCTTTTTTTACTTCTACACTGTCGGAGTTAAGGTTCTTTGTTCTTCATGTTCTAAAGAGGATAGGTCATTAACCTATAGGTAGCTTGGAGTTATTCTCATTGTATTTGTCATGGTATCTAGTATCTTCGATATAGTTGTAGGGGACTTTTCATTCTCTTTAGCTGATATAGTCTTCTGGTTGATCCCTGCGTACTTCCTGTTTAATAAGTCTTCTTATTTTTGTAGGAGCTGCTTCAAAGAGACTTCATTGGCAGATGCAGAGTTACTGAACAAGCCTCTGTTTTATTAAAACAGTCACCCCGCACCCATCCGGTGCGGGGTGTTTATGCCAGTAACGAATTTACTTCGAGTAAGTCTTTTCGCAGACCTTCGCCGGAGGTCTGCACGATTCCGACACCGGCCTGATCCATTTCGGCTACCGCGAATACGACCCCGCCATCGGCAGGTTCATCTCGCCAGATCCGCTGGGGTATGAGGGTGGCGATGTGGATGTTTATGGGTATTGTCTGGATGATCCGGTGAATTTTGTGGATCGGGTTGGGCTTATGGGGGTATTGCCTAGAGTTGCTCCGCAGGTAATGAGAGTAGCGGACAAAATCACTAAGGGTCCAGGACGAACCATTGCTAAACACGGCAAAAAGATTGTTAAAGAGGCCAGCAGGATAGGAAAACAAACAAGTCAAAAGATTGGTGAGGCAACAAAAAAAGCATCGGAACTGAAGAATAAAGCTGAGGACAGCGTGGTGAAAAAGATGGCCGAAACAGGTACGGGTCCTGCTGTAGCCAAGGCCACCGAGCTAGTTGATGACTTTGCCAATCAAAGCAACCCACCTTCTATAAAGAACGAGGCGGTTGACAATACAATCGAATATATAGCGAAACAAGATTTAGATAAAAATATTAAATCTATACAAAAAGGACGTTTCGAGGTTGACGAGGGTAAAATTATTCCTTCTCGATCAAAAATTAATAAAAGATAAATCTAAAAAGGAGGAAGGAGAGGAGGTTTTCCTCCTCTCCCATTGGATATGCAAGAATATTTATACTTTTATAGTAAACAATGGAAAATATGGCTACTGATTTTACTGATAAATATTGTAATGGCATTCTTTTTTTATGAGGCAGAGATTATTTTGATTACTTTTACGCTTTTTAGTTCTCCATTTATATTTAGCGATAATCAATACGTCTTCAAATCGTATTATAAAAGTTTCTTTTCAAAAAAAGGTTACTTAAGAATAGTGTTCTCTATTTCGTCTCTAATGGCCCTGCATAGCATATATTCTGTCTACGACTATTTGGATTGTTCAGAATGCACATTTGGAGATATTGTTGGTATTATGATTTATTTATTTCTGTTTATGTCAATTTTGTACATAATATATGATTCAAGGTTGGCTAGAAATAAACAAGTTAAAAAAATTTCCGTTCCTATTGTACTGCTTGTCGCTTCATATATATTGTCCTGCTTCACTGTACCAGATGTTTTTGATGTAAAAACGATTATGTTGAATGAATTTCTTCAGCTGTGGACAATGGGCAACTATGTCTACCTTTTGAATTCGTTGTTTATGTTCAAGAGTAGTTCTCCCGTATCGTCTTTTTAGTCCATAAAAGTTGTGAACTCCGGCTATACGGTTTCAGCACATTCCCCCCTAGGGGGAGCTATTCTTGGTGGAGCTGATTATCTGGCCTGATCCATTTCGGCTACCGCGAATACGACCCCGCCATCGGCAGGTTCATCTCGCCCGATCCGCTGGGGGATGAGGGTGGCGATGCGGATTTGTATGGATTCAGGGAATCGTTGCGCTGGCATATGGTACTCTTTGTTTATCTGGTGATATTTATGAAATGATGAATTGTTGAAGTTTTAATATTCAGTGCGGTTTGCCGCTGAAAAAGCCGTTCCTTCCGGGTTGCTATGCAGCCTTGGGGGACGGCTTTTTTGTTTTTGGCGGATAATTCAAAAAAGTGCTCAGGGCGGACCTGAGTTACCTAAAAAATGTCCGCCCTGACGGATATGGTGCCGCAAAAAGGAGGTTCAATTATGAACGAAATCTCAACAGAGACCCTTGCGGCTATCTATCCCCTGGAAAGCCGCAGGATGCTCAGAAACTACGCCGCATTCATCCAGGAGTATCCGGAATGGGTGGAAAACGGGTTCTCGCTTATGGATTACAAGCATACCCGCACCCGGCCCGAATTCGCGGGCTGGACTCCTTCGGTGAAAGGCGAAAACGGCGGGGAGGATCAATGATCGGTTCTATTCTCGATCTGGGCACAACCATCATCGACAAGATCTGGCCGGACGCCGGGGAGCGCGAAAAGGCCCGGCTGCGGCTTATGGAGCTGCATCAGTCAGGGCAGCTTGCCGATCTGGAATCACGGGTCAAGATCATGCTGGCGGAAATGTCCGGCAACTGGCTGCAGCGTTCGTGGCGGCCCATCCTGATGCTGACCATCATTGCCATCGTGGCTAACAACTACCTTCTCTATCCTTATCTGGCCCTGTTCTGGGTCGAGGCCCCGCACCTTGAACTGCCAACGCAGCTCTGGTCCCTCATGGAATTGGGGCTCGGCGGTTACGTGGTCGGGCGCAGTGCCGAGAAGGTGGCAAAAACATGGAGAGAAAAGAATGAATGATGAACGGAATGAAACCAAGGAGCTGCTGATCCGCATAGATGAGCGGGTCAAGGCCATTCAGGACGACATTGCGGAAATCAACGGGGCGCGGCGTTGCCATACCCACGCTGAGAAGTTCCGCAATCTGGAGC
Organism: Maridesulfovibrio sp. FT414; assembly: GCF_050916235.1. Classification (GTDB taxonomy): domain Bacteria; phylum Desulfobacterota; class Desulfovibrionia; order Desulfovibrionales; family Desulfovibrionaceae; genus Maridesulfovibrio. The sequence goes on from NZ_CP104854.1 coordinate 3,488,268, forward strand.
GGGCCGTGTGGGGGACCGGGGCGGTTGTGGCCGGTCTGGCAAGCAGGCTTGTTTATGAGGTGTTCAAGTGACCAGAGCCGAGATTGTGAAAAAGCAGAAAGAGGAGCTGGACAGGTTCCGGGAGGTGTTCTCGCTGGCTGTGGAGGGTGATGATTCCGAAATGGTCAAGGATCTCAAGGCAAAGCTGGATATTATGCAGAAGCGGCATGAAATGGAACGGAAGGCCTGGGGCATAGGCGAGGCGAAGAAGGAATCCGGCGAGGAAAGGAAGCCGCGGACCGCCCGCACAATCAGCCCTGAACTCAGGGAGAAGCTTGATGAAGTTTACGGATCGGGACAGCGCAAATAACTGGTATGCGCAGCTTTTGCGCGAGGCCGAGGAAAAGCGGCAGGCCATTGAAGTCATGGCCGAACTGGGCCGCAATGATCTTTTTTTCCTGCTTACCCGGATGCTGGGCCGTGCCGATGCAGACCGGGACTGGGTCTTCAACCGCTGTTGCGAAGTTCAGGGCGCGCCGGACGGACATCTCGACCTGTGGTCGCGTGAACACTACAAGTCCACCATCATCACCTTTGCCCTTACCGTGCAGGACATCCTGCGTGATCCCGAAGTCACCGTGGGAATTTTCAGTCACACCCGGCCTGTTGCCAAGGGGTTCCTGCGTCAGATCAAGCAGGAGTTCGAGCGCAACGAGCTGCTCAAGCAGTGTTACCCGGACGTGCTCTGGGCCAATCCGAAAAAGGACTCGCCCAAGTGGTCTGAAGAGGACGGGATCATCGTCAGGCGCAGGTCCAATCCCAAGGAGGCCACTGTGGAAGCGTGGGGTCTGGTGGACGGCCAGCCCACAGGGAAGCATTTTTCCCGGCTGATCTACGACGACGTGGTCACCCGCGAGTCGGTTTCATCGCCGGATATGATTTTCAAGACCACCGAGTCCTGGGCGTTGTCCATCAACCTCGGCACACGTGAAGGCATCAAGCGTTACATCGGCACCCGCTACCATTTCAACGACACCTACCGCGAGATTATGAAAAGACGTGCCGCAATTCCGCGTGTTTATCCTGCCACCGACGACGGTTCCATGGAGGGCACGCCCATGCTGCTTACCCGTGAGCAGCTCGAAACCAAGCGCCGGGAGATGGGTCCCTACGTATTCGGCTGCCAGATGATGCAGGACCCCCGCGCAGACGATGTGCAGGGGTTCCGCGAAGAATGGCTTTCCCGTTGGGAAACCCGCGATTCCGGCGGTCAGCCGCGCTGGGAGCAGTTCAACCGTTATCTGCTGGTGGACCCGGCCAGCGAAAAGAAATCCGGCAGCGACTACACGGTCATGCTGGTTGTCGGGCTCGGCCCTGACCGAAATTATTACATCATCGACGGTATCCGCGACCGGCTGAATCTTACCGAACGCGCAAAGGCACTGTTCCGGCTGCACCGCACCTATTCTCCTCTGGCCGTGGGTTATGAAAAGTACGGGCAGCAGGCCGATGTGGAGCACATGCAGTACGTCATGAACGAACAGAATTACCGGTTCTGCATCGAGCCGCTGGGCGGGAACGTGCCCAAGGTGGACCGTATCCGCAAGCTCGTTCCCCTGTTCGAACAGGGCAGGCTGTTCCTGCCGTGGCGCGCAAGGTTCCTCGACCATCAGGGCCGTGAGCGCGATCTTGTGCGCGAGTTCATCGACGACGAATACCTCGCCTTCCCGGTTGCAGCGCACGACGACATGCTCGACTGCATGGCCCGGATACTCGACCCGGCGCTGGGGGCGGTGTTTCCGCGCCCGGCATCGGCATTCTCAGGAAGCGAGCCCATGCAGGGGCTCATGGATTACGACATCTTCAGCGGAGGACAGTGATGTACGGTTTTGAAATGGAAGGCGGATACACCTTCTACAAGTATCGCGATTTCGACGGCACGGTTTCCCTGTCAGAGGCGCATCTGAAGTGGTTCTGGACCATCCTCTACGGGGCCGGAACGCTGCCGGTGATCTTCTATGAAACCGAAGACAGATCCTTTGAAAGTTTTCGCAGGCTCGCTGAAATGGAGGATCAGCATTTCTTCTTCGGGTTCAAGGATCAGCAGCCCTCGGGCATGTTCTGGCTGAACGGGTTCGCGCCGCGTTCCTGTTTTGTGCACATCGCTTCAATGCCTGCATTCTACGGGCGCGGGGCTGTCGAAATGGCGCGCGGCGGGTTGCGCCATCTGCTGGCTGTGACTGACGCGTCGGGTGGGCCTCTGTTCGACTGTATAAAGGGACTGATACCTGCCGCCAACCCGCTGGCCTGCCGTATGGCCGAAAAGGCCGGGTTCAAAAAGGTCGGAGTAATCCCGCAAGGGGCCTATCTGGCAGATCAGGACATCAGCACCGATGCCGTCCTGTTCGCTGCTGTGCGGGAATAGTTTCCGGCGGCTGGGGAAGAAGTTTCAGGACGTGTCTAATAACTTGGGTTCATGGCCTTGGTCTTGGATCATAAAAATACTGAAAACAAATAATACGTAAGGAGAAGATTATGGGAGGCGGAGGAGGTAAATCACCTACTGCTCCGGTTTCACCGCCGCCGGCACCGCCGGTGTCGGCTGTACCGGAGCCACCGAAAATGGATGAGCTTGCAGCCAGCGAAGAACAGCTGCGGGCCAAGAAGATGCGCGAGATGGAAAGGTTGAAAAAAGGGCGCAGTTCCACCGTGCTTACGGGCGGAGAGGGCGACAACGGGCAGTTGACAGTACAGGCTCCGGCCATGCAGTCCCAGACTTTGCAGGCCCAGAAAAAGAAACTCGGCGAGTAGGGGGGGCGCATGGCAGATTTTTATCGTCCGGCACTGCCCACGGCACCGCAAGGCAGGGATTCCGTCTGGTATCAGAAGGATTCTCCGGGATTCAACGGATATTTCAAATGGCACCGTACCACTTACGGAACCAACCCCAAGTCCAATGATAAGGGATTGAATGCCCCTGCCCAGTGGCAGCCGCCGCAGGACTGGACCTTTTCCGGCCAGACCGGACACTGGTACACGCCCTCGGAGATGCAGAATGCAGGCTATAACCTCATTGACGGTGAATGGCTGCATCCCAACGACATCCGAAAACGCGAAGTGGATCGCCAGAACGCGGAAATTGATGCCAAAATCGCTCGCCGCGAAGCCAGCGAGAAGTCGTTCCGGGCCATTCGTGCAGCCGGAAGGGCAAAAACAATCCTGACCGGAGCAAACGGCGTGGCCGGAAAGGCCCTCATAAAACGTGAAACACTACAGAATTCTACAGGAGTAAAGATATGAACGAACATCGTTGTCCCGTGTGCAGAAGGCTGCTCATGAAAGGAAAAGTCATCGAGGTACAGGTTAAATGCCCCAAGTGCAAAAAACTCGTAACCCTCACCGGAGATAAGTAACGAAGACCTCCGGCGGCTTAAAAATGAAACGGCTGTCCCTCACGAAGAGGCGAAGCCCTATTAAATGATTTTGAAGGGATGGGGTCTGGGGAAGGGAAACTTTTGCAAAAGTTTCCCTTCCCCAGCCGCCGGAGGCATCCCAGACATCACAAAAGCGCGGAGCGCATCATAATTAACAGGTATGAACATGAATGACATAGACAGAAACAGATATACATCGCGTTTACAGACCCTGCGTCAGGAGCGCAGCAGTTGGGAGCCGCACTGGCAGGAGATAAGCGATTACATCCTGCCGCGTCGCGGAGTTTACAGCGGCCAGCAGCCCAACGACGGGCGCGCAAGGGGCAGCAGGATCATTGATTCCACGGCCACCCGTGCCTTGCGGATTCTGGCGGCTGGGCTTCAGGGCGGCCTGACCTCACCGGCAAGGCCGTGGTTCAGGCTGGGGATTTCGGATCGCGACCTTGCGCGGCACAAGTCGGTCCGCGAATGGGTGGCTCAGGTGGAAAACACCATGTACAGGGCCCTTTCGAAGAGCAATTTCTATTCGTGCATCCATTCGCTCTACACGGAACTTGCGGGCTTCGGAACCGGTACGCTTTACTGCGAGCCGGACGAGGAACGCGGCCTGCGCTTCCGCACCCTGACCGCAGGGGAATACAGCCTTGCCACCGACGCGCAGGGCAGAGTGGATACGGTCTATCGCGAATTCAAGATGACCGCCCGCCAGTTGGAGAAAAGGTTCGGCAGGGAGAATCTTCCGGCAACTGTGGTGACCAGCCTGAACGTGAACCGGGATCACTGGTTCGATGTTCTGCATGTGGTCCAGCCCCGCGACGAGTTCGACCACGCGAAGATGGACGGCACGAACATGCCTTTCGAGTCCGTGTTTATTCTGAACGGACGCGGCGGTCATGTGCTTTCCATAGGCGGATTTGTGGAGAATCCTTACATGGTTCCGCGCTGGGACACCTCGGCCATGGATGTTTACGGCAGGTCTCCGGCCATGGATGTTCTGGCGGACGTGAAGATGCTCATGGAGATGAGCAAAAGCCAGATTCAGGCCGTGCACCTTACCCTGCGTCCGCCCATGAAAGTCCCCTCGATGTATTCGCGCAGACTGAACCTGCTGCCCGGAGGTCAGAACCCGGTGGAGCAGAACCAGCAGGATTCGGTTTCGCCGCTCTATCAGGTGCGGCCCGACCTTGCGGGGGTGAGCAACAAGATTCAGGACGTTCGTAGTGCAATCCGCGAAGGATTCTACAACGACATATTCATGATGATGGCCGGTTCCAACCGCAGGACCATCACTGCCGCAGAAGTTGCCGAGCGGCATGAGGAAAAGCTCATTCAGCTGGGGCCGGTCATTGAAAGGCAGCATACCGAGCTGCTCGATCCGCTCATTGACCGAGTTTTCGGCATACTGATGCGCGCGGGGCAGCTTCCGGAAGCTCCGTCCGTTCTGGACGGGGTGGACATCAAGGTTGATTATATTTCTGTACTGGCCCAGGCCCAGAAAATGGTCGGAACCCAGTCCATCCAGTCCCTTGCGGAATTCGTGGGCAGGCTGGCACAGGCCAATCCCGAGGTACTCGACAAGGTGGATATGGACCGCGCAGTGGATGATTACGCAGAACTTATCGGTGTTCCAAACGGCATAGTGCGGTCCGGTAACGAGGTGGAGAAATTCCGAGACCTGCGTCGCCAGCAGTTCGAACAGCAGCAACGGTTGCAGCAGGGGCTGCAGGCCGCGTCCATGGGCTCCGGCATTGTGCGGGATCTTTCGCAGGCCGGGCTTAACCCGGCCCAGATGCAGGGCGTTCTCGGTCAGGCAGGGCAGATGATGCAGGGTGGCTAGTTCGGATTCGGGCCATGCGATTGACGGAGAAGGTTAAACATAATTTGTCCGGGTTGTTTCTAAAATTGAGTATTGATAAACGCGGGTGGTGCACAACCGGAATTCAGGGCGAAACAAAATTGTTTCGCCCTTTTTGCTTGCCTTGCATTTAAATCTATACTTATAATTGTAATGACTTATAAACTTGAAACAGTGTGTAGGTACTTTTGTTTTTCTGGTTATAATATCGGTGTTGCAATTCTCCGGAGTTTGTGGATATAAAGGCGGTCCGGGTCGGGTTGTGGATGGTTGTATAAGGTTTTGTTTTTATGGATGATTAATCCGGACTATCTTATTCCAAACAGGATTATACATGCTGGTTCTTACAGACTTAACCCGGTTCAATGACAGCGACGACGTCTGCATGGCGTTGCTGGATCAGAATGACTGCACCTGCTATCGCCCGCTTCCTTACGTTGACCGGGCGTTCGTGTGCAGCCGTAATATTTATCCCGGCACAATCGTTTCTGCCGACATTATTCCCGCTGAAAATGCTTCCGCTCCCCATGTTGAGGACTGCTGTTTCGAAAATACGGTCTGGCTGGAACGGGCTGATGAAGGCGTCTTCAGGGATGTGCTGGAGCGCAGTGCCGTCGACTCCGTCAAAGATGCTTTTGAGGGGCGTATTACCCCTACCAATCGTTGCGTGCCGGAAAATGATCCCTGCGGGCAGTCCATCAGGACCGTGAGGGTTGATCCGCTTTCCCTGACCGTAACGGTCGTGGAATCTGGGGGCGAGGCCAAGATCCGCCTCGGCTTTGCAGATTTTGCGGGCGAAAAATATCGGCACACGCCCATTTCTGATCTCTATTTCCATGCTGCGGCAATGCGTTATGTGGAACAGGGCAGGCTTGATGAACTGAACGCCCTGCTTGCAGGAGGGGAGGTCGTTTACATCCGTACCGGACTAAGCAGGCTCTATGAAAGCAAGAGCGGAAAGCAGGGGTTCTGGATGCAGGCAAACGGGATTTACGTCTTTCCGGGGTGCTTTATGGGATGTTGAACCGGGCTGTCTGATACCGGATTTCCTTTTCATACATAATTTAAGCGGGCATTTATTCAATTAATGCCCGCTTTTTTTGTTTTTTGTGATAGTTGCCAAAATAATACGCGTACTTGCCATTACTGGTGTTCATTCTGGACGTCCATTCATTATGGATTCTTAATATTTCATGATTTATTTATCACGTATCCTGCATCTTCAGTTATTTAATGGTTGTCTGCGTACAACAGTGTTCATGCTTTAATGCAGACCATTTTCTTTTCATGAAAAATGGTTCGCGGCTGCAGAAATTGTCCGTGGCTGAGGTGCTGTTATCTGCGTACTCTTTTCTCCTTTGACTGGTATAGCCTTCACCTGTATAGAATAATCTCAGGATTCTTAATGTATGGCGGAACTGTACAAACAACATTGAATCCCCGGAGTTTTCCGGGGGAAGGGGAAATTTGATGCTGAGGAAAAGACTAGGTCTGGGGTTACTTGTTGCAGGGTTGCTTCTGGCATTTGTGCTGCCTTGCGGAACGGCATTGGCGAAGTGGGATAAAGCTTCTCCGGATCAGGTTCAGGCAGAAATGGCCAAGGGAAATGCCCGCTTTGTAAATCAGGAATCAATACATCCTAATTCCGGTATCGACCGTCTGACCTTGGCCGGAAAAGAGAATCAGGGTGATTATGCGGTCGCAACGGTGCTGACCTGTTCGGATTCCAGGGTCCCGGTGGAACGTCTGTTCGATATGGGCGTGATGGATATCTTCGTCATTCGCGTAGCCGGTAATGTCATGAAAACCGATGAGATAGGTTCTATCGAGTACGGGGCGTGCCATGTTAATACCCCGCTGGTTGTGGTGCTGGGGCACACCCAGTGCGGCGCGGTGACAGCTGTTACCAATGAACTGGTCGGGCACGGGCATCCGCTGGAAAGGAATATCCCGCCCCTTGTGGCACCAATTATTCCCGCTGTTGAGCAGACCATGAAGGCTGATCCTGAACTGGAAGGTTCCGGTCTGGTGGAAAAGGCCATTGAGGCAAACGTCTGGCAGGGAATACACAATCTTTTCATGCAGAGCGCAGCGGTACGGGATCTTGCCAAGTCCGGCAAGATAAAGGTGGTGGGAGCCATTTACCATGTCGGAACCGGAGAGGTCTCCTGGCTGCCCGATGACAAGGCTGCCGCAATCCTTAACGAAGCGGAGAACGATCCTGCACGGGCGATGAACCCCATGAGCAGTGCGGAAGGTTCCGGACACGGCGATGGCGGTGAGAAGATCGACAGCAAGCATGGTGAGCATTCCGGTTCCGGCTTCAAGTCATTAATAAGCGGCATTGCACTCATTCTTGCGCTTGTGCTCGCCTTTGTTGCGCTGACCCAGAATTTCAAGCAGGACGGACTGTGCGGAAAGATCCGCAGTGCTCTTGAGACATTGTGGCATGGACTTCGCGGCAGATAGGCTGCGGTTGGTTGAGCCTGCTGCTTCTGCTGCAGGCTCTGGTCAGTTGATCTGGTTACGGACCGGGATGTGTTCAAATTTCCGGTTTGACGCTGGGTCCATGACTTTCATTTCATGATTTTTTTGCGTGCCCGAAGGTGCTGGCTGCAAGGGCGCTGCTAAAATTCAGGTTTACACCAAGTGCCGTGTTCATCGGTCTGATGAATGCGGCACTTCTTTTGGTTTGCAGTTTATGTCTTCTGCCGGGGTGGAGGTGAACATGTTGCGAGGTTCCGTAATGTTATAACCGGAAATCTTTGTCGCCGCGCAGGGGGCATCTCTTCACTGATTTTGCCGGGATAAAATTAAAATTTCGCCTCATAGTCGTGCGTGTATACGGGCTATGTTGATTATGATATTCGGTTCTTGAAGGCGGTTCGATCGAGTTTATTTATAATTAAACTGAGGCGAAAATGAAAATAGGCAATATGAGCATTCTTCAGCGTCATCTGGGACTTATGGCTTTTGCAGCTGTTCTTGTCATTTGCATTTACTATATAGCTGACCATAGTCTGAAGGTGGTAAGTGCTGATCTTGATAAGTACGCCAGATGGTCGGAAATCGATATGGCGATGAACGAGGACGTGAACCAGAGCACACTGAGTCTGATCGGTGCTGTGCGGGCTTATACCGCGACTCCCGGAGAGGCTAATTACGCAAATGTTCTGAAGGGGATGGACACTGCCCGCAAAGGACTGGACGGTATCAGAAAGATGCTTGTCCATAATCCTGAGCTGGAAAAGCAGGCCGGGGAGATAGGTCCGCAGTTGGAGGCCATTGGCAGGATAACGGCTTCATTCAAGGGGATTCACGAAGAGCGCACAAAGCTCGTTTCCGAGGCAGACGGAATCATAGCCGGGGTTATAGCTGATCTTGAAAAAGTGATGGAAGAAAATATCGATCCGGCCAAGTCTCAGGCCGGTATTCTTGCCGATGTAGGCGAAATGATCCGCTGGGGCGACATTGACATGCTCATGAACGAAGCGGTCATTGCCAACACCCTGAAGCTTAAAATAGCGATACATGATTACGCCTATGATCCCGTTCCGGCGAAATTCGACAGTTTCGGAAAGGTCCTTGGAACAGCAAGAGAGGGACTTGGAAAATGGGCGCAGGTCATAAACGATGAGGCGGCCCTTGAAGGCACTGCCGCTGCCGTGTCCAAAGCCTATGATGCTTTGCAGGGGCTGTTTGACAGGCTCGATAAGATTTCGCAGACGGTCGCCGGACTTAATGCGGAGATGGATAAGAGCGCCCAGGCCGTGGCGGAGACCACCGCCGCAATTATGGAATCAGGCATTGACCCCGCCAAGGCTGAAACACTGGCCGAAGCAAAGCTGGTCAAATCCGAATCGATTTATTTTCTCCTTGCGGTCTGCGGAATTGCACTGGTTCTTCTTATGGCGGGGTTTGTTTCGCTGGCCCTTTACGAATCCCGAATACTTCGCAGGCTGACGGCTGCGGCTGAGCTTGTGGCGAAAGGAGATTTCTCAGGCGATTTCAAACTGGACCAGCAGGATGAGCTGGGGCAGATCTCTGGTGCCTTGAATCGCATCAAGGAGTCCATTTCCAGCGCATTGGATAAGAATGAGCAGATAATCCATGAAGCTGAATGCGGCAAATTCGATGTCCGGGGCGAGGCGTCAATGTTTAGGGGCGCTTATGCGCGGCTCATAGACAGTTCCAACACGCTCATGGATATATTCGAGTCCCTGCTGAACAGCCTTCCCGTTGGAGTCATGTCGCGTTCCTTGCGTAGGGAAATTCTTTACCTGAACAGTTTTGCAAAAAATCTTAGCGGTATCACAAAAGTGGACGGGCAGAGATGTGATCGGATCTTCAATACTGATGACTGCAAGGGCAACTGCGCATCGGAAAGGTCCCTTGAAAGCGGTAAAGTTGAAGCAGGAGATACAATATGCCGTGTTGCCGGAAAAGAGATGGACATAACCTATTCCGGAATTCCGCTGATTTCCAGAGCAGGGGAGAGGCGCGGTGTGTTTGAGGTCATTCTCGACCAGACCGATATACGCCGGGCCTACAGGGAAATGATTCAGATGTCCGAAAAGGCCGAGGTCATTTCAGAGAGGCTCTCCTCCGCTTCTGAAGAGCTGGCAGCCCAGATAGAAGAGGTGGCCAAAGGCTCTGAAGTGCAGCGTATGCGGCTTAATGAAACCGCCGGAGCCATGGAACAGATGTCCTCAACCGTGCTGGATGTTGCAAGGAGCGCTTCGGCGGCTTCAGGGCAGTCCGACAATGCCCGGAATATGGCAGGCAAGGGAGAAGTGCTGGTCGGAAAGGTCGTTGAAGGAATTGATCAGGTCAACATTGTTGCAACAACTCTTCAACGCAATATCGAGGGACTCGGGAAGAAGGCCGAGGATATAGGAAGTATCATGACCGTGATTACCGATATTGCCGATCAGACCAACCTGCTGGCGCTCAATGCCGCCATTGAGGCTGCAAGGGCCGGGGAAGCCGGACGGGGATTTGCCGTTGTTGCCGACGAGGTCCGCAAGCTGGCTGAAAAGACAATGGCCGCCACGACCGAGGTGGGATCGTCGATCAAGGAGATTCAGGCCGCAGCGGAAACCAGTGTGCGTGATGTGAATGAAGCGGTGCAGAAGGTCGCGGAGGCGACAGGACTGGCCAATGAATCCGGAACGGCCCTTTCGCAGATTGTGGCGCTGTCGTCTGAAAGTTCATCGATCATATCAGGTATCGCCACTGCTGCAGAACAACAGTCTTCTACTGCCGAGCAGATTAACAGTGCCGTAGAGGAGGTTACTCACGTGGCCTCGGAAACAGCGGACGGCATGTCTCAGTCCGCCAGCGCAATTCAGGAGCTGGCGGTTATGGCCGGGGACCTCAAAGTGGTCATAGAAAGATTGAAGAATGTGAAGAGCTGATTCTGAACTGCCGCGATTTGTTGCGGCCCGAAAACATAATGACAACCCCCGTCCATCGGATCGAAGTCCGGTGGGCGGGGGTATTTTTATTCTCGCACGCAGAATTCTGCGAAGATGCGAAGCCCTGCAGGGCCGTGTAACCTAGTTCGACACCGGTTTACCGGCAAAGCGTACCAGCGCCATGATGGCGATGATACCTGCTGGCAGAACCAGCATCACGGGCATTCCGAGTCCTGCGGGGATGTACCCGAATACTACGGATATGATTGCCACAGGAACGGCGTAGAACAGCTGTGTTCTGGTGTGGTCGATGTGGTCACAGGCCGATCCCATTGATGACAGAATGGTGGTGTCGGAAATGGGTGAGCAGTGGTCGCCGAAGATGGCTCCGGTGAGAACCGAACCGATGTTCAGGATCACGTAGCCCTGTTCGGGAACCAGCGCGTAGGCCAGCGGGATGCACAGCGGCATGAGGATACCCATGGTGCCGTAGGAAGTTCCGGTGGCAAAGGAGATGATGGAGCCCATGATGAAGATGATGGACGGCAGCAGGAATGAAGGGATGGTGTCGGACAGCACGCTTACGAGGTAGGCGGCTGTTCCCAGTTCCTTGATGATGCCGGACAGGGACCAGGCCAGCAGCAGGATTACTGCGGTGATGTTAAGGGATTTTACACCCTGCACCCATGTGGAGATGGCTTCGTCTACTTTCAGGATGCGCTTGCCGATGGCAATGGCCAGAGCCACGATACCGGCAACCATTGCAGCCTGGAAAAGAACCACGGATGCATCGGATGCACCGAAGGCTTCACGGATGGCAACAAAGCTCATGGGTGCATCTTCGAAGATTTTCTTGAGCGCAGCATCGTCACCGCCCATGATTCCGTTGTAACCGTTGAAATAGAATCCGAGGAATGCGGCAACAATCAGGGTTCCGATGGGGATGATGGCGTACCATACGCTGGGCACCACGTTTTCTGCCGGCTGCAGTTCGGTGGCTTCATCGGCGACCATGGGCTTGGCATTGTCGTCGATTACCTTGCCGGTGGTGCGTGTGCGGTGCTCGGCGGTGTACATGGGGCCGAATTCACGCATGAACCAGATGGTGGCGAGAATGAAGACCAGAATAAGGATGTTGTAGAAGCGGTAGGGGATGGTTTCCACAAAAACGCCGTATGCGTTCATTGTGTAGCCGATGCCCTGCAGGCCGTCGCGGATAAGGCCGACCTCGTAGGCAACCCAGGTGGAGATGAGTGCGATACCGGCTATGGGCGCAGCAGTCGCGTCGATGATGAAGGCCAGCTTCTCGCGGGAAACCTTCATCTTGTCGGTTACCGGGCGCATGATCGGGCCGACGGTGAGCGAGTTTGCATAGTCATCGAAGAAGATGAACAGGCCCAGCAGCCAGGTGACGAACTGGGAGCTTCTGGGGCTTCTGGCTTTTTTAGCCAGTGCATCGGCAATGGCCTTTGCACCGCCCATCTTGGATACCAGTGCGATGAGTCCGCCTATGGCCAGACACTGGAGCACGATACCTGCGTTCCACGGATCGGCCAGAGAGCCGAGAATTTCGTTGGACAGGCGCAGGAAACCGCCGACAAATCCATTATAGATGTCAAATCCCTTGGCTTCGAGCATGAAAGCTCCGGAAAATACCCCGATGAAAAGCGAAAGCACAACGTTCTTGGTGATGAAGGCCAGAACAATTGCCACCAGCGGCGGAATCAGTGTAAAAAGGCCGTAAATTTTGGCGTTGGCCGGTCCCATGCTTGAATCGGCTGCAAATGCCGGTTGGCAAAGCAGTGTAAATAGCACTGTCAGTAAAAACAGTCCCTTCCAATAGCGCATTTTGAATTTCCCCCTTGAAATTTTCATGATGTCGCAAAAAATGTTTCCGGCGATTTACTCCAAAAATGTCATAAAAGCAAATTTGTTTTTGTATCTCGTTAATTTTCCTCGATAAAATTCTGAAATTACCGAAATGATACACATAAATCCAGTAAGTGCCCAAATTATAAATATTGCCGTCTGTGCGTGCTGTCGGTATCTTATTATGTCGAAATGGTGAATTGCGGCATTGTCCCTCACGTGGAATTAATGTAAGGACTTGCCTTGTACAGACACCATTGATAATACGAAAATGCACAATTCTAAATAAGTTAAAGGAAATCAGATGTTTTCAAAAAACACAGCTCTCAAAAGCATTTTTGATTCCAGCATTGATGAACTCTGCAAGAGCGAAGGACTCTCCAAAGAGACTATTATCCAGGGCATCGAGAACGGAACCATGGTTCTGCTGGGGAACCCGAATCATAAGAATGTGAAGCCCACCCTCATCGGGCAGCCCGCCAAAGTCAAAGTTAACGCCAACATCGGTACTTCTCCTTTCAAGAACGACCGTGAAAAGGAAATGAAAAAGCTGGATACCGCCTGGAAAGCCGGTGCCCACGCTGTTATGGATCTTTCCACTGCCGGTGATCTCGACGGCATCCGTACCGACATGCTCAGCGCATGTCCGCTGCCGCTCGGAACCGTGCCCATTTACGCCATGGCGCAGCAGTACGTTGCCCGAGACGAAGACCCCGCAGGCTTCACCTTTGAAGAACTGCTGGTTGAAATCGAAAAAGAGGCCGAACAGGGCGTTGATTTCATGACCCTGCACTGCGGCCTGACCCGTCGCGGTGCCGAATGGGCGCTCGGCGGCGACCGTCTGCTGGGAATCGTTTCCCGCGGCGGTTCCATCCTCGCCCGCTGGATGCGCGATCACGATGCCGAGAACCCGCTTCTCACCAACTATGACCGCATTCTGGAAATCTGCCTCAAGCACAACGTCACCATCAGCCTCGGCGACGGTCTCAGACCCGGTGCCGGTGCAGATGCAGGTGACGCCGCACAGTGGGAAGAAGTGCTTGTTCTCGGCAAGCTGGCCAAGCGCGCCCGCGAATACGGTGTTCAGGCCATGATCGAAGGTCCGGGCCACGTGCCCATGAACCTTGTCGAGGCCCAGATCCGCGGCATCAAGGCTGCCACCTACGGCGCGCCTCTCTATGTTCTCGGACCGCTGGTAACCGACTGCGCTCCCGGCTACGACCACATTGCCGGTGCCATCGGCGGAGCCATTGCCGTTATGAACGGCGTGGACTTCCTCTGCTACCTGACCCCTGCAGAGCACCTGACCCTGCCCGAAATCGATGACGTCTGGAACGGCGTAAAGGCTTCCCTCGTAGCCGCCCAGTGCGGTGAAGTCGGACTCGGCCGCAAGGACGCCGTTGAACGTGACGCTGAAATCTCCAAAGCCCGCATGCAGCTCGATTGGGACCGCATTGCCCAACTGGCAATCGATCCTGCTCTGGCCTGTGCCCGCAGAAAAGATCACAAAGACGAAAAAGAATGCGCAATGTGCGGAAAATTTTGCGCCGTTCGCATGCTTTCTGAATAATAAATATCCGTTTTAAGCCGCTCTGTACCTGATTGATCATAATGGCCCGCAGCAACCTCTGGTGCTGCGGGCTTTTTTTGTGTAATATCCCAAAACTTAAGTTAAACGATCGTTTGAAAATCTGTTTGGGTTGCCGGTTGGGATGCCTCTGGACTCCCCATCCCCTCTCTCCAAAACGCGCTGATAGGCTTCGCGTTTTGGGGGGCTTGATGTGCGTGATTTAAGTCTTTTCTGTGTAGCGGATTAAAATCGTTTGGTTGGCAGGTGGACGATTGATTTGACTTGGAATTTTACGCTTAAACTATTGGGTTTGTTTGGGTGTATTTGCCCACTTTTTGCATTTCCCAGTAGTGAGGGAAAACTCTGCCCGGACGAAGCCTCAAGGGAAGCTCAAGGGCTTTGGCGAACCTCAAATTGCGCCGTAATCAATCTGCATTTGTGCTTAGGGTGATCAGATGGCCCCCGGAGGGCCGCCGGAGGCAAAAATCAGATCATTCAAAAGCGCAAAGCGCCTCAACGAATAGGAGGCTGATATGCTGAAATACGTACGTGATCCCATGAGCGGGCTGACTCATTTTATAGGTTTCTGTCTGGCTATTGCAGGGCTGGTGCTGCTTGTAGTCGAATCGGTCAATCCTACAAGCGTCATGCATGTGGTGACTTTTTCCGTCTTCGGCGGCGGCATGATCCTTCTCTATCTTGCCAGCACTCTTTACCACTGGCTGCCGCTCAGCGAGCGCGGAACCATGTACATGCGCAAGCTCGACCATGCCATGATCTTTGTCTATATCGCGGCAACCTATACTCCCATCTGCCTGATCGGGCTGAAGGGGACGTGGGGCTGGTCGCTGTTTGCTGCGGTCTGGAGCATGGGCGTTGCCGGGATCATCACCAAGATGTTCTGGATGAACGCTCCGCGCTGGCTTTCCACAGCTTTTTATCTTGGCATGGGCTGGCTGGTCATTATCGGTGCGTCTCCGCTGATTCGCGCCCTGCAGACCGGAGCCCTGTTCTGGCTCACTCTCGGAGGGGTCATGTACTCCATCGGGGCGGGCATCTACGTGGTCAAGCGCCCTGATCCGTGGCCCCGATTCTTCGGATTCCACGAGATATTTCATGTGTTTGTCATGGCCGGCAGCTTCTGCCACTTCTGGGTAATGTACGAATACATCACTCAGATTGGTGTATAGGGCGGGCCGGACCGCAATATTATTTAAGGGGTTTATCCGAATGGAATCCAGAATAAGCATCATAACTCTGGGCGTTGAAAATCTTGTGCGGGCCTACGAATTTTATAGCGCGCTTGGATTTTCAGCGTCCAAAAAGCCGGAAGACGGGATCGTGTTTTTCAGGACTGGCGGTGTCTGCCTTGCCTTGTACCCGATGGAGGCTCTTGCCAAAGACATATCCGAAGATCAGGAGCCAAACCGCTCCGGTTTCAGCGGTATAACCATTGCCCACAATACGCGCACAAAAGGCGAAGTTGATGAGATTCTTGCGCAGGCCGAGCGTTTTGGCGGAAGGATATTGAAGCCGGCTCAGGATGTCTTCTGGGGCGGTTACAGCGGATATTTTTCCGACCCGGACAGTCATGTCTGGGAAGTGGCTTATGCCGATTTCTGGGAGTTCAATGAAGACGGCAGTCTTGTAATTGCCTGATCGCGGGCATGTGCAGCCGGATTGCTAACTGATGCCGATGATACGTGTTCCATGCATAAAGGGTCAGTCGCCGCGTATTCTGCTGATTGCCCAGAATTACTTCATCATTCCCGAGCTTGTCAGGGCACTGAAAAGTCTCGGGATTTCTTTTGTTTCCGTCAAATTCAGGCAGGATGAGTCCTTTTTAAGGGAGTTGTTCGAGCGTATCGGCCGGTTCAGGCCCCATTTCGTGCTTTCGGTGAACCACGCGGGGCTGGACGGGGCCGGACAGGTGCTGGATCTGCTGCGGCGTTGCGGCGTGCCTTTCGCAAGCTGGTTTGTGGATCGGCAGGAGCTGTACATGCGTGCGCCCGTTCCTTCGGAATCGCTGCTGGCCGTGTTCACCTGGGACCCTGAAGCCTTGCCGTTTCTTGCAGTACGCAATGTTTCCCACGCGCACTACCTGCCGCTCGGGACCGATCCGTCCGTGTTCAGGCCGGGAGGAACGGGTGATGCGCTGCATCGGGTTTCCTTCGTCGGTTCATCGTGGACAGGCAAGGTCGGCGATGTGTTGCGGGCAGGGCGTTTCCCCGTCAAGTTGCTGCGGAGTTACAGGCCGTTGGCGGAGCTGCTGGAATCCGGCGTTTCCGCTGATCCGCAGGGGCTGATTGCCCGGGCAGGTGAAGAAGCCGCTCTGGCTTTCGAAGGACTTTCCACCGAAAAGCAGGCCATGTTCCTGCGGCTGGTGAGTCTTCAGGCCACGCGAATACGGCGGGTGCGGGCTGTTTCAGCGCTGCTGGATTTCTCTCCCGTGGTGGTCGGCGATGCCTACTGGGGCCGGGAGCTTGGACGTAGCGGCAAAAATTTTACTCTCTGGAACCGCCTTTCATATGAGACTGAGCTGCCGGAGTTCTACCGGAGTTCACTGGTCAATTTCAACTCAACCAGCCTGCAGTCGCAAGCTTCCGTTAATCAGCGTGTTTTCGATGTTCCGGCCTGCGGAGGTTTTCTGCTTACCGAGCGGACTGCTGCACTGGAAGCTCTTTTCGAACCGGGCCGCGAAGTCGCCTGCTACAACTGCGTGGACGAAATATCCGAAACCGTGGCCCGCTGGATCGCCGACGGACCGGGCCGGACGTCCATTGCCCGTGCCGGGCTGGAAAGAGTCCTCGCCTGTCATACCTACCAGCATCGGGTTGCCGAGATTGTTTCGAAAATGCGGGCCTTCTACTAGGCTCGATATGACTTTTGATTGTCGCTGGTGATCTTTATGAGTTAATATCTAACGTATTTTAGAATAGGTTGTATTTTATTATATAGTGTAGTAGTTGATATTTGATATAATCAAGTTGGCGTCCAGTTATCTGCTTCAGTTCTGGTGTGAGCTTTGGAGCACTTGTTTCTGCGAGCTTTCATAAATGCGGGGAAGGTGAGTCCATGAGTGATGAGATAAAGGAACAGAATGAAACTAAAATTGATCCCGGGCCGAGTGTTAAGCACGATATGGATATAGCCCCTGGGACCGGATTTAATTGGCCCGGTGTGTTCAAGGGATTTGTGCTTGTCGCGTGGATTGTTTTTCTGCTTGTTTCTGCTTCAATGGCCTGCTCCGGAAAAGTTTATACGATGCTTCAGGATTTCCCCGGCAAGTTCAAGGAATCTCTCAATGGACAAACATTAACCAAGGGGCCAGAATATTATGCAAAAAAGTTGGAAGGCGGTTCAGTCTGGGAACTATTGCGTTCATATGACACCGTTGCCCCGTATCCGGTGATTCTTTCAGTCCTGAATGCCGCGTTTCCACGTTGGACTGAGATGGAACATCTGTATGAAAACGGCTGTGATGGAGTTGTTGAAGTAAGCGGGAATTACTGCAGCCTGTTCGAATCTGTGGACAAGTATCTTGAGGCTGTCGTTCTGACGGAGAACCTCGATCCAAGAAATTTATCCATCAGCTACAATGTTGCCCCTAATGTTTTTAAGTTTGCTGCGGAGGCGGAAAAGGTCGACTTTCCGGAGGTTGCGATCAGCTGGGTAATGATGATGCGGGCTCAAAAGGATAAAGACAAGCAACTTGCTAAACTGACAGACAGTTTTTTTATCATGCTGGTACTTGGTGCATTCGGCAGTCTGGTATTTCTCATCAAGGATTTTCTGTACGGCGAAAAGAGGGTGAGGGTTGCCCAGTATATTTTCAGGCCCGTGCTGGGCATGTTTCTGGCTATGACGGTCTTTCTGATGGATATACTTACCCATTCCGTCCTGTCCACTGCCTCGGTTGAGGAACTGCGCCTTGAGCCGCTGTACTTTCTCGGCATTGTTTCCGGCATGCTGGCCGAACAGACTTACGGTGTGATTTATGCCAGGGCCCAGAAAGTGATCAGGAAAGCCGCTGAAGACGCAGGCGTAACAGGAGTTTGAAGTTTGTAAGTCAAGGGTGAGTATACACGCATTCATAAATTGGCGTTGCAGCCCGGCCTGATGCCGTTCTGCAACGCCAATTTTTTTGATCCAGCAAAGCGCATCTAAATATTATGCATGGTTATCAAAATGTTATTCGCCATTGCATTCTTCATGTTGACGTAATTTCATTTCTGAAGTTAATGTGAATTCACTTTCACTTATTTGGAGAATATAATGAGCAAGAGGATGGACCGGCTTTCACGCCGTGAACAGATTGCCGAAAAGGCGCTTGCGCTGGCAGCCAGGGGTATTTCGGCCATAACCATGCAGAGCGTTTCCGAGGCCTGCGGTATTGTTTCCTCGGCCCTGTACCGGCACTATAAGAATAAGGACGAGATTCTCGACGGCGTTCGGGAACTGGTGCGCAACAAGCTGATCAAGAATGCCCGTAAGGCGGTGGAAGAGGGGAATTCACCCCTGCACATACTTGAAAAGCTGGCCATGAACCATGCTGAATTGCTTTACAATCACCCCGGAATTCCGCGTCTGTTGTTTTCCGAGGCTGCGCTGGACAGGGATTCCGTACGGCGCAGGGCAATATACGCAATGATGACCGAGTACCGGGCTGCGGCTGTATCCATTGTGGTGCAGGGGCAGGAGCAGGGCCAGATCCGTGCGGATGTCAGCCCCGAGGATGTGGTCTTCATGCTGCTCGGCACGGTGGTGCCGCCGTCCTTCCTGTTCCACATTTCCAACGGGGCGTTTGATCCCCGGGAACAGATAAAGCGTAATTTCCTTCTGTTTGTAGAGGCGGTCAAGGTCCGCAGTGAGGAAAGGTCATGATGTCGAAATCTTCTTTTGTCCGCTGGGCGATGATTGTTGCGGCTCTTATCCTGCTTTCCGGCTGCAATGACATGGAGGACCGGCTCTGGCAGGGGTATGTCGAGGGCGATTTCGTCTATGTTTCCTCTCCGCTTGGGGGCCAGCTTCAGGATGTTCTGGTGCGCAAGGGGGATCAGACTGCAGCCGGACACCCTCTTTTCGTGCTTGAACGCGGCTTTGAGCAGGCCGGTGTTTCCGAGGCTGAGGAAAATCTCGACCGGGCCGAAAACGATCTGGCCGACAAGCGCAAAGGGCGCAGGCCTTCGGAAATAGCTTCCATCAAGGCCCGGCTGAAGAAGGCCGAAGCCGCCGAAGTACTTGCCGAGACCGAATACCGGCGCAGGGTGGCCCTTTACAAGTCCCGCACAATCTCCGAGGAGGAGCGGGACCGCGCCCGTACCGACTACGAACAGGCCACCCATCAGGTGCGCGAAATCCGTTCGGAACTGCAGACCGCGTCCCTCGGATCAAGGTCGGACGAAGTCAAGGCTGCTGAATCAGCAGTGAAGGCCGCACAGGCCCGCTTGGATCAGGCCCGCTGGAATTATGACCAGAAGGCGCAGGCCGCACCACGCAACGGGCTTGTTTTCGATGTCATCCGCTACAAGGGGGAATGGGTTCCGGCCGGAAGTCCCGTGCTTTCGATACTTCCGCCGGAGAACCGCAAGGTCAGGTTCTACGTCCCGGAGCAGATTGTCGGCGGGTTCAGGATCGGCGAGGAGCTGCTGCTGAATTACGACGGGCTGGAGCAGCCCATTGCCCTGCGGCTGACCTATATTTCCCCGCAGGCTGAATTCACCCCTCCGGTAATCTACTCCAGCCAGAGTCGGGCCAAGCTGGTGTTCATGCTGGAGGCAGTGCCGTCACTTGATAATGCCGCACTGCTCAAGCCCGGACAGCCCGTGGACGTGAGCCGGTCGGCGGAGAATTTCAAGTTTGAAAACGGGTTGTTTGCCCGCCTGCTCTCCATGTTCAGGAGCTCCAATGGATGAGCGTTATGTCATAGACGTGAGCGGAGTGACCAAGTCCTTCGGCGACCGCACCGTGGTGCGGGGCCTAGACATGAAGGTCAGGCGGGGTGAAATCTTCGGGTTTCTCGGCCCCAACGGATCGGGAAAGACCACCTTCATCCGTATGCTCTGCGGACTGCTGCGGCCCGATGCCGGGTCCGGCACCTGCCTCGGGCACGACATTATCAGCGAGTCGGAGCTGATCAAGCCGAAGGTGGGTTACATGTCGCAGAAGTTCAGCCTTTACGGGGACCTCACGGTAAAGGAGAACCTTGATTTTCTGGCCCGGGCCTACCAGCTTTCCGGCAGGGACAGGATCGTCGCCGAGGCCATTGAACGCATGGGGATGGGCCGTTTCACCAACCAGCTTGCCGGAAGCCTTTCCGGGGGCTGGAAGCAGCGGCTGGCCCTGACCGGGTGTACCCTGCACAGCCCGCAGCTGCTGCTTCTGGACGAGCCCACAGCCGGGGTAGATCCTGCCGCGCGTCGCGATTTCTGGGACGAGGTCCATACGCTGGCGGCGCAGGGCATTACCGCGCTGATCAGCACACATTACATGGATGAGGCCGAACGCTGCCACCGGCTTGCCTACATCGCTTACGGCGACCTGCTGGCCAAGGGGACGCTGGAGGAACTGATCCGCGAATCCGGCCTGCATACCTGGACCCTGAAGGGACCGGGGCTGGCCGAGCTTACGCCGAGGCTGCGCGCCGTACCGGGGATTGATCAGGTTGTGGCTTTCGGCAACACCCTGCACGTAAGCGGACGCGACAGCGGGTTGATCGAAAGGTCGCTGCGGTCCGTGTCCGGACCGGACAACCGCTTTGAACCTTCGGAAACCAGTCTTGAAGAGGTCTTCATCGACCTGATGCGGGGGATGAATCCATGAGAAGCCTGCGCCTGTTCTCCTTCAACCGTTTCATGGCCATGGCCCGCAAGGAATTCGTGCAGATGCGCCGCGACAGGCTGACCTTTGCCATGATGATCGGCATCCCGCTGATACAGATCATCCTGTTCGGGTTCGCCATAAATGCCGATCCGCGCCATCTTCCGCTGGCCGTGCTGTCCGGGGATAATTCCCGCTACTCCCGGTCGATTGTGGCCGGGATGCAGGCCAGCACCTATTTTGATGTGGACCGGTTCATCAGTTCACGCGCGGAAGCCGTCCGGCTGCTGGAAATCGGGGAAGTGCAGTTCGTGCTGACCATCCCCGAACAGTTCGGGACTGATATTGAGCGCGGCAGGCGGCCCGTGCTGCTCCTTGAGGCCGATGCCACCGATCCCATGGCGACCGGGAATGCGGTCAATTCCATGCGCGAGATCGTCAACCGGGCCCTTGCGCGCGAGTTCAAGGGTTCGCTGTCCGGGCTGGTGCCCGCTGAAAGTGCCGTGGATCTGCGCATCCATGCCGATTACAACCCGGAGGCCATCAGTCAGTACAACATCGTGCCGGGGCTGATGGGCGTTATCCTGACCCTGACTCTGGTCATGATCACCTCGCTGGCCATCACCCGCGAGACCGAGCGCGGGACCATGGAGAATCTGCTGACCACCCCGGTCAGGCCGCTTGAGGTCATGATGGGCAAGATTCTGCCTTATGTGCTTGTCGGCTATATCCAGATGATGCTGATCATGGTTGCTTCGGTCTTTCTGTTCCATGTGCCGCTCAATGGAAATCCGTTGATCGTGTTCACCTATTCTGCGGTGTTTATCGCGGCAAACCTGACCGTCGGGGTGACCATATCCACTGTTGCCCGCAACCAGCTGCAGGCGGTGCAGATGTCCATATTCTTTTTCCTGCCTTCGCTGCTTCTTTCCGGGTTCATGTTCCCTTTTCGCGGTATGCCCGACTGGGCGCAGGGAATCGGCTCTGTGCTGCCGCTGACTCATTACCTGCGGCTTGTGCGCGGGGTGCTGCTGAAGGGAACAGGCTGGGAGGAGTCGCTTTATCATCTCTGGCCCATTCTGCTTTTCTGGCTGGTGGTTGTTACCGTCGGTCTGAAGAGATTCCGGCGTACTCTGGATTAACTCAAACTATTCAGTAGGGTATGCTTCCATCTGCCAAAGGAGTGAGGCCATCATTGTTTTTCATATCCGTAAGCCTAGAAGTAATGCTTCTCGCCGAACGGCCAGAGGGCCTTTGGGATTCCTTTGATCAAACCTCGTTATTAATTCCACGCTACATAAAAATAAAAAAGTACACAGGGCGGACCTGAGTTACCTAAAAAATGTCCGCCCTGTGTACTACGGTGCGTTCCGCAAGGGGGCATTGCCTCTGCGCAGGACCGCATGAATCGTTGGAGCGGTCCTGCCTGTCAGCCTGTTTTGTCCCCTCTTTTGTGTCCGGCTTTGCCGGAAGGCGTATGCATTTGTAACCGCATTAAATTTTGAGGAGGGTATTTCCGAATGACACTGGATTCCGGTTTTCTGGAAGAGGACAGGAGGGAGGCGGACGAGATCAAGAAGGAGCAGCGCAGACAGGCCGAGGAGTTTCTGGCCGATGTGCGCAAGACCTTCGGGACCGCCCACGGCAAGCGCGTTTTTACTTTCCTGCTGGAGCAGGGGGGCGTCAATGCGCCGCTTTTCTCGAAGGAGGCCGACATTTATCGGAACGTGGCTGTTCACGATTTTGTGGTGGAGAATGTCCTTTCAGCGGTGGTTATGGCCGATGAGGAAATCTACCTTTCCATCATACGTGAACGGGCCGAGAAACTGCGACACGAGGAGGAGACAGAAAAATGAGTGAATTTGCGGACTCCGAGCCGCAACAGAGTCCTGAATCTCAGCAGGGTGCAGACCTGCGGCTGGGCATGGAGCAGCAGGCCGGGGATTCGGAACATTCTGCCGACGGAGGCAAGCTGCAGCCGGCAGGGGAGTCCGAGCTCTCTATTGCTGACGGTTACGGGAAGAAACAGCCCGTAGCGGATGAGGGCCGAAAAGATACCGTACGCAAGGTCCCGCCGGTTGCGGATGAACAGTCCGGACGCAGTGGCGGAGGAAACGGCGGATCGTCCGGTGCTCCTGTGCAGCCTGCTCCGCCCGCGCCGGAAGAGTACCGGATCGACTACGGCCAGCCTGGCGGTGTGGACCCGTACATAGACCGCGAGTTCAGGGATTTTGCGCACCGGAACGGCATTTCCGGCGAGCTGGCCCAGAAGCTGGTCGATTTCAGCAACAGCCTTGAGCTGGGCAGGATGCGTGATCACCTGAACCGCACAAGCCAGTGGGAAAGGGAGGTCCGCTCATTGCCTGGATGGCACGGGCGCAATTACGACCACAACATGTCCGTGGCCCGCAGGGCCATGCAGGCCTTCGGTTCCCCGGAGTTGACCGAGCTGATCAGGACATCCGGCTACGGCAACCATCCAGAGGTGGTCAAAGCCTTTTATAACGTGGGTAAAAGCCTTTCCGAGGATTCCTACGTAGACAGCAGCAGAAGGACTCCCCGCAAAAAGACAATCGGCGAGATCCTCTACCCCAACCAGCCGATCTAGCTGGAGATCATACCGAACGCTTGAAGCGTCTCATCACCCAGAGCTCCCGGAGGGCCGTAAATCTCGATAAGGAGAATTTATTATGGCAACTCTTGGAATCAACGCACTTACCCTTTCCGAATGGTCCAACCGTACCGATCCGGGTGGCAAGGTGGCCGAAATCACCGAAGTTCTGTCCCTGACCAACGAGGTGCTCGACGACGCAGCATGGGTTGAGGGCAACCTGCCCACCGGACACCGCACCACCGTACGTACCGACCTGCCCTCCGTCAGCTGGCGCAAGCTCAACTACGGCGTCAAACCCAGCAAGTCCCGCACCAAGCAGATCGACGACACCTGCGGCATGCTCGAATCCTACGCGGAAATCGACAAGGCCCTGTGCGATCTCAACGGCGATTCCTCCAACTTCCGCACTTCCGAGGAGCGCGCTTTCCTCGAAGCCATGAACAGGGAATTCGCCGACACCTTCATCTACGGCGACACCGCCCTTGAGCCCGAAAAGTTCCTCGGCCTTTCGCCCCGTTTCAATTCCCTTGAGCACAAGAACGTTATCAACTTCGGCGGCGCAGGCGACAACTGCACCTCCATCTGGATTGTCTGCTGGTCCGATCAGACCGTGCATTTCACCTTCCCCAAAGGCAGCAAGAGCGGGCTGAGCCATACCGATCTCGGCGAAGTGACCCTCGAGGATGCCAGCGGCGGCAGGTATCAGGGTGTGCGTACCCATTACAAATGGTCGCCCGGCCTGGTTGTGCGCGACTGGCGTTACGTTGTGCGCATCGCCTCCATCGATCCCAAGAATCTGGGCGGTAATTCCCTGCGTCATTCGCTCATCGAAGGCCTGAACATGATCCCCAACACCAACATGGGCCGTACCGTTATCTACTGCAACCAGACCGTGAAGACCCTGCTGGACGTCGAAGCTTCCGACAAGAACAACGTCATGCTCAAGACCGAAAACTGGGAAGGCAAACCCGTAACCACCTTCTGGGGCTGCCCCGTACGTCGTGTTGATTCCATTCTCAACACCGAGGCCGCGATTACCGCTTAGTGGCCCCCTCTGGACTTCCCCTTCCCCAAAACCTTTCAGCGGGGCTTTGCCGCTGGGGCGGCGGGGTTAGGGGGAAATGGGAAATCCCTTTCCCGTGGCTAGTCGTGCGGGAAGGAGAGCTCCATACAAACAAATAACCAAGGAGAAATAATATGTTTTTGGATAAAGAACTTTGTTTTTGTGAGGAACAGTCCGTAACCGCCAGTGCGGTTTCCCAGAATGTGATCAATGTAGGCGAGGACTGCGGTTCCGGTTCTGCAGTTCGTCTTAAGGTGATGGTGGATGGCGAGGATTTCGCTACCCTGACCAGCCTTCGTGTAGGCGTGCAGGCCTCCGGCACCGAGGATTTTGCTCTTTTCGATACCCTTTTCGAGTCCGGTTCCATCCCCGTTGCGGACCTGAAACAGGGCTACAGCTTCCCGCTGCCGACCCTTCCGGTAAAGCACAAGGCCTTCCTGCGTCTGTCCTTCACCGTTACCGGCGCAAATGCGACCGCAGGAAAGCTCAGCGGTTACGTCATCATGGATGACCAGACCAACGTCTAGGAGCGGGGATGAAGTATATCTGTAAGAAAAACTGCTATGTACGGAATCCGCAGGGCGGGCTTCAGTACTTCCGCGAAAGTGAGGTCGTCGACTATGCCGAGGCTTCTGCCGTGCCGGAGCATTTTGAACCGCTTGGCGGAAGCAGGGATTCGGGAAACGGACAGCCCGAAGCCGGTAAAAGCGAGGCCGCCGAGAAAGAGACACTGCGCGCCAGACTCAAGGAACTCGGCATCAATTGTCCGGTAAATGCCGGCCTTGAGACCCTGCGCAGGAAAATCAGGGAAGCTGAAGGGCTTTAGAGTGAAGTTTCCGGCCCCTTGGAGTGGGTCGAATTCAGTGTCCAGACATGCACCCCCGTCCGTTTTCGGGCGGGGGTGTTCTGGTTTGAATTGTGGAGAATTAAGAAGAATAGCGATGGAGTGCTTTTGAGAATCGGTCACTGACCGATGTCAGTTCCCTTAAATAGAGGGTTGGGTGGTAATATAGCGCCGTCACCACCGATTATACAACTTTCTGAAGTGCTGACTTGTTAACGGGTTTATGGTATCTACTATTGTTGCGACTGTTTTTTGCGCGCGAATGTCTTTTTCAGGAGTAGTAAATGCACCAGCCCCGTTCCATTGGAATACGTTGCAAACTCATCGCCATTTTCATCGTGATCAAGGTGCTGCCGTTAATCGCTCTGGCTTGGCTGGCATGGAGCGGGATTGTTCTGCTGGGGCAGAATGTGGCGGAAAAAGTCACTCATCTTTCCGATGAGACCGGCCGGAGTGTAACCGCGATAAGTGAAACCGCAGTCGCAAGCTCCATCCGTGCGCTGGACCTGAAATCGCGCGAGGCCATAGAGAGGCTTACCACCGATACCGCCCGCAGGGTGGCCGATTTTCTGTATGACCGTGACAATGACGTGCTGCTGGCCGCTACAGTTGAACCTTCCGAAGATAATTACCGCAGATTTCTTGCACCCCTGACCCGTTATGTTACCGACCACCGTCCGTGGGTGATGAATGAAGCCGGGACCGCCTGGGTCCCGGAAAAGAATCCCGAAAAGGAAACGGACAAACTTTCAGCCCGTAACCCCGACAACGCCAAGGATTTCAATTCCCGTCCGCCGGACGCCGACATGATCCGGGTCCGGAAACCCCTTTTTCTGGAAATGACCTTTGTTGACCTGAAAGGTGTGGAACGGGTCAAAGTCACCACTTCCGACATACTTTCGCCGGAACGCAGAAACGTCTCGGACAGGGTAAATACCTACTGCAAGGCGGAAACCTATTTCACGGAGCTGAAAAAACTGGCTCCGGGTGAGGTATATGTTTCCGAAGTGATCGGACCGTATCTCAGGAGCCCCCTGATCGGTCCTTACACAAAGGTCCGGGCGGAGCAGAAGGGCATAGCATTCGAGCCGGAGAAGGCGGCCTACGCCGGAAAGGAAAACCCGGTTGGTAAACGTTTTCAGGGACTGGTGCGCTGGGCCACTCCGGTGTTTAAGGACGGAAAGGTGATCGGCTACGTCACCCTTGCCCTCGACCATACCCATATTATGGAGTTCTCGGACCACATCGTACCCACGGAAGAACGCTATACCGCCATTTCCGATGCCTCTACCGGAAACTACGCTTTTATCTGGGACTACAAGGACCGCAATATCTCCCATCCACGGGACTATTTCATCACCGGTTATGATCCTGAAACCGGGCTGCCTGCCGTTCCGTGGCTTTCGGTCGGCATGTATGATGATTTCATGAGCAGCGGAAAGAACATTTCCGAATGGGAAAAGACCGCCCCGGTGTTCGAAGATCAGTCGCTGAAGAAGAAACCCGCAGCTGAACTTACCGATGCCGGACTGCTCGGTCTGGACTGCCGCTACCTGAATTTTGCGCCCCAGTGCGACGGCTGGAACAACCTCACAAAGGATGGAGGCTCCGGTTCGTTCGTCATCCTCTGGAGCGGACTGTGGAAGCTCACCACGGCAGCGGCCATACCCTATCATACCGGTATCTACTCCGGTTCGCGCGGCTTCGGCTTTGTCACCATCGGGGCAAATGTTTACGAGTTCCACAAGGACGCGACCATGACCGGAAAGCAGATCGAAGCCATGGCCGTGAGTTTTCGCGAATCTCTTGAAGACCAGAACGTCAAGACTCAGGAACTGCTGCGCGAAACACAGGCCCGCAGTGCGCGGGAGCTTACCGGTTCCACTGCGGGCATGATTGTGGCGGTCATACTTGTGGCCGTCTGGATGGCCTCGGTGCTGACCCGGAAGATCACCTACATAATCAAGGGAATGCGCGAGTTCAAAAGCGGGAATATGGACCACAGGCTCAAGGTGGAGTCCCGTGATGAATTCGGCCAGCTAGCCGTATCCTTCAATGAGATGTCAGACGACATTCAGAAGCTGATAGGAAACCTGCGCAAGGCGGAGGAAGATTTTCGGGGAATTTTCGAGAATGCGACCGAAGGGTTCTTCCGCACGACTTTTGATGGCCGGATGGTCAGCGCAAACCCTGCTTTTGCCCGACTCATGGGCTATGAGTCCCCGCAGGACATGATGGAGCGGGTAACCGATATCGGCGCTCAGCTTTATGCCGACCCGGCCTGCAGACAGAACCTGATCCGCGAACTGGAAGAAAAAGGGGTCGTCAGGGGGTATGAGTGTGAGGTGAAGATCCCGTCCGGCGGAACACGGTTCATGAATACCTACTGCCGTCTGGTAACGGATGAGAACGGAAGCCGTTACATGGAGGGGATGATCACCGACGTCACCGAGCGCAAGCTGAAGGAAAAGGCCGAGATCGACAGGGAATCCGCCCTTGCGGCCAACCAGGCCAAGTCCGAATTTCTGGCCAACATGAGCCACGAGATCCGCACTCCGCTCAACGCCATCCTCGGCATGACCGAAATGCTTTACGAGTCCGACCTGACCGAGGAGCAGGAAAAATATGTAAGCCTGTTCCGAACCGCCGGGGAGGGGCTGCGCAGGCTCATTGATGAGATTCTCGATTTCTCCAAGATCGAAGCCGGGCAGATGGTTCTTTTCGAGACTCCCTTCAACCTGCCTGAGCTGATGGAGAATGTTGCTTCCATCATGGGTGTTCAGGCCCGCTCAAAAGGACTTGAGTTCGAAAGCCGTGTAAGCGGCAACACCCCGGAACTGGTTCGCGGCGATATTATGAGGCTGCGGCAGGTGCTTATGAACCTGCTGGGCAATGCCGTGAAGTTCACCGAAAAAGGGGCGGTAAAAGTTTCTCTGGATACGATCTTCAAGGACGAGGAGAACATCCGGGCCACTTTCAGGGTCAGCGATACCGGTATCGGCATTGAGCAGGGCAAGATCAGCGAAATCTTCGAGAGTTTCACACAGGCCGACAGCTCCACCACCCGCAGGTACGGCGGCACCGGCCTCGGGCTGGCGATTTCAAGGCGGCTGGTTGAACTGATGGGCGGCAGCATAGAAGTGGAAAGCCGGATGGGAGAGGGTACGTCATTTGCATTCACCCTGCCGTTTGAAGTCTGTTTCCGCGACGATGATTCAAGGTCCGGCTCTTCCCTCGAAGTCGGGACGCTTGTGGACAACCGTCCGAAGAAGATTCTTATTGTTGAAGATTCAAAGAGCAACAGGATGCTGCTTGAGCACTACCTGAAGAAGACCGGGCATATGCTTGTCATGGCTGAGAACGGTCGCGAGGGAGTGGACATCTACCGCGAGTCCCGGGACATAGATGTGATCCTCATGGATGTGCAGATGCCGGTCATGGACGGTATTGACGCCACCAGAGCCATCCGTGCGTTTGAACGGGATGAGGGGGTTGGTCCGGTGCAGATCGTGGCGCTGACCGCCAATGCCTACGCTGATGACGAGAAAAAATGTTTTGATGCCGGGTGTGACAACTACCTGTCCAAGCCTGTAAGCAAGGCCGATCTTCTTGCCCTTATCGGGGACGGCAGCTGGGAGTAGGACGGCTTTTTTTTTTGCATGCTTTGTTCGACAATATGACCACTGTTGTGATAGGCGGTATTTATCGATTTGCACTTGTCCATTTCAGTGGTCCTGTTGATGTTTCACTCGTCATTGCTCCGCAAGGAGCTGAAGTAGTATGCCTGAAGAATTACAAACCTGCCTTAAAGGCGGCAGTTCCTGTTGCGCTCCACGAGGTGTGGAAATGCGCTCCGGCTGCTGCCTGCACATCCCCTCGGTGCTGCTGCTTTTCGCCCTTTGTTCGGCCGGACTCGTCTTAGGCTGTTATTTTTATCTGCATTCCATGGATACGCAGGCTGCAAAGGATCTTGCCGCACGCGTTAAAATTGCCGTCAATGTCGAGATTGACCGGCAGGAAACTCTGCTTGAAGATTACACGTACTGGGACGAGGGCTACCGGAAGACAATAGTTGATCCTGATCCGGAATGGATAGAGGACAATACCGGAGAGTATCTTCGCGAACGGTTCGGCTATAGGTTTACCCTTGCCGCGAAGAACGGAGTCAAAGCCACGTATATTTCCGTTGATGAAGACGGACCTCAAATATCCTACGCCGGACTTATGCGGCGCGGCCTTGGCAATCTGCTTGAAAAGGCGCGCGGACTGAAGACCATCACACGGGTGGTCAGCGGTTTCATGGTACTTGAGGATGGAGTGTACCTCGTTTCCCTGGGGCTGTTCATAGATGAAAAAGCCGAGCAGGTTCGTCCTGATCATTCCTGCATGCTTTTTGCCCGCAGGCTTGATGACAAGTTTATCGGGATTATTTCCGAGACCTACAAGCTGCCGGGACTCAGGTTTCTGTCGGGGTCCACGGATCGTTCCGGACTCATTCTCGAAAGCCTGAGCGGACGTCCGTCCGGGGAGCTGATTTGGGATACTCCCCAGCCAAGTCGGACAGTATTGCCGGAGTTGCTGATTGTTGCTGCCGGACTGTTTTTTTTGACCGTTTCCCTTACGGCTTACATCCTGTTCCGGGATAACCGTTACCGGCGGTGTTATGAAAAGGAACTGCGCGAGGCCCGGGATATGGCCGAGTCGGCCTGCAGGGTCAAGTCCGATTTCATGACCGCCATGGGGCACGACCTCAGTTCACCCATCAACGGGGTTATGGGCATGCTGCAGCTGCTGCGCATGGAGATGCTCACTTCGGAACAGCAGTCCATGATCGGCAAGGCCCTTACTTCCTGCCGCAGAATAGAGAAGATGCTGGTGGATTTTTCGCATCTTTCAAAAAGCGATGTCGGGGGAGCCGGGCTTGAAAGATTGGATTTTGACCTGCATGAAAGTCTGGAAAACCTTTGTGCCATGTTTGAACCTGTGGCGGAAAGGAAAATGATGATCATCAGCTGCGATACCGGCTGGGATGTTCCGCGCAAGCTTTACGGAGATGAACAGAAACTTGTCCGTCTGCTTTCCAGTCTGGTGGAGAATTCCATACGGTTCGCGGACAGCGGAATGGTTCATGTTTCGGTCTGTCCGGTACAGCGCAAGGGTAACAAGGTCAGGCTCCTGTTCACCGTTTCCGATAAAGGGCCCGGTATCAGCGAAGACGAGATCGCCGGATTGTTCGACGGCTCCGGTACTGCTGCACAGAACAGGGGAGTGGGGCTGAGTGTCGTGCGCTGGTTTGCCAGGCTGATGGACGGTTCCATCTGCGTGGACAGTGCCCCTGGTGAAGGTACGACATTCGCGGTGGTTCTTCCTTTTGTTGTGCGCAGCGACTCCTGATCCACTGATTTAAGTTCCGGATATTACGTGCGCAGTGTTTGCGCAGCCATTTATATTCCATAAGTTTATTTTTCCGCCCCGAAAGCCTGCTTCCGGGGCGGTTTTTATTTTGCGCTATATAGATTCTGCCCTTTTTCATGGGGAAATAGGAGGGCAAAGTATTGTGAATTTAATGTCAAATAGAAGGTCTTTCAGACCCGTATTTCAGCTCCGTTGTATTGTTCTCTGTGAAGAATGTAACTTTCAGTGCAAATTTTTGATTTCGTTTGTTCATAATATCTTCCCGTGCTAATCAAGAGTTTGCTGGGGAATTTATTTTCCTTATCACGGAGGAGGGTCTTTATGAGGCTGAACGTTAAATTCATGCTGCCACAGGTTGCGGTCATTGTGTTGCTTGGTTGTGCCAGCTTTTATTTTATCAACAAATCATTTGATGAGCTTAAGGATATGTATGTTGCGTCCGTTGTAGGAAGTGCTTTTACTTCCGTGCAGGGTGCAATTGACGATTCCGCTAAGTCCGCGCAACAGGTCGCGGCCCTGTTTTCTCAGGATCCCGGTATTGTTAAGGCGTTTGAGACAGCTCATTCCGGCAACATCGACGATGAGAACTCGCAGATGTCGCAGCAGGCCCGCGAGGAAATCCGTGCCCTGCTGGGGGCCAACCTCAAAGGGTACGAATCCCTAGGGCAGGGCAAGCTCAGGCTGCACTATCACCTGCCCAACGGCAGGAGCCTTGTGCGGCTGTGGCGGGAGAAGCAGGCCAAGCGGTCTGGAAAATGGGTCGATATTTCTGACGATATTTCGAGCTTCAGAAAAACGGTTCTGGATGTGAACCGGCAGGGCGTTGCGCTGGGCGGAATTGAGCTGGGCCGGGGCGGATTCGCTATCCGGGGGCTGGTTCCGGTCAAGGACGGTTCCGGCAGAATAATCGGGTCCGTGGAAGTGCTCAAGGACTTTGCCCCCATCCTTAAAGGAGTGGAAAACGCGGGCATTTCGGCAATGCTGTTCATGAACAAGGATCTGCTCAGCACGGCCACATCGCTTAAGGACGAATCCAAATATCCCGTGGTGAACGGCGATTACGTGCTGGTCAGTGCCTCGGATTCCGATACCTATCTGTCGAGGGTGGACAGGGCGCTGCTTGATCAGGGCCGTAAAGTGCAGGTCATCAGGAGCCTTGGGGACGTTGCCCTGGCTGCGCTGCCCATCACCGACTACAAAGGCAATCAGGTCGGCATTCTGGTCGGGGCCATCAACCTTGAGGCCATGGCCATGCTTTCCCGCAGCGCCAATACATCTCTGCTGATCTGTCTGGGAGCCATGCTGTTCATTCCGCTGGGCATCATCTGGCTGCTGCTGCGCGTGCAGGTGCTGCGCCCGGTACAGCTCATCACCGAAAAAATCAAGGACATCAACGAGGACCGGGCGGATCTGGGAAGCTGCATGGCGGTCCGTTTCCATGATGAGATCGGCGGCATGTGCGGGCAGTTCAACAATCTGCTGGGCAAGCTCACCGGCATGGTGAACGACATGCAGGCCTATGTGGACGTGGTGAACGCTGTGCCGGACCCCATTTTCGTGGTGGACAGCAAGTTCAACATCATACTCGCCAACAAGGCCGTTGCCGATTTTGCAGGGCTGGAGGAAAGCGCGGTCAAAAACATGAAGTGTGCGAACATTTTCAAGACCGGCGTATGTTCCACCCCGGACTGCCCCATTGCCATGAGCATGCGGTCCGGCGACAAGGAAATGACCGAGATCATCACTCTCAATGATCGCAAGGGCTGTGAGATCCACATTCAGCCCGTTGCCACACCGCTGCGCAATGCGAACGGAGAGGTTTTCGGCTACCTTGAGGTTGCCAGAAACGTCAGCGATCTGGTTGCGAAGGAAAATTCCATCAACAGCCAGTTGGAACGTATTAATGAGGTCAACCGATCCACCCGGGTGGCTTCGGCAAATGTGAACAGCAGCTGCGATGAGCTGGAACAGGAAATGAAAGCCGTGGATCAGGCGGTGATCTTACAGCACAGTCTGCTTTCCGAAACCGTGGCCGCCATGAGCCAGATGAACGCCAGCGTCATTGATGTTGCGGAAAATGCCGGACGCGCTTCCGAAAAATCCATGATGACCCGCGACCGCGCCGAGGATGGAGCCAGAATCGTGCACGAAGCCGCTGAGGCCATCACCGATGTAAGCAGCAAGACCGAGGCCATGGCCGAGATTATGGGCAGCATGGAAAAGCAGGCCGAAAGCATCGGGCAGGTGCTGAACGTCATCAATGATATTGCCGACCAGACCAACCTGCTGGCCCTGAACGCAGCCATTGAGGCCGCAAGGGCAGGCGAGGCCGGACGCGGCTTTGCAGTGGTGGCCGACGAGGTCCGCAAGCTTGCGGAAAAGACCATGCTGGCCACAAGGGAAGTTGAGGAGGTTATCGGCGGTCTTCGGCAGCAGACCAGAAAGTCCCGCGACATAACCGACGAGACAAGGACTCTGGCCGTGCGGGCCGCGGACTATGCGGAAAAATCCGGGGCCTCGCTCAAGGATATAGTTCATCTGGTGCAGGAATCCACTGCCGATGTGGCGAACATAGCCGCCGCGGTGGAGGAACAGTCCGCCAGCTCCGAACAGATCAACCGTTCCATGGAAGAAGTGAGCACTCTTGCCATGAAGGTCGCCCAGCGTGTTGAAAGCTCGGTTGAGACGCTGAAAACGCTGGTAGGGCTTGCCGAAGAGCTGGAAGAGATTTCAGGCAAGTAAGTCCGTACACGGCAGACTGCTCTGTTACCGCCCCGGGAACTACCTCCCCCGGGGCGGTTTTTTTATGCGGTCAATGCGCCCCGGCACCTAGCCCGTATATCGCATCTAAAAACATTTAAAATCAACTTTAACTATAATAAATCAGTATGTTGGCTGTAGTTTTGAATGATTTTAGGCAATGACAAATTGTAGTGTGCGGTGGCGAAACCTTAACAAAAGGTTTTAAGGCCCCCGGCAGGGGCCACCGGAGGCATCCTCTGGCGAAATTTCCGGGTTAGTATTCCCATCAAAAAGGAGAACCTCTTCTGTTTCAAGAGGAAATGTCAGATCAAGTCGGAATTCTTACATATCACCCCAACCGCCGCCAGTAGCGTTTTCTCCAACTGCGCCTTGCCACATCTGTGTTTATTGGCAGCGCGCACCCGGCATCTATTCGGGCCAGCTCGGATTCGGTCTGTTCGGCCAGCCATTTTTCGAAATATTCATCTTCGCGGTTCTGCTGCTCCTGCTTTGCGCGCTCCTGTTCCAGCTCTTTCAGTTTACGGTGTGCCTGCCGTTCCTTTTCCGCATTGGCGAGCGCCTGTTCGTTGGGTGTGAGGAACCCCGGCGGCCTCCGCCATGTTCCCTTGCTGCGCAGCGTGGCGAAAAGGTAATTGCATGCTCCCTTGCGGGCCTTGGGGAAAGAGCCTGTTTCCAGCTCGTATTCGGCGGCATGCAGCGAATTTTCCAGATCCAGCACTGTTTCATCAAAGGACATGCGGTGCGTTACGATCTGGCGGATCTGGTCCGGCCCGAATCCTTCCCGATGCAGCCCCGGCCAGAGCACCTGAAATTCGTCCGCGCCGATGTTGAGCAGCCTGCGTGCTCGGCGCTGTTCTTCCGTTCCCGCTGCATCCTGCGTCCCAGATAGATTTATTATCTGTCTATCTAATATATGCCCCGGCGGATACCGGTCAGTTGCGGTTTGCTCTGCGTGGCGGATGCGGGTTGCGAACGCGGCTTCATCCCCCGTGAATGCTGGATCGGCGGGCGCGTAGGGCCGGGTCCGGTTATCGGTAACAGCATGGCGGTCAGGTTCGGTAACGGGAACGGTATCCATGCGGTCCTGATAGCGGTCATACACGGTAACCGGCGGCTGATAGCGGTCATCTCTGGTAACATGGGCGGGCGGGAAGGCGGTCAGCAGCTCCAGAAGCCTGTTTGCGCTGGCGTGGTGCGGGGTTAGCAGCACGCCGAAGCGCGGTCCTCGTTCGTGGATGGATTTTTCAAATATTCCAGCCTTATGTCCCTGACGGATGATGCGCCTTGCGGTCACTTCGCTGCATCCGGCCTGCTGCGCGGTATGCTGGATGAACAGGTTGGTCGCGGCCCCTTCCTGCCGGGTGAATTTGCGGCAGATGATACCGAAGACCCGCTTGCCCTGATCGGACAGGCGCATGAAAAGGGCATCCACTGGATGGGCCGGATCGAGCCGGGGCAGGGCGGATTGGCGCGGCCTGTGCAGTTCTGCTTGTGCGCGGTCCCGATACCGGTCAGTTGCGGTATCTTCGGGCTGATAGCGGTCCGGTTCGGTAACATGTTCCGGTCCGTGGTCATTTTCGTAAAAGTACATGAATTCGGCACATTGGTCGGCGTGCAGGGTGATGATCGAGCCGTAACGATGCCCGCACCTGCTGATTTCCCGGCGCAGCAGCCCTGCTTTTTCCGCTTTTGTGAGATTGCGCAGCACGGTGAGCTTGCAGCAGCGGGCGACATGACGCAGGGCGGAAATAACGCAGGGAAACGGCTTGCGGACGTGACTGTCCGGTCCGTCCGGGCGGCAGCGGATCAGCGCGGCAATGACTCTCCTTCCTGCGGGGGAGAGGGCTTCATAAAATATGTTCAGGTCCTGATGCATTCGTTTCTGTTTAGATTGTTCCTTTTAAAACGCACTATTTCAGCCTGTTGTGCTGCGTAGGGCGCAGATTCAAGGAACCGTCATAACAGAAAGGGCGGACATTTTTCAGGGAACTCAGGTCCGGGGGCGTGGGACATTTTATGGGGCACGGCCTGAAAACGGAGGACTGTTGTCAATTATCGGCTGTGGGTGCGCATGAAATCTGAGTTTTTTTGAATCGTCGATACAAAATTGTAAAAATTAAAATGAAGTCCGTCGCTTTTGACGGGGTAAAAACGCAGAAAATTTAAAATACGTGTAAAATTTTAGAATTAAATTTAACAAATAACGTTTTTGTGGAGCGAAAACTTTGATAAACATCTCAGTTAGACAATTTTATGCATATGCGCGTCTGGTTTGTACGCGCAAGTTGTTGAGGGAATGGGATTTTTGTTTTTCAAGCATCTGATTTTGCGGGATTTAATTCTCCAGATGTGAAAAGTGGCATGCAAATTGATAAGTAGCCGGAGACAAGCCCCTGAAGCTCCCTGCATGGGGGCGGCGGATGTGGTATGCGGCTGATTTGCAATCCTGTTATCCCTGCCGGGGGAACAGGGGCATGTCCGGACAGAACAAAGCCTGTTTAAAAAAAATGATAAAAATATAGGGGATAGTAATCATGTTTGAAGCACCTTACCTTCTTTTTCTCGGAGATGCACCGGACGCTCTTGCCGCCAAGATGGCACAGGGCATTTATGACTGGAGACCCGAAGCTGTTGCCGGACAGTACCGCATGGAAGGCTGCGGCGCAGACCTTAAGATCAAGGATCTTTCCATCAAGGAAGCTGTTGCAGCCGGAGCCAAGACCCTCGTTGTGGGTGTTGTAAACCGCGGCGGCATCATTTCCGACAGCTGGATGTCCATTCTTGTTGAAGCTCTTGAAGCTGGCATGGATGTCGCTTCCGGTCTGCACACCCTGCTGCGCGACCAGCCCGAGCTGGTAGCTGCTGCCGAAGCAAACGGCCGTACCCTGCACGATGTTCGCATTCCTACCGTAAAGTACCCCATCGCCACCGGCAAGAAACGCACCGGTAAAAGATGTCTCGCCGTTGGTACCGACTGCTCCGTGGGCAAGATGTACACCACTCTGGCCATGGATCGCGAAATGAAGAAACGCGGCCTCAAGTCCACCTTCCGCGCTACCGGCCAGACCGGTATCCTCATTGAAGGCAACGGCGTTCCCCTTGATGCGGTTATCGCCGACTTCATGGCCGGTTCCATTGAATACCTGACCCCCAGCAACGATGCCGACCACTGGGATTTCATTGAAGGTCAGGGCAGCCTGTTCCACGCTTCCTACTCCGGCGTTACCATGGCTCTCGTTCACGGCGGCCAGCCCGACGCTCTGGTTCTCTGCCACGAGCCTACCCGCAAGACCATGCGCGGCCTGCCCGACTACACCCTGCCTTCCCTTGAACAGCTGCGCGACCTGGCTCTGCCCATCGCCCGCGTGGTCAACCCCGACTGCAAGGTTGTGGCCTGCTCCATCAACACCCAGCATCTTTCCGAGGACGAAGCCCTTGCCTACCTCGCAGAAGTTGAAGCAAAGCTGGGCGTGCCCGCAGTCGATCCGTTCCGTCAGGGTGCCGGTCGTCTCGTAGAGGCTCTGGATTAATGAAGATCTCTGTAAGCAAAGACGTTTTCCCTCTGGCGCAGGTTTTCACCATCGCCCGCGGTTCCCGGACCGAGGCGGTGGTGCTGCGGGTGGAGATTGAGGATGACGGCTTCACCGGGCGCGGGGAATGCGTTCCCTACGCCCGGTACAATGAGACCGTGGAATCCGTCACTGCCCAGATCGAAAGCCTGAAGACCCCCGTCACCCGCGAAGAGCTGCAGAAGGCCCTGCCCGCAGGTGCGGCCCGCAATGCCGTTGACTGCGCGCTCTGGGACCTGGAAGCTAAGAAGGCCGGAGTACCGGTCTGGAAGCTGGCCGGAATCGGTGAACCGACCCCGGAAATCACCGCCTACACCCTTTCCCTGGACACCCCGGAGAAGATGCAGGCTCAGGCTGCCAAGAATTCCGCGCGTCCGCTGCTCAAGACCAAGCTCGGCGGCGGCATCGAGGACATTGCCCGTATTGAGGCTGTCCGTGCCGGTGCCCCGGATGCCCGCATTATCGTAGACGCCAACGAGGGCTGGACCCCGGAAGTCTACCGCGAGCTGGCCCCCGTGCTCGTACGCCTCGGCGTTGAGATGGTGGAGCAGCCGCTGCCCGCATCCGACGACGCTGCTCTGCTCGAAATGGACCGCGTGCTGCCCGTATGCGCCGACGAGTCCTGCCATGACCGCGCTTCCCTTGCATCGCTCAAGGGAAAATATGATATGATCAATATCAAGCTGGACAAGACGGGCGGTTTGACCGAAGCTCTGGCGCTGAGAGAGGCCGCACTGGCCGAAGGCTACAAGGTGATGGTCGGCTGCATGGTCGGTTCATCGCTCGCCATGGCTCCTGCTGTGCTGGTAGCATCCGGCGCCGCTGTCGTTGACCTTGACGGACCGCTGCTGCTGGCCGAAGATCGCGAAAACGGCCTGAAATACGATGACCGCAATGTCTATCCGCCGGAGCCTGAGCTCTGGGGATAGAAGTGCCTCCGGCGCCTCTCCGAGGGCCCTCCTGGGGCCAAAGAACCCTTTAAAAGGGTCTCTGGACTCTCTCTTTTTAATAGGGCTTCGCCGCTTCGTGAGGCCCGGTGTGCGTGATTTGCACAACTAAAATACAACAGCCTCCTCCCCCGGACGGTTTTTCATGGGAAAAATGCTTTTCCGTGAACGTAAAATCCGTCTTCTCCAGTGGCGAAGCCTTGTTAAAAGGTTTTGAAGGGGATGGGGTCTGGGGAAGGGGAAACTTTTGAAAAAGTTTCCCCTTCCCCAGCCGCCGGAGGCATCAATAGAAAAAAGGTATAATAAAATGAGTCGTACTGTTTATGTGAATGGTTCTTATGTGCCTGAAGAAGAGGCAATGGTATCTGTTTTCGACCGCGGTTTTCTTTTTGCTGACGGGATTTATGAAGTGACCGCTGTTCTGGACGGCAAGATCTGCGAATGGGACGGCCACGTCGGTCGCCTTGAGCGTTCTCTGAAAGAAATCGGCATGGAAATGCCCATGAGCGCAGATGAGCTTCTGGCAGTTCACCGCGAAATGGTCAAACGCAACAACATGGAAGAAGGCGCCATCTACCTGCAGGTAACCCGCGGCGCTTACGACCGTGATTTCCTTATGCCCAAGCAGGTCAAGCAGACTGTGGTCCTGTTCACCCAGGCCAAGAAGCTGACCGGTCCCAAGAAGGGCCTGCGTGTTATCTCCATGCCCGACATCCGCTGGGGCCGTCGCGACATCAAGACCGTGCAGCTTCTGGCAGCATCCATGGTCAAGAGCGAAGCCTACAAGCAGGGCAAGGACGATGCATGGATGGTTGAGGACGGCTTTGTTACCGAAGGTTCCTCCAACAACACCTACATTGTGACCAAGGAAGGAAAGATCGTTACCCGCAACCTTTCCAACTCCATCCTGCCCGGCATCACCCGCAAGTCTGTTCTGCGCATTGCCGATGAAATGAAAATGGAAATCGAAGAACGTCCCTTCACCATTGAAGAGGCTCAGAACGCAGCGGAAGCTTTCATGACCGCAGCGACTTCCTTCGTGACCCCCGTAATCGAAGTGGACGGCGTTGCCCTTGGCGACGGCACCCCCGGTCCCGTAAGCAAACGCCTCGGTGAAGTTTACATCGAAGAGAGCGTAAAAGCTTCGATTTAAGGGAATATTTAGCGCAGCTTGGGGAAGTTTGCGCTCCTGTACAAACGCATGTTTGTGTTCCTTGAATTAAGGGCGGGCCGTTCCGGCATATTGTGGGAACGGCCCGCCTGTTTTTATGCTATAATCAGCGCTGTGATTTTAGATTGAGTGGACATGTTTTCAAAAATACGTAATTCTATAGTATGGAATATAGTATAAAACGGAGCAACGTGGAATATAGACGTTCATGGTGCATGGAACAGCTTATGAAGTACTTTTTTGCAGGCCTGTGCGCTCTTGGTCTGCTTTTCCTTGTGCGCCCGGCAGTTGCGGATGAACGCCCCGAAGTGATGATTGTGAACAGTTATCACCCGGAATTTTCGTGGGTTAAGGAGCACAACAGTGCTCTGGAAAAGGAGCTTTCACGCAGGGCGGATGTTTCAGTCTATAATCTGGATTCCAAGCGGCTGCCGGGAGCGGAGAGCGCGGCCAATGTCGTGAGCGTCAGGAAAATATGTGAGTCCGGACTGCCCGATGTTGCGGTTCTGACCGACGACTTTGCATTAAAGTCGCTGGGCCAGTATTTTGTGGACCGTGGAGTTCCCGTGGTTTTTCTTGGTATTAACGGCAATGTGCGCGGTTACGTGGACAATGTCAGGAAGATTACCGGGGTTTTTGAAAGGCCGCTGGTGAAACGGTCACTGGTTCATCTGAGAGAAATCATGGGGCCTGAGTTCAAGAAAGTGCTCGTGTTGCTTGATGACAGTCTTTCTACGCGGGTTTTTGCGGAAGAGTCCCTTAAGGATGGACTTTCTTTTGATATTTCCGGCGTTCATGCAGATGTAGTGCTCATAAAGAATTTCGCGCAGTGGAAGGCGGAATGCCTTTCCGTAAAAAAAAGAGGATACAATGGAGCTGTAATCGGTACCTATCATATTTTCAGGGACAGATACGGCATGCATGTTGATGCAGAGGATGTTTTGCGTTGGACATCAAGGAACTGCCCGGTGCCTCTGTTCGCTCTGTGGGATTTTTCCGTTGGCGAGGGCATGGCCATTGGAGGATTTGTTATCTCGGGAACAGATCAGGGGCTTGAGGCAGCCAAGCTGGTGAACAGGATTCTGGACGGGGAAAAGGTTGAAGACATACAGCCTGTTCTGGGCCGGAGAGGGCGACTGCTGTTCAGCGGTCATGAAATGGAGCGCTGGGGAATCGAACTGCCCGCCGATTTTCGCCGCCGGGGCTATCTTGTCAGAATTCTGCGATGATGGGGGCTTATTCGCGGTAGCCGAAGTGGGTGAGGCCGGCGGCGAAGC
The DNA here is from genome assembly GCF_050916235.1 of Maridesulfovibrio sp. FT414. Taxonomy (GTDB): domain Bacteria; phylum Desulfobacterota; class Desulfovibrionia; order Desulfovibrionales; family Desulfovibrionaceae; genus Maridesulfovibrio. The sequence goes on from NZ_CP104854.1 coordinate 3,528,874, forward strand.
CGAGGGACAAGGCTGCCCGCTTGTGAGTGTCGAATATTGTGGTCATATTTTGCGGAAACAAGCCTGCCAAAAGTGATTGATGTTTTCGGGCTGTTGGTCTTCGATACCTATGCTTGAATATGTTGAATCAATTATATTTGCAGAGGTTTAGATTCTAGCTTTCCGAAGAAATAACTAAAAATAGGGATAATAGTAATAGGTGCGGCTGCACTTAATGAAAACATTGTATTTGAATTCGAGTTGTCCGCTAATATCATTAAGAATGCACATGATGAGAATATAGACAGGAAGACAATTAATTTTATCGGGAAATAGCAAATACTTCTTTTTATAAAATGATAGTGTATGTTTTGCTGCGTTGCAGCAAAGTATATAAGAATTGAAAATAATGAAAACAAAACAGACTCTATTGCTATCCCAGATAGCATGAAGATAACCCATACCATAGATTCAATTGGCTGATCTTTTTCAATCAAGCCAGTTAGCGAACTAAATGTGTCCGTTAGGCGTAATATTGTTTCAAGAACAGAGTTAGAAAATATATTGTTGACGAATAAAGGTGTAATTTCTGTATTTATGTAATGAATTCCAATCAAAACTATGAAAAGAGTACATACTTTCATAATCTGATGCTGAAGTTTTTTAATACTTATTTCTGTGGCAAAAAAAGATATTGCAAGTGCAGTGTAGAACGATCTCGCCCAGAATGAATTATACCATTCAGATGGATTTGAAACTGAGTTTGTGTTGTAAATAAGTAGCAGTAATACTACCGATAAATTTAACGCGTTGTATTTAAATGTTTTATTCATTTCTGTTAGCATGTTTCTTTACCTGTCGGCCAGTCCTCTGTGAAGTGGACTGGCCGTGTTTATTTGTAACTATTTTTTGCTTTTTCTACGATATTCGCCGTACTTTTGAATCGGGTACATGTATATTGTCTCTATTCCAGGCCATGTGTTATGAACCTTCCCCCAATTTTCTAGCTTTGGTTTTAACGCTTCCTTAAGTTGTTCTGCTTTGTCTTTGTATTTGTACCCAGATTTATCCTGTCCAGTCTCATTTATTTGTTTAGCTCTATATTTTGACTTCCCTTGCTGTTCTTCAGGTTTGTGTGAAGATTCATGTTTTTCATATAACGTGTAGTTTGAACCAGAATTTGCCGTTTGGTTTTCATTTTCCGGATATTTATCCTTTCGCCGTCTTTCCTCTGAGCGGCTCTGGTTTAGTTCTACAGTTTGAGATTCTACGACACTTCTCTGCGGTTTGTGCTTTGTGCTAATGTTTGAATCATGATTAATTTCACTCCGCTTCTTCAACCCAACCCGATCCACAAAGTTGACCGGATCATCGGCGCAATACCCGTACACATCCACATCGCCGCCCGCGTAGCCCAGTGGATCGGGACAGGTGAACCTGCCGGTGGCGGGATCGTATTCACGGTAGCCGAAGTGGATGAGGCCGGTGTCGCGGTCATAGAGGCCTGCGGCGAAGCCGAGGGACAGGTTGATGCGTTCGCTGGTATCGACCATGGTATTGCCGAACGAATCGTATATAATCCGTTTTACCTCATTCCCCTTGGCGTTAGCAACCATATAAACTGTTCCGACCTGATCGGACGCGAGATGATACACCTCGCCGTTCCAGCGCATGGCGATCGGATCACCTTCCCCGTCATAGGCGAATTCCTTGAGCCTGCCTTGCTCGTCGGAGACTGCCAGCAGGGTGGTGCGGTCTTTCCATAGGTAGGTTTCCACGGTTTTGCCGTCGAGCTGTTTGGCGGTGCGCATGGCGTTCGGATCAACGATATAGTTTATCCTGCGGCCATCGGGCAGGTGGACCTGCACAAGCTGGTTGTTGTGATCGTATTTGTAGCGGGTGACCTGTCCGCGATCCTGTTTCATGGTCAGGCGGCCTTTGGGATCGTATGAATATTTGACTTCCCCGGCGCGAACCAGACGCAACCCTTCGCCGTACACGAAACGCCGGATACCGGAATGGAAGGTCTCGGACATCAGCCGCTCGCCATGCTTGCCGTACTGGTAGTGCTCAATGACGCGGTCATCCTTCCAGACCTTGGAAAGCCTGCCTCCGGCATCGTATGCGTATTGCAGATGGTGGTCCTTCGGGGCGAGGGCCAGCAGCTTTTGGGCGATGCGTCCGGTTTCATCGCGGGCGGTTGCCAGCAGGGAGAACGGAGTTTCGGTTCCCAGCACGGAGAAGGGAGTGGTGCACACGGCTTCTGCTGGGTCTAACTCAACTCCGTCACGGGCAAATTCGTCGTGAAGGACGGCTCCGGTTCCGGTCTGCGGCCGGCCATGATGCGAGAACAGATCATTGTCAGCTGTGTATGGATTACGGGTGGGCTGTCCGATTGCCTGCCTGTTAGAGAAACGGATTTCAGGCTCGGATTCGGTGTAAGGTTTATTTGAATATGAAGACACGTCTGGCCTGCAGGGGTACAAATCCTGCCGCCCGCAAGCGCATCTCTCCCGCTCCAACTCGGCAAGAACTTCCTTTCCGTAAGCTGTTCCGGCGAGATTGCGCGCCAGTGAGAGGTCCTGATTGTCGCGGATGAAACGGGCATGGCAGGTGCGCTTTATCCGGTTGTAGCGATTCTTTGCCTGTTCCCATTCGCGGTTTTTCAGCTCCCAGCGGGCCTTGACTTCCGGCTTCATCATGGACGGGTACATTCTGTCCGAGCCGGAAAATTCAGCGAAGTCGGGCTGCGGTTCGGTAAGCTTTTCGTCTGTGCAGCGGTCTATGACTTCCCACAGGTTTTCAAGCTGCACCTCTGGCGGTTCGTTAAGCCCGTACATGCGCTGGACCGGGGTCAGGTTTCTCCAAGGTTTTTTCTGAAGAATGAAATTCATATTGTCTCCTTTGTAAAAGTTTCGGTGTTTTGCCCGGAAACACTGCACTTCCGGGTAAACGCACCCTGCAAAAGGAGACGCATGCAACAAAGGGCGGACATGGTTTACCTAACTCATGTCCGCCCTGTATGCTTTTGAGATACTAGTGAAAATGGGTGAATCATCGCCGACACCCGGAACTTCCATTCATTTGAAAGCAGCAGTATCGCGCTATATGCGAAGCTTACTGAAAGGTTTCCCCTTCCCCAGCCGCCGGAGGCAACAAAACTAACCGATGGCCTTAACCGCTGCCAGCGCGCACTTTTCTCCGTCCATTGCTGCGGATACTATCCCGCCGGCGTACCCGGCTCCTTCTCCGCAGGGGAAGAGTCCTTTCACGCTAACGTGTTCCAGGGTATCGCGATCGCGGGGGATGCGTACCGGCGAACTTGTGCGTGACTCCACGGCCAGCACCTTGGCTTCACCGGAATCGAATCCCTTGAATTTGCGTCCCAGTTCCTTGAGCCCCTTGCGCAGCGCATCGGACTGGATGCGCGGCAGCAGCTCGTGCACCGGCGCACTGTATACACCGGGGATGTATGATGTCTTGGGGATGGTCTGTGATATTTTCCCGGCAACAAAGTCGGCTGCGAGCTGGGCCGGGGCTTTCTGGCTGGTGCCGTCCCCGGCTTCGAAAATGCGTTTTTCCGCGGCGGCCTGATACTCAAGCGCGCAGAGCGGATCTTCGGGATTTTCCAGATCCTCAAGCAGCACCTGCGCAACCAGTCCTGCGTTGGCAAAGGGCGCGTTGCGGGCGGCAAGGCTCATGCCGTTGAGCACCAGTTCTCCGGGCGCGGTGGAGGCCGGGACGATGTATCCGCCCGGACACATGCAGAAGGAGAACACTCCGCGTCCGTCCACCTGCGTGGAAATGCGGTAGCTGGCGGCGGGCAGGTTCTCGTGACGCGGTGACTGGTGGTAGAAAATCTTGTCGATCAGCGGCTGCGGATGCTCGATACGCACGCCGAGCGCAAAAGGCTTGGCCTCGATGAGGACTCCGGCCGAGGCAAGGGCGTGGAAAATATCGCGCGCGGAATGGCCGGTGGCGAGGATGACCGCATCGGCATGCAGCTTTTCCCCGTCATTGAGGATGACCCCGGTCATGCGTTCGCCGTCGCGCATGAATCCTTCCACGCGGGTGTTGAAATGGATTTCTCCGCCGCAGGAGATGATGTCCTCGCGCATTCTGGTGACGATGCGCGGCAGGATGTTCGAGCCGAGATGCGGATGTGCGTCGATGCGGATGTCGGACGGCGCGCCGTTGGCGATGAGCAGGTCGAGCACGCGGCCCACGTTGCCGCGCTTGGTGGCGCGGGTGTAGAGCTTGCCGTCGGAATAGGTCCCGGCCCCGCCTTCGCCGAAACAGTAGTTGGAATCAGGGTTGATGAGCCCTTCGGTGTAGATCCGTTTGAGATCCTTGCGCCGTTCGGTCACGTCCCTGCCGCGTTCGATGATGATGGGTTTCACGCCGTGTTCCAGCAGGGTCAGGGCCGCGAAGTAACCGGCAGGACCGGCCCCGGCAATGACGACCTGTTTGCCGGAAAGGGGCTGCGGGGTGAAGACGGATGCCTGCGGCTCAACTGTTTCCGGGTCGCCCACGGCAACCTGCAACAGGTAGTGCGGGCTGCGCGAACGGGCATCGATGGAGCGCTTGAGCACGCGGGTGGAGATTTCGCGCTTGTCGGGCAGTCCGGCCTCGGCGAGTGCGGCCTTGCGGATGGCGTCCGGTTTTTCAATGTTGTCCGGGGAAATTTTTATCTGAACCTGAACCTGCTTCATGGGAATCCTCTTTTATTATTAAAGTCCGCCTACCTCTATCCGTTGGGATGCTAAAGTCAACGCAAATGTTCCGGTCCCTGACAGGCGTGGTTACCCGGTTAATCTCCGTGCCGTGTGGACTATTTGCCTGAACTGAACTATTTGTATGTGATATAACGTAAAATTTACAGCCAAGAGCTGAAAAACTGCAACTGCCGGTGATATATATGAAAGCCTTCCAGAGAATACTCCTTGCCCTGCCTGTGATTCTGCTTTGCCTCACCTCCTGTGTACCGTCCACCGGAACGTCTACGGGAACCGTCTCCCGGCAGGGATCGGCCGCCTCAGCCGTTTCGGTGCAGGACAGGATTTACGAGATTATCGATCTTGCATGGAGACAATATTACACAACCGAATATTCGGCCATCACCATGATGGATGATGCCGTGAACAGCGCCGTGGAACTGGTCGGTGCAGACAGGCTCCGGCGCGGAGGTACGGCCGGGAACATCGTCCTTGAGTCGTCCAATTCCCGCTTTGAACTTTCCGTCGCCGATACCCGCGAGGCCGGACAGGTGGCAGGCTATCTGAACAATCTGGTCGGCTTCATGCGTAAGAGCTTTCCTGACGAGAGTCCGGAGAAGATTTTTAAAACGGTCGTTAACGGAGCTCTTGCGGGCATGGACCCTCATACCAGCTATCTGGACCCCGAAAGCTATAAGGAAATACAGAGCGCAACATACGGGAAGTTCTCCGGCGTGGGCGTTGAGATTACCATGGAGAACAACCGGATTCTGGTTGTTACGCCCATAGAGGACAGTCCGGCTGAAAAGGCCGGGGTGCAGGCCGGGGATATAATCACTGCCATCGACGGGGTTTCCACCAAGGGGTTTGATCTCTTGGAAGCGGTGCGCAGGATCAGGGGGCCTGAAGGCTCCTCTGTAAGGCTGAGTCTTGAGCGCGGCGGAAGTTCCGTTCCGCTGGAGGTTCAGGTTGTGCGGGGCAGGATTGAGCTGCGGACTGTGAAAGTGAAGGAACTGGAACCGGGATACCTGCATCTGCGGCTGACCGGATTCAACCAGAATACCGTGAAGAACATGCGCGAAGCCCTTGCAGCCAATCCGTACGTGAAGGGCGTGGTGCTCGACCTGCGCAATAATCCCGGCGGCCTGCTGAACGCCGCTGTGGGGGTTGCGGATTCGTTCCTGCCGCAGGGCAGGGTGGTCAGCTCGCAGTGGCGGGTGGAGACCGTGCGCAGTGATTATGATTCCGCCACCGACCCGGAGGATTATGTCGGGGCCATTGTGGTGCTGATCAACGCAGGCAGCGCATCCGCCTCCGAAATCGTGGCCGGTGCGCTGCAGGATCGCAGCAGGGCGCTTATCCTCGGTTCGCGTTCCTTCGGCAAGGGAACCGTTCAGACCATATTTCCCCTCAAGACGGGCGGGGCGCTCAAACTGACCACCGCACAGTACTTTCTGCCCAACAAGCGGGCCATCCAGCAGGTGGGGATTATCCCTGATTATTACGTCTACGATCCGCAGCGTGATACCAGCGGAGTTTCGCGCGAGGCCCAGCTTGCCCACGCTGTCGGGGCAGCGGCGGCAGTGGACCGGAATAGGGATCTGATCCCGGTCAGGATGGAAAAGGATCACGACGGCGTGCTGCTGGCTGCGCTGGATGTGCTCAAGAAGGCCGGTTCCCGCGATGTCCGCAAGCTGCGGGTCGCTGCCGGTGAAATGCGTGCACAGGGCGGCAAGGCCGTTGCAGCAAAGCCGCAGAAGCCTACTGCTGCCGGAAGTGCAGCTGCATCCGTTTTTGAGGACAGTCTGCCCCCGGTCATCACGCTTCTGCATCCGGCGGTGGAGCGCGGGCTGAGCGTGCAGTATGATCAGGAAAAAATGCTGGTCCGGGCCTCGGTCAGCGATCCGTCCGGGGTCAGCTGGGTGCTGGTCAACGGCAGGCCCGTGCAGTTGCAGGGCGGTGTGGTTGAGAAGGAGATTGTACTAAATCCGGGTCGCAATACGGTCATCATCAACGCTGCGGACAGCCGGGGGAACATCGCCGACCTGAGTTTTTCCCTGAACAGGGATGCCCGCGCTGCCGCAACAGAGGCGGCGCAGAGTCCGGCAGCGGCGCGTCCTTCTCTCTGGGCCCTGTGCATCGGGGTGAGCAGCTATGCCGATCCGCGCCTGAACCTGCAGTTTGCCGCAGAGGACGCAAAGGCGCTGGCCCGTACACTGGAAAAAGCGGGCAAGGGGCTGTACCGGGATGTGAAGGTGCGCGTTCTTACCGATAGCGAAGCTACCCGCGAAAAGATAATCGAGAACATGGGGTCGTTTCTCGGTCAGGCAGGCAGGGATGACATAGTGATGATTTTTGTGGCCGGGCACGGGGTGCGTTATGCGCCGACCGGTTCATACTATTTCATGACCCATGACGCCACCTATGACACCATGGTGGCACGTGCTCTCAAGTGGTCGGATTTTCAGGAGATGGTCAAGATCATCAACGGCAATACCGACAAGATCGTGCTGGCCCTCGATACCTGTCATGCCGGGGCCATGGATCTTGGCCTGCGTGCAGCCGGGGGCGGGGAGGATCTTGCCGCCACCATGCAGAAGGCCTCAGGCATTTACACCATCGGGGCCGGGAAGTCCGGCGAGGTTTCCATGGAGCATCCCAGCTTTGCGCTGGATAATTCGCCCGGACACGGGGTGTTCACCTATTCGCTCATCAAGGGGCTGTCCGGTGAGGCTAATTTCGACAACAACGGGTACGTAAGTATCATGGAGCTGATGGGCTACGTTTCCCGCGAAGTCCCAAGGCTTTCCAAGGGGCGGCAGCACCCCTACGCCAAGTTCAGCGGAACGGACCTGCCCTTTGCCGGTGTGGGGCGGTAGCTTTTTTCATGCCGGATGGGTTTGGCCTCCGGCGGCCAGAGGGGGAAACCCTTTTTTGAAAAAAAGGGTTTCCCCCTCTGGACTCCCCCTTCCCAAAAAACTTTTATCGGGGCTTCGTCGTGGGGGCCACAAGTGCTTTCGGGGGCGTGGGGTTCGTTTGTATTACGCCTTGTTAACTATTTAAAATTTACGGTTGGTTATCTTGATGAGATTTGTTTTTAAAACGTTTGTGATGGTGCTTTTACTGTTGGCAGGTCTGACAGGGTTATCCCTTTCCGCAGCTGCATCCGGAGGAGAAAGCGCACAGTCGGAGCGTCTTCACGGGCGGTTGATGGCAATTTTTAACAAGTTGCAGGTGAGTTATTATTCGGCTGAGTATTCTTCGGTGAATATTGTAAATCATGCAGTAAAGGATGCTCTTGAAGTTTTGGAAGGAGATAAAATCTCCTTTAAGGACGGTTCCGGACAGTTGGTGCTTGAGTCAAAGGATGGGCGCAGGCTTGAACTTGATGTTGAAGAGACATCCAAGGCTTCCAAAATTTCCGATTATCTTGGCTCAGTTATTCTGTTTTTGGAGCATGAGTATCCTGATAAGGGACCGGAGTTCATTTTCAAGATTGTTGTGGACGGTGCCATGAACGAGCTTGATCCTCATTCCGAGTACCTGGATAAAAATGAGAATTCCAACCGAAATAACAATATTAAGGGCAAGTATGCCGGTGTCGGGATGGAAGTGACCAAAAGAGGCAGCAAGATTAAAGTCGTCGCACCGTTTGAGGGTGGGCCTGCCAAGTCTGCCGGAATAAAGTCCGGAGATATGATTTTATCCGTTGATGGAGAGTCTGTCAGAGGGATGTCTATTGCGGATGCAGTAAGTAAAATACGCGGGCTTGCCGGCTCAACTGTTGTGATTGCGGTCCGTAGTGCCGAAGATGGGAAGGACAGGGAGTTCAGTATAGTCCGGAAGCCCCTTACAGCAAAGCCTGTGCATGTGACTGAACTTGCCTCCGGATATGTTCATGCCCGAATTTCATGGTTCAACGATGATACTGCCAAGTTGTTAAGTTCCTTGCTTTCCGAGAGTGATACATCCAAAGGAATTATTCTGGATTTACGCGACAATCCCGGGGGAAGGGTGTCCGCCGCAGTGGAAGTTGCTGATTTATTCTTGCCAAGCGGTCGGGTTGTGCAGATTAAGGGCCGCAATAAAGCAGATCGCCGTGATTTGATTTCAAAAAGCTCTTTTTCTGACTACGATTGTCCTGTCGTGGTGTTGATCAATGCCAGCTCGGCGTCAAGCTCCGAGATTGTTGCCGGAGCCTTGCAGGACCGTGAAAGGGCACTTGTTCTTGGGATTCCTTCGTTCGGCAAGGGAACTATACAGACTGTGTATCCCTTAACCAGAGGGGATGCATTGAAGCTGACACGGTACATGTTTTTTCTGCCGTCCGGTCGGCAGGTTCAGACTATCGGTATTATCCCGGACGTTTATGTGCGTACTCCGGGCAAAGATATTCCAGACAGTGTAGAGCGGGAAAAAGATCTGGCTAATGCGTTCGATAGTGGAAAGCCTTATGTTACGGCGCAGAGGCCGTGCATTTACGTCGGGTCAACTTCTGACAAGGACGAAATGCTCGAAGTTGCTTTGCAGGTACTGATGAATGCCGGTGAGGGAGGCGTCTCTGGGCTTAAACGTGTGGCAGAGTCTCTGGCTGCAGTAAAAACCGCGCAATAGAGGGCGGAATTTGTCTGTTGAAATTATTAGATATTCACCAGCAGCATAGGCGTATACGTAAATACGTTTTAGTGTGCAACTGTTTCAGAGTTAAGGGGGATTTCCATCCCCTTTCTCATCCATTCCTCTGCCCTCTTTCCATCCCCCTTTCATACATTTTACCGATTGTTCCTGATCCGTTTTCCGCTAGAACTTCTCTCACGCCATGGTCATGAACCGTTTAGACCTGTTTTTCGATTTTAAATTCCGGGAGGGAAACAATGAAAGTTACGGTAGTTAAGGGCAGCGCCCGCAAAAAAGGTAATTCCAATGATATAGTGAATGCTTTCTGTGAGGGACTCGCCGAAGGCACTGAGGTTAAAACCTACGAGATGCAGAGCCTCAAGGTTTCCGGCTGTATAGGCTGTATGATCTGCAAGACTAAACTTGAACGTTGCGCCATCAAGGACGAGCTTTCCGGAGTCTATGATGATGTGCACGAATCCGATGTGGTTGTCCTTTCCACCCCGGTCTATTTCGGGGATGTGAACGCTCAGACAAAGATTTTCATCGACCGCCTGTACCATCTATTCACCCCCGATTTTCATGAAGGTATCGACGAGAACGGAAATGCACAGCCCGATCCCAGATACAGCCGTTTGAAAAGAGGCACAAAGCTCGTATTCATCGTAGCGCAGGGCAGTCCCTATGAAGCCAAGTATGCTGATGTGAGCGAACGTTACGAATTGTTTTTCAGATTTCTCGGCTTTGAGGAAGTACATGTCATTCGGGGAATAGGCGATCCTGCGTACAGACCTGATGACAACAACGCGCAGGACGCTTTTGCCCGGGCTCGAGCCCTGGGACAGGAGTTCTGTTTATAAATAAGGATATTAATTGGTAATGTTGAAACTGAAGTTTAAGGCGAATCCGCTGGGACCCGGCCTGAGTGCCCTGATCCTGCTGCTGTGTCTGGGCACGGTGTTCTATCCCTGCCCGGCCAGATCCGGTGATGCCATGCATTTTGCTGCCTACCACGGCAGGGCGGACAAGGTTCGCGAATATATAGACCGCGGGGTGGATGTGGATGAGCGCGACTCTTACGGCGCGACCGCACTGCACGCAGCCATGTTCCAGAACAATATCCGGATAATCCGGATGCTCATTGATGCCGGTTACGATGTGAATGCGCAGGGCACGGAAAATGGTTTCACCCCGCTGCACGATGCCGTCTGGGCCAACAACCTGCAAGGGGCAAAGCTGCTTATCGCTTCCGGTGCAAGGCTGGATATACGGGATAAAAAAGGGCAGACCCCTTACGATAAAGCCGTGGCTGAAGGGCGTACCGGAATGCTTGAGGTGCTTAAAGGGAATTAAAGATCGCAGTCTTTCACGGGAAGCGTAAGCGAAGAGCCTTCCGGTGAAGTTTATATATCGAGCCGCAGCATTTTTCTGGAATGCTGCGGCTCTTTGTTTTTGGATTGGAATATCCTTCTTTTTGGTTTTATTAATCTTTGCCTGTCAATCTTAATTATTATAGCCTTCCCGTATGCAAAACGGCTTTTCTCAGGCGTAAAATGATCGGGAAGGTGGCCCGTACGTGCCTGCACTGAAGCGTACTCGGAGGAAGGATGCCCCATAGCGAACCGGAAGGAAAAGATTGGATTTTTGAAAGATACTACCTGCTCCTGAAAATGTCCCGGATCAGGTCCGTTCTGGACATCGGTCCCGGTTGCGGAACCTATTCAAATCTTCTCAGGCCGCTTGACCAGAGCGTGCACTGGACAGGCGTGGAGGTCTGGGCCCCATACATCAAGCAGTTCGGGTTGGAAGAAAAATATGATCGGGTAGTGGTTTCGGACCTGCGCTACATCAATTTTACCAAAATCAGACAGCCGGACTGTGTGATTGCCGGGGATGTGCTTGAACACATCAGCGAGAAGGATGCCCGTATAATTTTAAGCGAACTGGTCAGGATTGCAAAAGTGATATTTGTTTCAATCCCCATCATTCACATGCCGCAGGGCGAATGGGGCGGGAATCCTTTTGAAGAGCATGTGGAAGATTCCTACTCGCATGAGCGACTTCTGAAAATTCTGCCTTGCGTCTGCGACTTTCACTGTGGTGAGCGCATCGGTTCCTACCTGCTCAGTAAGGATGTTGATGTTCATAAGATGTTGAATGAATGGAATAAGTTGAAAAAATGATGAGTCGACTTCAGCCGGCTGTTCAAGATATTCAGTAAGAATTTCACAGCGCGTGCAGGCGTTACGGCTGGCTGCTTTCAGTTCATTGAGAGTGACTGCTTGTTTTCGGTGAAGTTTATATATCGGGCCGTCCCTCGAATGAGGGGCGGCCCTTGCTGTTCTGTTATCCGAGCGCCACGTCGAGCATCATCATGATGGCAAAGCCGCAGATGCAGCCCATGGTGGCCTGATCTCCGTAGCCGGAAGCCTGCGATTCCGGGATTACCTCTTCGACCACGACAAAGATCATGGCCCCGGCTGCAAAGGCAAGCGCGTAAGGCAGTATCGGCTTGGCAACGATGACTGACGCAGCCCCGATTACCCCGGCGATTGGCTCCACAATTCCGGAAGCCTGTCCGTAAAGGAAGCTCTTCATGCGCGACAGTCCGAGCCTTCTTAGCGGAACGGACACGGCGGTTCCTTCGGGAAAGTTCTGTATCCCGATTCCCAGCGCAAGGGCGATGGCCCCGCCGATTGAAGCCGAATCGTAGCCTGCGGCAACAGCGCCGAAGGCTACCCCTACCGCCAGACCTTCAGGAATGTTGTGCAGGGTGATGGCAAGGACCAGCAGGATTGAACTGTTCCAGTTGGTCTCGACCCCCTCAGCTTCCGATCTGGGCATGTTGAGGTGAAGGTGGGGCAGAAATCTGTCCACCAGTCGCAGGAACACTGCTCCGCCTACGAATCCGACGGTTGCGGGGATAAATTTATACGCACCCATGTGCTCACTCATCTCAATGGCCGGGGCCAGCAGGGACCAGTAGCTGGCAGCGATCATTACCCCACCGGCGAAACCCAGCATAACGTCAAGAACCCTCTTACTTATGTCCTTGGCAAGAAAAACAACGGCCGCACCCAGCGCCGTGACCCCCCATGTGAACAGCGTGGCCAGAAGAGCTTGGGTGACAGGCGAAAGAGTCATGAAATAATCCACAGTCGACCTCCGTTTACGGAATTAATGAATCAATGCCACGGCTAGATAGTAACATATAGTTTTTCCGGCGCAATAATACTTTTGTCCTGCTGAAGATGAAAGTTGCCTTACAAATCTCCTTTTGAGCCTATGCTTGGAAATGCTGCAGGGGAAATGCACCCTCAATCCCTGTTTTGTGAGTCCGGTCATGAATGCGTTTTCGATGCTGCGATCCGTTGAATAACTCTCTGCATAGTTTCGTATATTCCTTGCCGTTTCGCTGTCGTTTTGCATTGATAACTGTAAAAACAGATGATTATGAGCAATCACTTTTGGCCCGTTCAGATGAATTTAAGCACAGTCCTGATGAGTAATAAACGGCGTGGTTGAGCCATGAATGTGAAAAAAAGAATTAAGATTTTGCTGTTGACGAACACCTTTTTCGGAGTATTCTGGTATGGAACCCTTTAACAAAGGAGAGTAGAAGTGACATACGAACTATACTTCTGCGCAGGTATACTTTTCCTGCTTTCCGTGTGTGCCTTTGCCAAGGCGGAAAAGTATGTTGAGGACCATGTTTTCGGAGCTCAAGGAAGTTTTAACGTCGTGAAGAATCTTTACCGCGGTAAGATGGAAGAGCTTGATCACAACAGCAGCGAATTCTACTGCTTTTTCAACAAGAGCGAATTCGATATAAAGTAAATATATCTTAGAAGCCTAGTCTCAAAGCCGAAAACCCCGTTCTCTCTAATGGAGCGGGGTTTTCGGTTTGATGCGGTCTGAACTGCTACTGCAAATATGTTTTGCGTGTACGTCAACTGAATATTTGAAGAATAAAAAAGAGTAAATGATTGTTAAAATAATTATGCTGAGGTATGTTAGTCCTGACTTGAAGGAACATCCTGATTGTTTGGCGTCCGGCCCTGGGCGGGTAGGACGATAGTCGGGCTGGGGCCGGAATTGGTCGGGCTCATTGGCATCGACGCAGACATTCAACAAATTACAGGAGATTTGTGAAATGAAAGCTGCATACGTAATCGTGGATGATAGTGGCAAAAGTGCTGGTGGCGGTTCCGGAATATCGTCCACTTCCAAGGAAAGTACCGGGGTGTACATGATTAATTATGAAACCGATTTTTCCAACCCGCCCGGAATAAGTGCAACCCCGTGGGGTAGCGGTACGATGTGTTCAGTGAATATCATGGCCGAAAATATGTGCGAGGTGTGTGTTACTGATCTTCAGGGTAATGCCATTGACAGCGGCTTTGCTTTCCTCGCTGTCGGGGACTAGGCTTTGTGGCTTTCGACCTGCTGACCTCATTCTTTCCTGAAAGCAGGCATGGAATGTTCTTGCTGTAGGTTGAAGCAGGCAACAGCCTGATGCCATAGGATATACCGGATAAGTCCCTCAGGATTTTAGAGCCCCGCTTTCATTCAGGAGCGGGGCTTTTTGTTTATGCATGGCATGGGTGCCGTGGTTTTAACATCTTTTATCTAATTAATTCTTTTGATTGAATTGCTTCAGCTTTAAAGCGGAGGATTGTGAAACAGTTCGCTTTTGCGTCAGTTCTGCCTTGAACCAGTCTTTATGGTCCATGCCAGCCCAACGTTTTTTGCTATGGACCGGACTTGATCATTGGAAGACATGAAGATGTCGACAGGATCTATGTTGCAATATAACATATTGATAAAATGAATTAAATATTAATTTATTTATCTCTTTAGATCTTAGAAAGTAGAATTTGTCCAAGTTAATAAATTATCAATGTAGAATGTAAAATGTGAAAAAAAGAATTATTACTAATATATTGACGAAGCGTATTTTGTGAGTACACTTATAAGTGAAAAGGGTCTAAAGAGGAGAACTACCATGTCACTTGAAATGTACTTTGCGATCGGCGTGTTGGCTTTTGTGTGCATAGGCATAGTTATGGAACTCGAAAGATACATTGAAATAAGGGTCTTTGGTAATACCAGAAGGTCTTATGATGCGTTGGAAAAGTTTTGTTCGACGCATGAGAAGCTCTGTCGCGGCAGTGACGATTTTTATTGCTTCTTCAGTAAGAACAGCCTCAGGAAGAAGTCGCGATGAGGCTTAATGCAAGTAAAAAACCCCGTTCTGGATTCAGGACGGGGTTTTTTGCTTGTCTAGCTGCCAATGGTCTTTATGGACAAAGAAAATTATTTTCTATAAATATAAAATGGAAGGTAATTTTTAACAGCACGGGATTTAATCCCTGAAAAGGAAGTGTGATGGCATTCGAACTCAAGCTTAAGCCTCTTTTGATTGTGTCCGCAGTCATCATTATTTCTGATCTTCTGTTCATCGCAGTGAACTATTATTCATCTCTCAATGCCATTCAGGAAGACACAAGGCGCTGGACCAGAGAGGTTGAGCATGTGTTTTTGCTTTCGCTTGAGAATAAGGCGACAAGCATGCAGCAACTTGCTTCGTTTGTTGCGAATATGCCGAAAGTTGAAGAGTTGTTTCAGGAGGCGGAAAAGGCCCACGAAACAAATATCAACGGAAAAAACGACGCTCTTCTGGCATCCCTCAGATCCAAATTATATGAATACGTGAAGCCTAGCTGGGTCGAGATGATGACCAATTATGACATTCGCCAGCTTCATTTTCATTTCGGACCGGGCTCCACATCCTTTCTTCGCGTGCATCGTCCTGAAAAATTCGGGGATAATATGGATCAGGTCCGGTTTACGGTTGTTGATGTAAACAGGCTGCATAAGTCGGTAAAAGGGTTTGAGACCGGAAGGGTCTATTCCGGTATCCGCGGTGTGGTGCCTGTGTTCGTAAAGTCTTCAGCCGGGCAATCGACGCAGATCGGGGCATTGGAAGCCGGAACGTCGTTCAAGGGGCTGTTGAAGGCCATACATGATGGGCAGGATTGCGAAATTGCGGTTCTGCTTACCAGAAACCATATTCAAAAGAATATGTGGCCGGATTTTATAAAAGACCATTTTAAGGATGACAGCAGAGTTGGATCATATTTTATAGAGAGCTCCTCCATCCATGATGCCGGGGCATTTCTTACCCAGAATCAGGTCCTCAAACTGCTGGAAACCGGAGCCGGTTCTGATTTCATAACCGGGAATCAGGTCTGGCAGGTCGGGGTTTTTCCTTTGCGCGACTACAGGAGCTCCCTTGATTCAACCCTCGATGCCTCGGGAGTAGTTGTCTTCTGGCGGGATGCAACAGAGCTGTGGGAACTCCTGCGCAGGGGATTGTGGATCAACATCCTGTATTCCCTGATTGCCCTGATTGTTGTCGAAACTGTACTTATATTCGGTTGGCGGCTTTCCCAGGACCATCTCAACAAAATTATTCACGAGCAGACCTACAAGCTGCGTGAAATGGCAACTCATGACGGTCTCACCGGGATATTGAACCGTAAGGCGATTGAGAAAAAAATAGTGGAGGAGGTCCGCCGGGCGGCTCGCTATGATTCGAAGTTTTCCATTATCCTGTTCGACGTGGATCATTTCAAGGCAGTGAATGATACATACGGGCATAACGCCGGAGATGAGGTCCTAAAGACGATCACCTCCTGTGTGTCGGGCCTGATCCGCACCGAGGATCAGCTCGGCCGCTGGGGCGGAGAGGAATTTTTGCTTCTGTCTCCGGAAACTCCGCTCAAGGAAGGAATTGTTCTGGCTGAAAGGATACGGAAGGCCATAGAGGAATTGGCTTATATCAGCGCGTCTCCGGTTACTGTAAGCCTTGGGATTGCCCAGTATCGTCAGGGTGAATCCGTTGAGGATTTTGTCCGCAGAGCTGACACGGCCCTGTACAAGGCAAAGGAGAGCGGGCGCAACAGAACCCGGGCTGCGGCCTGATATTAGCTTCGCAAAGAGGGCCACGCCGTTTTTTCTTTAAAAGCACAACGAAATTCGGACAGTTGTGTTCAACCCCTGCCCAACATACCTGAAAAGCGAAAAAATTTTTCTGCATCAGGCAATAAAAAAGGGCCGTCCATACGGGAACGGCCCATGATCAGACGTTGCTTTGATTGTATAAGGTTGCGGATAGACTGGTATTGCATCTGCTGTGTATCAGCTAAACACACCCGTGAGTCAGCCGGATGGTGTCCGCATGCAGCCGTGCCTTGGAGTAGAGCGCGATGGCCGCCACGGCACGGTCGCAGACCGGGAAGACCGGCAGGCCGTTTTCCATGAGCCGGTCACGCAGCGGGTCGAAAAGCCTGCCTCCGTCCACTACTCCCAGCAGCGGCTTGGGACTCTCGGCGGCGATCGCGATGATCCTGTTGGCGATGGATTCAGGGTCTTCCATGGAAAATTCCGGTTCCGTCGGCTCGGCAAGGGAGTGTACCACGGGCGAAAGCGGACCGAGGCTCACGACTATGGAATCGACCTCTGGGGCCTTGATGAGTTCCTGCACAACGCGGGCGTGGATCAGGTCGTCCGCACCGGGGGTGATGTCGAGGGGATTCTGAACCGTGACCAGCGCGTCGAGCCGTTTTTCCGCCAGAATGGCCCGAATGGCCGTCTTTGTTTCCCTGCGGAAGGCGGATAGCTCCATGTCGTAGTCGTCGGACTGAATGGAGTCGGCCATGCCCACGGCTTCGAACCCTGCACCGCTGACCGCGCCGAGGCGGTTCCCGGCGATGCATTTGCCGCTCAGCTTCTCGGCGAGCATGAACAGATCCTGAAATTCCTGAAATGTGCGGGCAACGATGGCCCCGGCCTGCTGCACGCAGCTTTCGCAGACCATGTAGTCCCCGGCAAGGGAGGCGGTATGTCCGCTTGTGGCTGTCTTGCCTTCCGGGGTGCGCCCGGCCTTGTAGAAAACCACTTCCTTGCCGCAGAGCACGGCCTGACGCACGGCACGGCAGAATTCCAGTCCGTCAAGGTCGTTGAACCCTTCGGCATAGATGGCGATGACGTCCACCTCTTCGGAATCCTTGAAATAGCGAACCATGTCGCCGAGGGTGAGGTCGGTCTGGTTGCCCATGGAGACCATGTAGGCCGGGTTGAGTTCCGGGCACTGGCTGGCCCGGTGCAGCATGAAGGCCCCGCTCTGGCTGATCAATGCGGATCGCTGGTACGCTGCGCTGCGTTTTCTGGGCATTTTTGCTTCGGGTATGAACCATGTGTCGTAGTTTCCGGGACGGGAGACAACACCCATGCAGTTCGCTCCGAGGAAGACGGGTCCGCCGCCGGGCTGGGCATGTTTTTCGTTGATGCGGGAGATGACCTGCTCGGCGCGTTCGCGGCTGTCCTCGGTTTCGCCCATGCCGCCGGGGATGAGCATTACGGATGCCGCGCAGTCAAGGCGCACAATCTCATCCACGAGGTCGGGAACATGCTTGGCGGCGATGGCAACCACGAAAAGATCCAGCTTGTGGTCAAGTGCCTCCAGCGATGGAACGCAGCGCACGCCGTCCAGTTCCGCTTCGCCTTCCTTGATCAGGACCACGTTTTCCCTGCTGAAACCTTCGGCAAGGATGTTTTCAAGGATGATGCGCCCGAAGTTGCGGCGAGTGGACGATGCGCCGATAATGCCGATGCGTTCCGGGTGCAGCAGGTTGCGGATTTTCTGCGCAGGGCGGGCCACCGGCATGGACTGCGGTTTCGAGAACCTGCACATGCCGTCCAGCGGGACCATGAGGAATTCGGTAAAGGCGAAGGGGTTGATTTCCAGCTCTTCGATGATGAATTCAGCGTCCGGGTTGGAGGGAGAAAAGCGTCTTCCCATCTCTATGAAGGAGTCGAAGCATTCGATGAGCTGTTCGTCGGTGACAATGCGCCGCTGGCCGCGGGTGAGTCCGGCCAGTTTCTTGTATGAAATGGTGTTGCGGAACAGTTTGAAGAATTCCCGTCCGTCCACCATTTCGGTGGAGGCCGCCACAATGGCTTGTCCCTTGCGGAATCTTTCGGCGTACAGTTCGGTGTCCGTTCCGCCCAGTCCCGCGCTGATGATGGTCCCGAATTCGCGGGTGCGCCTGAGGCCGACGATCAGTTCGTTTCCAAAAGAATCCGAATCCGGTGGCATGAACTGGACCTGCAGCACGCCCCTGAGGTCGCGGCTGACGGCCTGCACCAGTGCCTCGCCGCGCAAACCCCGGTACTGTTCGGGAGCGTGGTCGGGCTGGCGCTCGATCATGGCGGCGTAGTTTTCCGGCACTTCATACATCATGGCACGCACGGCGGAGCGGATTTTCGCGGCTTCCTTCTTCACAACGCGCACGCCGCCCACCTCGGTTTTGTGGATGATGGTGGGGGAGACGATCTTGAGAACCGTCTTTTCGCCGGGCATGGCGGTAAGTTCTTCATCGGAAAAACGGGCTCCGCGCGGCAGCAGGTTGGCACCCGGAGGAGTCTCTGCGCCGGAACTGGCCAGCAGGTTGTATACTTCGTATTCGAAAAGGTAGTCCCGGCCTTCATTCTCCGCGCTGCGGAACAGGTCGATTATGGCCTCAAAATCGATTTCACAATCTATGAACATGTGTTTGTCTCGCTGAAATAAATTAGTGGTGGCGCGTCCATGCGGACAAAGGACAGCTTATTGAAAGTATCGCAGGAGTAAAGGGGAAAATGGCCTTCGGGCTCCATCCTTGACCGAGATGGCCGATTGTATCATTCTTGGGATGTTGTGAGCAGAGATGAAGCCGTATACTTTTTTATGCTAAAGAAATAATTGGCACTGTAAAAAACATACAGGATGGGCATGGGTTGGGCAAACCATGTCCGCACTTTGCTGCATGTGTCTCCCTTTGATGGGGGGCGGCGGCTTCCCGGAAATGCGTGTTTCCGGGCAAGGCACCGAACCTTTACGAAGGAGATAATATGAATTTCATTCTTCGAAAATGATTGTGGAGAGA
The DNA here is from genome assembly GCF_050916235.1 of Maridesulfovibrio sp. FT414. Taxonomy (GTDB): domain Bacteria; phylum Desulfobacterota; class Desulfovibrionia; order Desulfovibrionales; family Desulfovibrionaceae; genus Maridesulfovibrio. The sequence continues at coordinate 3,548,177 of NZ_CP104854.1, forward strand.
GTTGACCCCGGACCGGGGGGATCTCTTTTACCGATAAAGTGGCAGGAGGGAATTTAAATTAGTAACGAGCCTGACGAGAACGTATGTCCTATTGGGAAACCCCCCTTAAGATGAGGGATTTCCCGTTTTCATTATATGGGAGGGTGGTTATCTTTTCAGGGCCGCGAGGCGATCAGATATATTTGCAGGCCTGATGTCGCCTTTGACTTCATTGAGAGCATCGGCAATGAGTGAATTTCCTTTTTCATTGTCTGACGGGGCAAGCAATTTGGCTTTTGTGTTCATGGCATCGGCCTTGGCATTTGCTTCATCTGCTTCTCGTTGCATGGCGGAGAGGGCGCTTCCTATGTTGTCAGTTTCCTGACGAAGGCCTGCCAGTGTCGCGCTTTGTTCGGCGCGGTCTTGTGCTCTTTGCTGCTTGATTTTAGCCCGTTCCATTCCGCGTTTAGCCTGGTCCAGACTTTTGCGGGCTGTTTTGAGTTTGTTGGCAGCGGCCTTGGCAACATCTTCAAGCTCATTCATGAATTCTTTTGCCTCAACAGCTTCCAGCATTTCCTGTTCTATTTCAGGTTTCATTTCTTCCATTTCGGTAATCAGTAGATTCAATGCTTCCTCTATCTCTGCTGCATTGCCTGGATTCGCAGCAAGTTTTGTGCTCAGCAGTTCCGCTGCTTTCAGGCGTTGGTCGTAGAGGGCGTTAATTTCATCTGCTTCCTTCTGTTCCTTTTGATAGCTGAAACGGGCTTTGGCTATCTGCTGGGTGAGTTTGTCGAGCCGTTCTTCCATCATTTCTATTTCAGCGGTTGACGCAGCTTCAGGGTCCCAGCTTGCAATTATCTGCACAATGGATTTTCCGGCATCGCGGGTTTTAGTTTTGGTAAAATTCTTCATAAAATTAAAAAAAGACATAGATTCTCCACTATAATTTCGAGTTATTATCGGATGTATTGCCATAGCCTATGGAAATAATATTTAGATAACCGGGCCTGTCAGTAAATGAGTCTAATGCCTGTAGCGGGCATTCTTACTCCAGTCATGATGGAAATATGATCATCAGCAGGGGATGAGTATAATTCCGCAAGAAGGTATTCCGCCATATCATTCCCGGCATTCAATGTGCGTGCATACATCATTGTTTCGTGATGTATATTAATATGATCTGAACCATTGTTGAGTTTCTCGGTAAAAGATACCGGGGCAACATGCTGTGCTCCAGGCATCCAAAGTCTGTCAAAAATAGTTTCATTCAGTTCAAATGCTTCCCAGCCTATGTATCCTTCCTTTTCATCCAGCCAGAAAGCCCACTCTTCTTTTGATTGGGGGTAAATCCGGTCAAAGGGGATGTAAAAACGGGATTCGTATGAATTATCATCTTCTCCATGCATTATTTCAAGGACAGCTTCGGTTGCTATGTCTGTGCTAAGGTAAAGCCGGTCAATTCGTTCTCCTTCAATAATGGCAATTCCATGGGAGATTATATTGTATTCAGGCAATGGCTTGACTGTAACAAGATTCTCCTCAAACAGGAGAAATGTTGAAATATCAATCCCCACTTTTCCACCGATATTCATCCCAAATGGAATATCTTCATTGATATCCTGATTCGATGAGTTTTTTGTTACGTTATCAATCTTGTTTTTAAGTATGCGGCTTATTGTTTTCCATGATCCCATATTAATTACCTTTGGCTGCTATTTTTGAACGCATTAAAGCTTCGGCTTCTACAACTGCGGATGATAATATATTCAAATTCTCAACTCCGTTATTCATGATCCAGTCCGGATTGATAACCAATGCTGCTTCAACGGCAATAGTTTCAATGTCTTTTCCCCAGAACCAGCCTTTCTGAAGGGCAGGATATACTTCAGATGGAATTTTGATAAAACTGTATACTTTGTTGCCGTTTGAGTCGTTAATATTGTTAAAGTCCCAATCGTCTACGGTTATCAGGCGCAGTCCCGATCCGGAAGAAGCCATCGCTTCCGCTTTTTTCAGGAAATCGCTATTCAGGGCTGATACAAACATCATGACAGCATAGTCATTGTTTTTTACAATATCTAGAGCCATCTCGTAGCTGGCTGAGCGAGTGGGAATTTTTTTGTAGCTGCTGTCCAGTTCGCAGAATGACTCCCAGGTTATAGCTGTCCCGGAGTCTTTGGGGCCAGTGTAAAGTATATGTTTTTTCGGGTCGATATCCTTGACCGACTTGATCCCTGAAGCGCGATTGGCAATCATCTGTACTGCTTCAGGAAAAACGGCAGTCTGCATAGTTGTCAGATTGGTTTTGGGATTATTCTTTTTGAAAAGCAGAAAAGCATCGGACTGGACGATGGCTGCGTCAACTTCTCCGCTTTTGAGCAAATCCAGATTTTCCAGGGAACCTGAAGTATTGATCAGGTTGACATCAAGATCTTTAACCTTGTCTTTGATGAGTGTTCCGAAATAATTATAATTTCCGCTCTTGGATGCGGTTGCGAAGCGCAGAGTGGAAGGCGTTTTGGAGATGGCCGCCAGTGCTTCTGGAGCAAGGGCTATGCTGGCCGGAATTTCCGCAGGTAGAAAAGAAGTATCCAAAGGACCGTTCATTTGTTTCAGTTTGCTGTCCAACTGGTTGAGTTTTTCCTGCAGCTCATGGTTGTTTGCAGCCAATTGGTCAGCTTCGGCACGCCATTCTTGTATTCCGGGGTCAAGTTGGTGGTTATAAAAGGTTTCGGCGAATCCGGGTCTGGTGATGCTGTCAAGCATCATCCATAAACACAGTGAATCCCACATGCCGAAACTTGGTTTGGAGTTGTAAGTATAGCTGGGGGCTTTCCAGTCGCGTTTCGAATAGTATTGCGAACGAGCATATGCATCATTAGTAGAAGAGAATTTTTTTGTGCGCCTAACTTTATTCGTTAATTTTTTGTTTTTATAATCAATTTCCTGTGTGGTTGTTGTTTTGTTAAGCTTGGCTTTTGAGTCCTTGTATTCAGTATATGAATTTTTGGCAGTCTTTGCCGATTGGCTGTTTGAAATTTTATTATCAAACTTTAAGCTGCCAGTCGCTTTTGCCTTTTCCCCAGTTGAAGACGTTGATGAAGAAATGTTCGAGTTGACGGGGGTGGATGTAGATGAGGATTTGTCCGGTTTGCTGTAGGGGGATAAACTGGTGCTTTTTATAGTGGATTTAGAGGGTTTTGAATACGAAACACTCGATTTGGTGCTTTTTTCTGCAGGCTTTGAATAACTCGTTCCCGATTGACTGGATGAGCTGTATGTTCCACTTACACTTTTGCTCCCCTGTACTTTTGATGTAGGTTTTGAATATGAGCTATAGGATTTAGCCGAACTGTATGATTTAGATGACCCGTATGAACGCCATTTCGCTTCTGCTCCATTTGCTCCGGTAAGAAAAGCCAAAGCGACGAACAGGATAAGACAGGTGGTTAATTTAGTGTGTTTCATTGTCTGGTTCCGGTTGAAGTTTGTTGCAGGATAATACTCAAGCATTCCATCTTATATTTATGCATTGTTTTTCCCGTTTTTGGAGAAGATGGAGCATCTCTATTGTCTCGGAGTGCTTATGGTTTTATAGTTAACTCCCGAAGCTCACTCGACTGACAGGTGTTAATTTAATATAATTAATCAGACGGAAATCTTTAGCAAAATCAAGTTGGGTTATGCAACCAATAAGAATTGTGTGCGTACAGAAAATAATGTTTGAGCAAGGTTGGAAGGTTGATGTGTGCGGTCCTATGATGCTGGCAGAATGATTTAGCTTTAAATACGTAAAATCAATTTTGTTGGCTTTTAAAATTGTCTCAGGGGCGAGGAAGGGCACAATGAAAAATATCTCGAAAATATTATTCAGCATTATGCTGCTTCTGGCACTTAACGGCTGTTCGTCCGGCGATTGGCGGACCGCCAGCCGGGAGCCTGCGGGAATCGCGCCTGATCCGGCCTCTACGCGCGAGGCTGTTGTGCAGGTTTATGCTGCACCTGCGTGGGGCTGGCGCGGCTGGTTTGCTGTGCATACGTGGATTGCCGCCAAGAAGACCGGGGCCGACGGGTACACGGTCTATGAAGTCATCGGCTGGCGGCAGAGTCGGGGGCTGCCGATCGTGCGTATAGAACGCGATGCGCCGGATCGTTACTGGTTCGGCAGGCAGCCCGAGCTTGTGGCTGATTTTCGCGGTCAGGGCGGTGATGAACTCATTGCCCGGATAGACGCAGCCGCACGCAGCTATCCGTGGGGTGACACCTACAAGGCTTTCCCCGGACCAAACAGCAACACCTTCACGGCATGGGTTCTGGAGCAGGTGCCGGAGTTCAAGGTCGAGCTGCCGTTTTCCGCCATAGGAAGCGGATTTCGGGGTTGATTTTTTCCCCACAAAAAAGGCCGGAACTCAGAAGCTCCGGCCTTTTGATTTTTATCTGTCAGACAGCGTGAGGGGCTGATCAGCCTTTCATGTGTTCCGTCATGCTGTTCAGTATTTTGATCTGCTTGGTCAGGTCGGCCACAACGGTTCTGGAGAGTTTCATTGCGTGTGAGGTTTCCGTTGAAATCTCGCTGATGTCGGTGATGCTCCGGTTGATTTCCTCGCTTGCGGCGCTGTGCTGATCCGCGGCAGTGGCGATGGACTGAACCTGAGCGGTAGCGTCGTTCACCAGCGTCACGATCTGGCGCAGGGAGTTACCGGAGGCATTGGCAAGCTCGGTCACTTCCGCGATGGTTTCCACTGACTTGACCGTGTTGCTGATGTTCTTGCGGGCTTCTTCCTGAATGTTCTTGACCGCGTTGGCAACATCGTTGGTCGCGCTCATGGTCTTTTCAGCCAGTTTGCGGACCTCATCCGCTACAACAGCAAAGCCTCGTCCTGCATCACCGGCACGGGCAGCCTCAATGGCGGCGTTCAGGGCCAGCAGGTTGGTCTGGTCGGCGATGTCGTTGATCACGCTGATGATCTTGCCGATACCTTCGGCCTGCTCTCCGAGAGTGGTCATGTCGGTCATGAGGGTCTTGGCCTGAGAGGAAACTTCCTCGATGCCGTCCACTGCGCGGTATACGACTTCCGCGCCGCTTTCCGCCATGTTGCGGGCCTTGTCCACGGCCTGTGCGGCATTTGCGGCATTGCGGGCCACTTCCATTACTGTGGCGTTCATTTCTTCCATGGAGCTGGCGGTTTCTTCCACCCGCTTGGCCTGTTCCACGGCCCCGACGCTGGACTGTTCGATCTGGACCATGAGGTTTTCCGAAGCTTCGGAAACGGAGTCGACAACGTGGTCGAGCTGTCCGGCGGCCTCAAGCAGCTCTGCTGCCTTGGATTCGGCAAGCTCGTTTGCGGTGCGGGCTTCGCTGGTGGCCTGCATTGCTTCCTGCGCCTTGCGGGCGGCATCCTGTTCTTTGCGGGTAATTTCAGCGATATTGTTCTTCAGCGATGCGGCCATTTCGGAAAGGGCTGTCTGCAGCTCGCCGAGTTCGTCCTTGTAATTGACGTTGAAGGTCGTGTCGAATTCTCCGGAAGCTATTCTGCTGGCTGCTTCCTTGGTCTCAATGAGCGGGGCTATGATGCTGCGGGACACAATGTATCCCAGCGGCAGGAGGACAAACAGGAAAAGTGCTGCTGATGCCCCGGCCTGAAACCACATGCCCTTGGTGTTCATTTCTTCCATTTCTTTTTTGATTTCTAGGGCGTCACGGTCGATGTTGTCGATGTAGATGCCGGTTCCGATCCAGAAGTCTGTTCCGGGAATCATGGCTGCATATCCTATCTTGGGCATGGGGCCTTCAACACCGGGCTTGCTCCAGGTGAAATGTACGAAATCTCCACCTGACCTTGCTGCTTTGGCCAGCTCGCGCACGGAGTAGACTCCGTCCTTGCCCTTGAGGTCGCCGAGGTCCTTGCCCTGCAGTGCGGGCTTTACGGGGTGGGCAACGTTCACGGTGTCACGGTAGATGAAATAGTATCCGGAAGAGTCGTCTTCAAAGAAGGCGTTTTTGATCATCTCCCTGAAAAGAGCGATCTTTTCCTGCTCGTCAGTAATGCCTGAGGTGGCGCTGGAAAGAGCGGCGGCCATGGAGGTGACGGCAACTTTGATCTTGTCCTTCTGAGCGTCGAGCATGATTTCCTGAGTCTTACCGGCTTCCATTTCGGTAAGTTCATATGATGAATAGACACTGATGCAAATAGTTATCAGTGACGTTAATATGGCAATAAAAAATAGTACAGCCAGTTTGCTGCGAATGGAAAGGTTGTTCACAACATTTCTCCTGGGAAGGTAGCTCCGGCAAGGGAGACTAATTGTTTGGGAAAGAAACTTTCCTCTGGGAAGGGGGTTAAAAAGATTCAGTCAGAAGCAGGTAGCATTGATTTGATTTCAATCGTGTTAAAAAAATGCATCTGTTGAGTGTCTTTGAAATGCTAATACAGTTCAATTATAATGTGTCTGCCCGCAATGTTTCCGGGCCCTGATAATTCAATACGTTTCGAAAGACGCATTATTGCGGTTTGAAATTGCTGCCTTGTTATTTATGCTAATGAAACTGATAGTCACTGTCAATTTAAAATTACAGCAGTAATGATTATCGCCACGGAACTAGAACAACTCATCAGAATAAATCAGGTTTTGCCAGCTGCAAGCCGCAGTCTAAGGCCGTTCTGTCCACAACCTTGCGGACGTCTCCGATGCATCAGCGGCCGCTTGGATTTTTGACCGCACAATTGCAGCCGGAGGCTCTCTTTTGCGCGGCGATGTATTCCATGATGGTGGAGCGCCCGTTTTCACGCAGGTCCTTTACGATGTCTTCTTCGGTGAATTCGAAGCAGTAACAGACGTATTTTTTTATTTCTGGCTTCATGCGTTGATTGTCTGCTACTTTGGAAGCGCGGTCCAGCTGAAATGATGTGCTGTGCGCGGAACATCGGTACGTTGGCCCTGGAGTGGAAGACTGTATCCTGCTGCCGGTAATCGTGGAGGATGTTTAATCCGTACCCGGTCCGTTTTGAAGTATGTGCTGAATTGACAAGGAATTTGAGGTGTTGCGTATTCCAGTGTCGTATCTTGCTTTCATCATGCTGTGCTGTGCCCTTGTTGCGGGGTGCACGCCGGAGGATGAGGGGCAGGGAATGCAGATCACCGAATTGTCCCAGCTTTCAGGCAGGAAAGTCGGGGTGATTACGGGGTCCATTTTTGACGGTGTGCTGAAGCGGCATATTCCATCAGCCGAGCCGGAGTTCTTTGATACTTTCCCGGATCAGGTCCAGGCGCTGAAGACTGGAAAAATATCAGCGTTTTTTACCGATGATACAGGGATGCGTGATCTGCTGGCACACACCACCGGCCTGCTGTATCTGCCGGACCCGGTGGAGTCGGACGAGCACGCATTTGTCTTTGCGAGGTCCCGTCAGGCATTGCAGCAGCAGGTAGATGTAGCTCTTCGCGAGATGATCCAAAGCGGTCTTGCCGGGCAGATCATTGAAAAATGGTCCGGTCCGGACGGGGCTGCCGCCGAACTGCCAGAACTCCCGCAGGAGGGAAAGCAGGGCGTCCTGCGGTTCGCAACGCAGATAACCTGTCCTCCTGCTGCCTACATCAGGAACGGCCGACCGGTCGGATATGAAGTCGAACTGGCCCTGCGCGTTGCAGAGGCGCTGGGTCGCAGGCTTGAAGTCATCATTCTTGATTTCGGCGCGCTTATTCCTTCACTGGTATCAGGTAAAAGCGACATGGCCGGAGGGTCCATCTCTGTAACCGAGGAACGCCGCAAGTCCGTTCTTTTCAGCGTGCCCATCTACACGGTGCGCATAATCGTTGTCGTTCCCGACACTCAGGAAGAGTCCCTTGCCTATTCCGTGTTGTCCGAGGTGCGCGAGAGTTTCATCCGGACCTTTCTTGTAGAAGGGCGCTACCGTCTGGTGTTCAAGGGGTTGTGGACAACTGTTCTGATTTGTGTGCTTTCCGCTGTTTTCGGAAGCCTGCTTGGCGCGCTTATCTGTTCTTGCCGCAGGTCCGGTTCTCCGTGGCTGAGCGTGCCCGCCCGGATCTATATCCGTGCGATACAGGGGACCCCGATCGTACTGCTGCTGATGATTCTCTATTACGTAGTCTTCAGCGGGCTTGCCCTTGACGGAGTCTATGTCGCCGTCATCGGCTTCTCCATGAATTTTGCTGCATATGTTTCAGAGATGATGCGCGCCGGTGTCGAATCAGTGGATAAGGGACAGATTGAGGCGGCCGCGGCACTCGGTTTCAGGCCCATTCATGCATTTATACGGGTCGTGATCCCGCAGGCAGCACGCTATGTGCTTCCGGTGTACAAGGGCGAACTCATTTCCATGCTGAAAATGACTGCGGTGGTGGGTTATATAGCCATTCAGGACCTCACGAAGATGTGCGACATAATCCGCAGCCGTACCTACGATGCTTTTTTCCCGCTCATAGCCACCGCCTGTATTTATTTCGTTCTTGCGTATCTGCTGATCTTCCTGCTCACTCTGCTTGAGCATTCGATCGACCCGAAACGACGCCAGCGGATGGTGAAAGGAGTAACAGCCCGATGATAAAGGTGCAGCACCTTGCCAAGTCCTTCGGTCCCGTGGCTGTACTGAAGGACGTGAACGCGGAGATTTCCGAGGGAGAAGTCATTTCCCTTATCGGGCCTTCAGGCGCGGGTAAGAGCACTTTCCTGAGGTGCATCAATCTTCTCGACCACCCGACAGGCGGCAATATCATTATCAAGGGTAAAAACATACTGGACAAAAATGCCGACATCTTTGCCTTGCGCAGGAAGGTCGGAATGGTGTTTCAGTCCTTTAATCTCTTCTCGCACCTGATGGCCGTTGAGAATGTCATGCTGGGGCCGGTCAGTCTTCTGAATATGCCCCGGCAGGAGGCCTTTGATGAGGGGATGAAGCTTCTTGCCCAGGTCGGCCTTGAGGAGAAGGCCTATTCCTATCCCGATGAGCTTTCCGGAGGCCAGAAGCAGCGGGTGGCCATTGCCCGCGCCCTGGCCATGCATCCTGAAATTCTGCTCCTTGATGAACCTACTTCAGCCCTTGATCCGACCATGGTCAGCGAAGTTCTGGCTGTCATTCGCACGCTGGCAACCCGGGGAATGACAATGATGATCGTCACCCATGAGATGCGTTTCGCGAGAGATGTTTCCACGCGCGTGTTTTACATGGATGAAGGAGAGATATACGAGGAGGGGACTCCTCAACAGATTTTCAATAATCCGGTAAGGGAGAAGACCCGTCATTTCATCCACAAGATCAGGACATTCTCTTTCACACTGCGCGCAGGTTCCTTCGACCTCTGCGCACTGCATGGAGATATCGAAACCTTTGGCCGTAATCAGTTCATTGCGCACAGGCAGATACTCACAATCCAGTTGGTGCTTGAGGAGCTGCTCCTGTTTTACCTCCGGGAAAGAAAGGAGCAGGACGTCAACATCTCTGTCACTGTCAGCTACGCGGAAGAGAAAAAGGAAATTGCGGTCAATGTGGAATGTCCGGGCAGGCCTTTTGATTTCTCAGGGCACGACGGAGATCTCTCGATGAAGATTGTGAGGTCCCTTACGCATGTTGCCCGCTTCTCTTTTGAGAACGGCAGGACCAGCCTGTCACTTATATTGTTATTGGACAGTTGTGGCTAGAGTTCTATTTTTGAGGAGTAGGTTTTCTCTATGTTATTTGCTTCCGGGATTGCGGAGCCTGAAAAGTAAAGTGCACAGCCCAAACAGAATCCATTCAATGCTGAATCCGGCTGTAGGGTTCAGAACGCAGCCTGTTCCGCCGGAGTCGGAGGTTCCAAGAGCTGCCGGGTCCTTTATCTGGCCGAGGGTTCTGTCCTCGTCGTATATTCCGTTGTCTTTGACGACAAAGTTTACGTAGTAGTTCGTCCCTGATGTGAGTGTTGTGTCAGATGAAAGATAGTTGCCGCTTTCGTCCTCCAGCCACCATGTGCCTTCAGTCTCCGGATCTGCTACAGGGGCGTAGCTGCCATAATACATGCTGGTTCCATTGGTGGTGAAACACTTGAGCAGAGTGTAGCTGCCGGCAGTTCCGTTGAGGGATGTTGAATTGAAGGAGAAAACTCCGTTTGCCCCGTTGCTGCTGACTGTTGCTTCAAATTCCGCAAGCGGAGTTACTTTTGAAAATGAGACTGGGGGAGCAAATGCGGACTGGAATACGGCAGCTGAAGTAGCATTTTCCGTTGAGGACGTTACCGAAACAGTAACGCCGCTCTGCTGCTGATTGGCAGGTCTTACGTAACCGTTACTCTCAACTGCAATGCTGAGAGCACTGCTTAGCCCTGTCGCAGTGAAGGTTCTATCGGGTGAGACGTTTCCTGTTGCGGCTATGCCGAAAACCTCTACAGCTTTACTTGCGTAACTGTAGTTGGCAACATAAATACTGCCGTTGAGTACGAGCAGTGAGTGTGCTGAGCTTATACCAGGGTTTGCTCCGGATATTGTTGTGGTCGGGGAGACTGCTCCGGAGGAACTTGCAGGATAGGTGTCTATCTGGTTACTATCTGATACATATATAATGCCATTTGCAATATAAAGTCCTCTTGGGCCAGATAATGATCCTGAAACGTCGATGCTTCGCTTTTGGGTGGCAGCAGCTGTTCCGGATGCCGTCAGATCGAAAACGAGTATAACGGTGTTTGACTGCAGTACGTATAATTCACTGTTGTATACTGCGCAGGCATATGGGATGCTGGTGAATCCGGTAATCTCCCGGGTCGGGGCGACGTTGCCGGAGTCGGATGTTTTAAAAACTTTTATTGCTCTTTTTGTTTCATCTGCACAGTAAATATAGCCATTGTCTATGACAATGTGTCTAGGTTGTGAGAAATCTGCGTTGCTGCCAATTATCTGGCGTGTGGGTGCAGTATCGCCGCTATCTGTTGTTTTAAATACGGAAATAGCGTCAATGTTATCATCAGTAACGAAGATCTCATTGTTGTACACTGCTAGCCCATAAATCCAATCAGGATTCAGAGTTGTGGAGTTTCCAAGTATTGTTCTGCTAGGAGCAACTGTTCCACTGGATGAAGAATCAAAAGTATATATTTTAGCTTGTGATCTACTTAAAAGGTATATGTCTGTTGCATGTGAAATGCAAGGTATGCTGAATATAACAGAAAGCGCAGTCAAAATTATGCATGTGTGTACTCGCATTGTTCGTGCCCTCCTTTGAGAAAAGTACACATTTTGTTTTTGTTTAGCAATTGTATTGTTCTCGAAATTAAATACGATAGTGTTACAGTTTCAGTTTATGGGTCGAGGGCGGTTTGTTCCATCGCTTAACCGTGACTCTTATGGCGATTCACATGCCGACTGCGGCTATTTTTTTTATTGCAGTCTGATGAATTTTTATTTTCTGACTCTGTATTAAGTCTGTGTATAAACAAGTGGCAATGTATTGGAAATCAGTCTTGTGCCACTTTGAATCATTGTCCCTGCGGGCATTGACATTTTATATTCAAAACAGGCATTTATATTGCTAAGTTTAACGCTTTGGCAGGCTATCCCAGCAGTTCTTCCAGTGAAATTTCCATTCTGGCAAGATTGAAGCAGTGCTCTGCATCGTTCTGCACAAGGCTGACAATTTCACTATCAAGCTTTCCCTTGTTTTTCATTTCTTCCAGAATGCCGACAGCCTCTTCCAGAGTCATCCCCTTCCGATAGGGCCTGTCCTGCAGTAGAGCCTGAAACACGTCCGCCACAGCAATTATCTTGGCAGGTATGGGCAGGGCTTCCTTGGTGGGGTGGAATGGGTAGCCTGTTCCGAGATCGTTGTCGTGGTGATATGATGCCCACAGTGCAATTTCTTCAAGGCCGCTGACCAGTCGCAGTATTTCATAGGTTTCATAGCTGTGCTGATTTATTATTGCCCGTTCTGTCGGGCTCAGCGGGCCATTTTTGTCAAGAATATTGTCCGGGATATGCAGTTTTCCTATATCGTGCAGATATGCAGCAACTTCTATCTTTATGGTTTCCGTATCAGAAAAACCATACAGCTCTGCAATGCGTCTGGATATAAGCGCTACACTGTAGGAGTGCTGGGCTGTAAAAGGGCTCTTCTGGTCAACAATATATGCGAATATTTTTGCCAGCTGTTTTAAGTCCGTCAGGGTTATTCTATCTGAATCTCCCCTGCCTCCCATTGCCCATGCAAAGCGCTCGATATGCCTGTTTTCAAGTGCCAGCCAGAACGCTTCAGGAATTGATATTTTGAGAAAGACTTCCACGAATTCGGGATTGAAATAGGTGCCCTGCTTTTCCGCAATGCTTTTTTTTATCGAATCAACGTGCAGAAGAATATTGGGGCCATAGTGTGGAGCGGCAGTAATATCTATCCTGTCGGCAATGAAAATAAGATTGGCAACCCTTTTGTTGAAAGGGGAGATGGATTGTTTCTGCAGGTCAACCCATGGTGTATGGTGGTATAAAATTGGTAAAGCCATTCTTTCAAGCGGCTTGAATTTATGCAGCAGGTCATAGCCGATATGACAGTGTATGTCTGACATTTCCCAATCAAAGAGGTTTGCCAGATGGCTGTGGACTGTATCCGAGGAAACTCCGCAGTCGTGCAGCAGCCCTAGTTCGTAGATGAAGAAAGTCTCCGCTCTGCTGAAGCCCAAGAATTGGGACATCTGCAAGGCAATGTAGCCAACCCTTTTACCATGGTTTGTATCGTTCATTCCAACCAGACTGACGGCATTTTCAATTGCCAGAATCATTTGACGCAGATCGACAGTGATATTGGCGGCACTCATGGTAATTCCTTGCCGGACATTGGCGTGTTCTGAGTTGGGGTTATCTGGTTGATAATATCAACTTTGATTGGCATCAGGAAGAAATAATATCCGGGATCATGATTTCTTTGGATTGATGGCATTGAACTGCATTCACGCAATCCCGTTTTCCTTCAGTCTGTAATGTTTATCCCTGTGGCGTGGATGGTTGTTCATCCTTGGCTTAACCGTGCGCAAATATTCAGCCTGTTCAGTGGTAATGCGCTGTGATAGCTTATATTTTCCTTGCTGACTTTGTCTGAAATCTGTTTATAACCAAATGACGTTGTGCTAGAAATTCAACATGCACCCCTTGATACACTGTTTTTAGGGGCCTTGAATGACTCACATTCCAAACAGGCATTGCCCACTGGTCCTGCATGACAACACCTCCCATCCACATGTGCGGGCAGACCATTCCTGCCGGTTCCCACACGACTGTTTCACTTCCGGTTCCCGATACATCCCTCGGGCAGGGCTTAAGCATGCCAGTCCATGTTTATCATGGTCGAAGGCCCGGTCCTGCGTTTTTCGTCAGTGCCGCCATTCACGGCGACGAGCTGAACGGCATTGAGATCGTGCGCAGGCTGACCGGGCTGCGCAGGCTCTCCAGACTGCGGGGAACCCTTTACGCAATTCCCATCGTCAATATCTACGGGTTCATGTCCAATACCAGATACCTGCCCGACAGGCGCGACCTGAACCGGGTTTTCCCGGGCAAGGCGGGCGGTTCCCTTGCTTCGGAGTTGGCCCTGATCCTGTTCGAACATGTGGTCAGCCGCTGCCGGTACGGCATAGACCTGCATACCGGTTCCAACCACCGTGCAAACTTTCCGCACCTGCGCGGGGACATGAAGGATGAAACGATTTTCGCTATGGCTCAGGCTTTCGGCGCGCCGCTGGTTCTGGACAGCTGCGGAGTTTCCGGCTCCCTGCGGCAGGCGGCTGAACAGGTCGGGGTGAAGACCCTGCTGTACGAGGCCGGGGAGGCCCTGCGTTTCGATGAATTCTCCATCCGCGCCGGACTGCGCGGTATCACCTCGCTGATGTCCCATCTCGGGATGCTTCCGGTGGTTAGGAAAAAGCAGGCCCCCATAAGCCTGCAGGTTGCCTATGACCGTACATGGTGCCGCGCCCCGGAGAGCGGGCTGTTCCACGCCAAGGTCAAGCTGGGGCAGCGGGTGAAGAAGGACGAGCTGCTCGGAACGGTCCACGATCCTCTGGGCAACCGTTCCTGCGAGCTGCTTTCCCCTCGCAATGGGGTGGTCATCGGACAGTTGGCGCTTCCGTCGGTCTACAAGGGTGATGCGATCATGCATATCGCCTGTTTCAAGGCTCCGGGGCGGGCAGAGGCCCTTGCGGACGAATTTTCGGAACTGGTCATGGATCAGGAAAACCCGATCTGACCGTTCTTTTAAACAATCAGCACAGCCGTATGGCGTGGGCGAAATGTCAAAACGCAAGACCGTGAAGATCCGGAACTGGACCCGGGAGGACATCCCGGCCATTGTGGAATGTCAGAAGGCGGCTTACCCCGATTATGCCGAACATTATGACGAACGCATGTACTCCATGCAGTTTACCGCTTTCCCGCAGGGCCAGATCCTTGCGGAGTGTGACGGCGAGGTCGTGGGCTATGCCACCTGCCTGATTGTCCAGCTGGATGATTCCGTGGACTGGTACCGCTACGACGAGATAACCGGCAGCGGCACTTTCAGCACGCATACGCCCACCGGCGATACCCTGTACGGGGCGGACATTGCCGTAAGGCCGGATTTTCGGGGCAAAGGCGTGGCCGGTAAAATCTACAAGTACCGCAAGCAGATAATGAAGCGCTACAACCTGAGCCGCATGATCGCCCACGGCAGGATCATGAACTACAACGAACAGGCGGGCGTGCTCACGGCCAAGGAATACGTGGAGATGGTGGAGAGGGGCGAGCTGAGTGATTCGGCCCTGAACGCGCATCTCAAGGCGGGCTACAAGGTCACGGGCGTGTTTCTGGACCTGCTGCATGACGATTCGAGCCTGAACTATTCCACGTTCCTTGAAATGCCCAACCCGGATTTCCAGCCGGTGCGGCGCAAGATTGCCGCGGCCCCGCTGCGCAGGCCGGTGCGAAGGTTCAGGGTCTGTGCGGCCCAGTATCTGATGCGCAAGATCTCTTCGTGGGAGGATCTGCGTCAGTCGGTGGAGTTTTTTGTATCCACAGCGGATGCCTACCACTGCCATTTCCTCGTGCTGCCCGAGCTTTTTACCGCGCAGATGTTCAGCGCCATGCCGCCCGAGTGGGATTCCCGCAGGGCGGTCATGGAACTTGCCGGTATGACCGAAAGCTACCTGACTATGTTCACCGAGCTGGCCAGCGAGTACAACCTGCACATCATCGGCGGTTCGCACCCGGTGCTGCGTGACGGCAAACTCTACAACGTGGCACACATGTTCACCCCGACCGGGAACGTGTACACGCAGGACAAGCTGCACATTACGCCCGGTGAGCGCGAAGCGTGGGGAATCCATCCCGGCGAGGGGCTGAGCGTTTTTCATACCCCGCTCGGACGCATCGCCATACAGGTCTGCTACGATATCGAGTTCCCGGAAACCTCGCGACTGCTGGCCATGTCCGGGGCGGAAGTGATCTTCGTACCCTTCAGCACGGACGAGAAACGGGCCTATCACCGTGTGCGGGCAACGGCTCAGGCCCGCTGCATCGAGAACTCGATCTACACGGTCATTGCCGCCAACGTGGGCAATCTGCCGGGTGTGAAGACCTATCTCATGAACTACGGCCAGTCCGCCGTGTTTGCGCCGAGCGATTTTGCCTTTCCCATGCCCTCGCTCAGCGGGGAGGCCGATCCGGGCGTGGAGACCGTGGTCATCGCCGATCTTGATCTGGCCAGCCTTGCTCAGGTCCGCGAATTCGGCAGTGTAAGGCCGCTGCATGAACGAAGGCCCGATATCTACGAACTGAAGCCGCGCAAGAAGATTCAGGTGATCAGGACCGAGTAGGCCGGATGTAAACCTTGCATCACCGTTCCGCCGTAAAGTGCGGGGCAGAACGGATAATCAGGCGGCGCGGATATATTTTCCCGCGCCGCATTTTTATTTTATGAGATGTCTCCGGCGGCCTCGCTGGGGCGTTGGATTTGATGCGCTTTGCGCTTTTGACGATTTGACTTCGCTTCCGACGGCCAAAGGGCCCGCGGACCTTTGGAATCCCTATTTGGCTCAAGGGTTTATCCATTCATATAGTCTTATTCGGAAAGTTGAAGTTTGCGGAGTTTAGGAAAATAGCCTCGTAATTTTGCATGGACATGGTTGACAGCATTGTGATCTCTGCTAGGTTTTGAATCAATGTCTGTAGTGATTTAATTGAGATTATCAAACTTTCGGAGCTGTTCATGAGCAATGCAACTCAAGTCGCGGATGTTCCGCACTCAACGGTATTCGTCTGGTTGGCCCAGATCAGGGAAATGGCTGTTGACGTCTGGCATAACGGTATACCGGGACTGAATCTGATCAATCTTGCCCAAGCTGTGGGCGTACTGCTTTTCTTCATTATCCTGCGCAAGGTGCTGACCCAGTTCACCATGAACCGGTTGCAGAAGCTGCTGGAAAAGCACAATGCCAAGGCGGAAAGCAGCATCCTGACCGCCCTGAAGGACCCGGTGCGCTTCGTTCCCATTGTTCTGGGGCTGTTTTTTGCCGACCAGCTCCTGAAATTTCCCGATTCCATCGAGAGCGTTACGAACAGGGTCATAAGCGCCATGACGCTGTTCGTCATCTTCTGGTCAGTGTTCAACCTTGTTTCCGTGGCCACCAAAATATTCCGCAAGCTGGAAAGCCTGCTTACACCGGCCCTTGTGGACTGGCTTATCAAGCTGCTCAAGTTCCTGATCCTGCTCATGGGTGCGGCCAGTATCCTCGAATTGTTCGGCATCGACATCGGACCGATCCTGACTGGACTCGGACTTTTCAGTGTGGCTGTTGCTCTGGGTGCCAAGGACCTTTTCCAGAACATCATTGCCGGGATTTCCATCATCACCGAGAGCCGTTTCAGCATCGGTGACTGGGTCACGGTTGACGGAAAAGTGGACGGGACCGTGGAATTCATCGGTTTCCGCTCCACCAGAATCCGCCGGTTCGACAAGGCTCCTGTCTATGTCCCGAACTCGACGCTCTCTGACAACTGCCTCATCAACTTCTCCAAGATGACCCATCGGCGCATACTCTGGACCATCGGTCTGGAGTACCGGACCACAACGGAGCAGTTGAAGCTAGTTCAGGAACGGGTGATGGAGTATATCCTCGGCAATAATGATTTTGCGCAGCCGCCTGAAGTTTCCACCTTCATGCGCGTGGTGCAGTTCGGCGATTCTTCAATCGATTTCCAGCTCAGCGCTTTCACCAACACCACCAACGCGCAGGAGTGGATGAAGATAAGGGAAGATCTGGCCTACCGTTTAAAGGAAATCGTGGAAGTCGAGGCCGGAGCCGGATTCGCATTCCCCTCGCAGTCTGTCTATGTCGAGTCCATGCCCGAACGAGCTGCTGATAAAGGGTAAATAGAGGGATGCAAACTGCGGTGTAAAAGAAACAACTGTTTGTTGAATTCGCACTTTTGGTGATGGCATTGCAATGTCGCAAATGTGTGCTGCTATGGAAACCAGAAAGCATGCAGTAATTGCAGGCTCAGGTAATTGATTATCTGGGCCTGCTTTTGTTTCTTGATTCTCGTGCGAATTACAGCCCGCATACCCCAGCGGATCGGGGCAGGTGAACCTGCCGGTGGCGGGGTCGTATTCGCGGTAGCCGAAGTGAATGAGGCCGGTGTCGCGGTCATGCGGGCCCGCTGCGAAGCCGAGGGGCAGGTTCATGCGCTCGTTGGTATCGATCATGGTATTGCCGAACGTAGATTATAAGAATGCCAGCCCCCAAAGGGAGCTGGCAACAATGACAAAGCATTGATATCCATATTCTATGGTGCAAATCCTTTGATCAGCCAGCAAGACCAAATAAAAGATAGGTATAACACTGGAGCACTGCATATAACTCCAGCTAAAATTGCCATTAACCATTCTAGTTTACTCTTGTTTCTATATTTCAAAAACATAATAAGTAACACAAAGTATGGAAGGATAGGGATAATCAAAACGGCAAAAGGATTGTCTGATGTGCGCAACAAGCTGTCGAACGAAACAAAAGAAATGACAGTAGACATCCACATTAAAACTATAACAACAACCTTATTTGACATAATTTTTCAGCCTGAAAAGTTTCATGGCACCATCTCTATATAATTCCGCAGTGTGTTTATCTTTCTCCTTTGGAGGCCTTGGCCACTTTGAAGAGTCGTCCCCCAAAATTTTAAGATCCTCTATCAATTCTTCGTCAGCTTTTTTAATTAATTTAATTTGCTCTTCATCGACGTCACCTAGGATATCAATGTTCTGAATACGCTCATATTCAAGATCATGTTTTTTATATGCTATTTACGCCCAAATAACTTCAAAAAAGTTTGTCTTAGTTTCTTTATTGCAATGTAGATGACCGGAAAGGCATGAATAGCTGTATAGTGAATAATCGCTGTAAAAAGGAAATATAATACAAAGCAAAAACAAGCATTAATCAATTCATATTTAACGGAGTACAATCCCCTGAAATTTTCAAGCGATGAAACAATAAGTTCATATCCGGCAAATCCCACCGAGGCGAATATAGCTGAAAGCCAAATTCTCTTTGTTGTTATATGCACAATTAAGCAGCTTGCTAAAATAGCAATCAAAACAGTTACTTTTCCGTAAGGAATAAATACATACGAACTCAATTTAGCCAAACTTCCAACAACAAATGCGATCAAAATATCCATGATTTCTCCAATGGGCAGGCCGACAAATCAGCCTGCCCATTTCATTCTAATGGACTCTTACTTTAACTTTATTCTTCGTTTTTCTAACATTCCTAAAGAAATCCCTATCCTTGTTTCCGATATCAATACACCCCTTCGAGCCTTTGGTGTCTCCGCCATGGATATAAAATCCATCCCGTCCATGTGTCTCCGTTCCATTGGAAGGATGAAGCGGAACCCGCCCGTGTCCCCAATCTCCGAAAATGGTATTACGAATTGAATATCGCAAGCCTTCAACTTCAGAAGATTCTTTCGGATCAAACTCATACTCACCGCTAGGGGTTGGCCCTACGTCCTTTTTTGTTTGATCCGTCTCACCCGGTTTGCCGGAAGAAAATTTATACGTATCTCTGGGGCCTTCATCTGAATGAACCTCCATAGTCCCATTTTCGTGGTAAACATGGACTTCCTTAATTGGATACGCATCTTTATCCTGTTTATCATTTTTTTCTTTTAAGGCTTGCCGTTCCTTAAGTATATTCATGCCAGTAATGGAATCGTTTGTACTCTCATTGGGGGCTTTATTTTCGTGATCCTCAGTTTCGATATCCTTTTCGCCTTCCTCACTCCGCTTCTTCAACCCAACCCGATCCACAAAGTTGACCGGATCATCGGCGCAGTATCCGTACACATCCACATCGCCGCCTGCGTAGCCCAGTGGATCGGGACAGGTGAACCTGCCGGTGGCGGGATCGTATTCACGGTAGCCGAAGTGGATGAGGCCGGTGTCGCGGTCATAGAGGCCTGCGGCGAAGCCGAGGGACAGGTTGATGCGTTCGCTGGTATCGACCATGGTATTGCCGAACGAATCGTATATAATCCGTTTTACCTCATTCCCCTTGGCGTTAGCAACCATATAAACTGTTCCGACCTGATCGGACGCGAGATGATACACCTCGCCGTTCCAGCGCATGGCGATCGGATCACCTTCCCCGTCATAGGCGAATTCCTTGAGCCTGCCTTGCTCGTCGGAGACTGCCAGCAGGGTGGCGCGGTCTTTCCAGAGGTATGTTTCCACAGTCCTGCCGTCCACCTGTTTGGCGGTACGCATGCCGTTCGGATCAACGATATAGTTTATCCTGCGGCCATCGGGCAGGTGGACCTGCACAAGCTGGTTGTTGTGATCGTATTCGTAGCGGGTGACCTGTCCGCGATCCTGTTTCATGGTCAGGCGGCCTTTGGGATCGTATGAATATTTGACTTCCCCGGCGCGAACCAGACGCAACCCTTCGCCGTACACGAAACGCCGGATACCGGAATGGAAGGTCTCGGACATCAGCCGCTCGCCATGCTTGCCGTACTGGTAGTGCTCGATGACGCGGTCATCCTTCCAGACCTTGGAAAGCCTGCCTCCGGCATCGTATTCGTATTGCAGATGGTGGTCCTTCGGGGCGAGGGCCAGCAGCTTTTCGGCGATGCGTCCGGTTTCGTTGCGGGCGGTTGCCAGCAGGGAGAACGGAGTTTCGGTTCCCGGCACGGTGAAGGGAGTGGTGCACACGGCTTCAGCGGGGTCTAACTCAACTCTGTCACGGGCAAATTCGTCGTGAAGGACGGCTCCGGTTCCGGTTTGGGGCCGGTCAGAATATTCTGCCACGATAGGCTCGCGAGAATAGGCGTCCTGCCGCCCATAACCGCGTCTTTCCCGCTGCAGCTCGGCGAGAACCTCCTTTCCGTAAGCGGTTCCGGCGAGATTGCGCGCCAGCGAGAGGTCCTGATTCTCATGGATGAAGCAGGCGTGGCAGGTGCGTTTTATCCGGTGGTAGCGTTCTTTTGCCTGCTCCCATTCTCGGTTTTTCAGCTCCCAGCGGGCTTTGACCTCCGGCTTCATCATGGACGGATACATTTTGTCTGAGCCGGAAAATTCAGCGAAGTCGGGCAGCGGTTCGGTGAGCTTTTCGCCGGAATAGCGATCAACCACCTCCCACATGTTTTCAAGCTGCATTTCGGGCGGTTCGTTGAGCCCGAACATGCGCTGGCCCGGTGTAAGGTCTTTCCACGGCCTTTTCTGAAGAATGAAGTTCATATGTTTCTCCTTTGTAAACGGTTCCGGTGCATCAGCCGGAAACACATCATTTCCGGGCAATAGCACCCCTTAAAAGGAGACGCATACAGCAAAGGGCGGACATGGTTTACCTAACTCATGTCCGCCCTGTATGATTTAGAAGTACTTTTGAAAATGGGTGAATCTCCGCCGACGCCCGGATCTTCCATTCATTTGAAAGCAGCCGTACCGAGCTAGATGCGAAGCTTATTTAAATTTTTTGAAACGTTTACCCTTTGTCCGTTTAATGAAGCAAAAAAAAAAGGCCGGGGCAAACGCTCCGGCCTTGTGTGTTACAGCAGCTTGAACAGTTCAATGGCTTCCGCTGGCGGGGTGGTTTCCACCCGGCGGTATTCGGTGCAGTCGGCGGTGCGGGTGATGAGCCCGTTGTCCACCATCCAGCGCCTGAGCAGCACATGGTCGCAGAAGCTGTGGTTGTTTTTCAGTTGTTCGTTCAGCTCCAGCTCGGTCATTCTGGTGCGGGCCGGGATTCTGGACCATAGCACCCACAGGCATAGCATCCGCTGGTTGTGCTTCTTGGGCCAGCGGTTCATGCGGCCATCCGGATCAAAGTAACGGGTGGCTTTTTTTACTCGCTTGGGATCAAACTGCGCGATTTCCGCTTTACAGGGTTCTTCCCGTTCCGCCTTCAGATGCTGGAAGTTGCGGTATCCACCGGCCTTGGCCAGCAGGTTAAGCATTTCCACGTGACCGGGAATCTGTTCGGATTCAGTAAGTTGGTTGCGCAGGTTTCGGGCAAGGGACGATACGTCGCTGATGTGCAGCGAAAGAGGTGTTCTGGGCATTGGCTTATCCTTTTCTACGTGCCTTTCACGGATAAGTGTTGCCGGTGGTCGCCGACTTCCGGCCCGGCACGTGGATAAGTGTCGAACAGGATGGGTATATAGCAGGTTTAGCTCCCCGTTAAGGGGCGGCGACGCCTTGGTGAACTGCTGACCGGATTTTCTGATACCCGATATCCGTTGGGTTTGCAATCAAATGGACCGGTGTTGGGAGGGGTTTTTCTTTTCCCGGAAATTAGTGCTCTGAAAACTGATGAATTTTAGAATATGATTTCATACAGCAAAAGGCCAGCCGGTATACCGACTGGCCTTTTTAAACTGCATGTATCGCCTTGCACAGCGGCAAAGCTCCGCAGGAATTTTTTACAAGAACAGGTCTACAGCCAGCAGTCCGGCGAGGGACATGGTGATGGTGTAGGGCAGTGCCAGCCAGACCATACGTCCGTAGGAAAGGCGGATGACCGGTGCCAGCGCGCTGGTCAGCAGGAACAGGAATGCGGCCTGACCGTTGGGAGTAGCCACGGAGGGGATGTTGGTCCCGGTGTTGATGGCTACGGCAAGGCGGTCGAACTGGGTCATGATGGCATGAGCCTGATCTGCGGCCTGCTGCGGCAGGGCGGCAAGTACGTCTGCACGGGCAAGATGCGGGTCGGTAAGCTTGGACATGAGTTCCTGTCCGGTCATACCGATGCCGGGTACTGCGTTAAGCAGCTGGGTGAAGTGCATCTTGGTTTCGGAGATGTATACAGTTGCCACGAACACGTTGTCGGAAATGGAGGAAAGCAGGCCGTTGGCGATGTAGTACGCCATCAACTGGGACTGTCCGTGCAGGCTGAGAACGTATTCGATGATCGGGGCAAACAGGTGCTGGGAGTGGATAACCGCAACAATGGAGAAGAAGACAACCAGCAGCGCAGTAAACGGCAGGGCCTCTTCAAATGCGTGGCCGATGCGGTGCTCTTCGATAACGCCGGTGAAGGCGGTAAGCAGAACGATGATTGAAAGACCGGTGATACCGACTGCGGCGAGGTGGAAGGCCAGTGCAAGGATGAGCCATACGCCGGTTGCGGCCTGGATCATGATCTTGAGTTTACCGGCCTGTCCCTGTTTTTCCTCTTCACGCATTGCTTCTTCAAAGAGGAAGGAACGAATGTTGCCGGGCAGTTGTGCTCCGTAACCGAAAAGTTTGAATTTTTCCACGCCAACGCAGGTCAGCAGACCGACGATCAGTACCGGCATGGTAACCGGAGCCACTTCGATCAGGAAGGTCATGAAGTGCCAGCCCATTTCGTGGCCGATGAGCAGGTTCTGCGGTTCACCAACGAGGGTACATACGCCGCCGAGAGCGGTACCAACTGCACCGTGCATCATCAGGTTGCGCAGGAAGGCACGGAATTCGCGCAGTTCGTTACGGTTGGTTTCCTTGAGGTGCAGGTCGGAGGCAAGGCTGTGTGAACCTGCGGTCTCACTCTGGCTGGAAACATAGCGGTGGTATACGGAATAGAAGCCGTAAGCCACGGAGATGATAACCGCGGTAACGGTCAGTGCATCAAGAAATGCTGAAAGGAAGGCGCCTGCGAGACAGAACAGCAGGGAGATGTTTCTCTTGGATTTTACGTTCACCAGAATACGGGTGAAGGTGAACTGCAGGAAATCCTTCATGAAATAGATACCGGCAACCATGAAGATAAGCAGTAGGATAACTTCGAAGTTGTTGTGCGCTTCATGATAGATGGTTTCCGGGGTGGTCATGCCGATGATTACGGCTTCCATGGCCAGCAGACCACCTGCGGGAAGCGGGTAGCACTTGAGCGCCATGGTCAGGGTGAAGATGAATTCCGCAATGAGAGCCCAGCCCGCAATAAAAGGTCCTGCCGCAAGAAGCAGTATCGGGTTGAGGATCAGGAATCCCACGATGGCCAGCTTGTACCACATGGGGGCATGGCCCAGAAATGTGTTGATGAAGGTCCTCGCCATTGATTTTGTCATTGATCTCTCCGTTAATTCATCTCTTCGGGCCGGGATGAAGTAAAAGTCCGGCATTCTCCGCAGGTTGTGGATGGTGGCCCGCTTTGGTGCGGAAAATGCTTTTCGCTGAAATTCCGCACAGTAGGCGGTGCAAATATACATGGGTGGCCGCGCTGGCGACGCGAACGTGCCCGGCTGGTACGGTGATCAGGTAGTCAGGGTACTTGTGTCAGGCGTAGATTCAATTTGGGGAGGGAAAGACATCCCTTCCGGCGGGTTTTTATATGCCTGTGCAAGCACGGTGTCCAGTTTAGAAATGTGAAAATTATAGTATTATGTTATTTTGGTTTTATAATTGTTACGTGTTTCACATAATGACCGGAAAGGGGCTGTGTTTCAGCTCAGCTCTGGTTGTTCTGAGTTTCAATATAAATGTGAGCACGATAATACGCGTTGTAGTTTTCTCGCAGGTAGTCATTGCGGAAACCGTAATATGGATTCTTCGGTGACGGTTATTAAAGTGTGGTACAGCTGGTGATTGATGTAACATCTTCTGCTTCAATGTTCTTGTCGGCGTTGAAGCAATTTCAAGCGTGATAGATATATGTCCCAATTACATTGTCGTATTCTCGGTAACCGAAGTGAATGAGGCCGGTGTCGGGGTCGTAGAGGCCGCCGGCGAAGCCGAGTGCCGGAGCATGTTCGTGGCGGCTGTTCTGTATCATTCTGCCGAAAGAATCATATAGAACTTCCTGTACTCTGTTTCCAGATGTATCGGCAACAGTAAATATGTTGTTTAACTGGCATGTTATAGTGGTGGCGTGCCGTTTTTTCTAGAATGGCGGGGTGCTTGACAACGTGTCGGGTAAGAAAGCCCCAGAACCGGAGTTCGGGGGCTGTGTGGTTAATCCTTTTCTGATTGGGTAAATTCTTCTGGAGAATCTTTCAGCTCTGGGTGCCGTTTGTAGAAGCCTTCAAGAGGTTCTAGGCTGATTCCACATGGTTCACATTTAGCATCTGCAGGTGCTTGTCCCGCTAAATAAACTTTTTGACATTTTGGACAGATTGATTGCTCATGGCGGGTAAAATTCTTACCCCTTTTAGGGTACTTATAAAGAACACCACACCAGAACACAATGATCCCGAAAGCGACTAAAGCCCAACGGCCTAATGTTCCAACTGCGTGTCCTTTAACAAAATATGGAACATCAGTAGGCCATGCACCTATAATGAGAACTAAAGCGTATAAGACAACGACAAGTCGTAGCCACGGAACTTTGAAGTTATTTTTTATTATTTTTTTCATTATTTTTCTGAGTTATATCTTTGTAAGCCTGTCTACCATTCTCTATAGCGTCTTTTGCTCCCATTATAGCTGTCACAGGGCCACTTATTTTTCCATTTGATGGAGGTAAACCTTCAATTAAAGCCGTTGCTCCGTCAGCGACATCGTTAGAGTCAATCTCAAATTTATTTTTAGTCGCTTTAGCTGATATGTTTTTTATTTTTATATCAGCTTTTCTGCCAGCATCTTTAACAAAATCTTTGCCTCGCTTAGAACTGTCCCTGCAATCGCTGCCGGTAATACTGCTGCGCCTACAGTCGTAGCCCATATTCTTGGGTCATCTGCAATGGCTTCACCCGCTTCAGATGCAGCCTGCCGAAAGAATCATATAGAACTTCCTGTACTCTGTTTCCTGATGTATCGGCAACAGTAAATATGTTGTTTAACTGGCATGTTATAGTGGTGGCGTGCCGTTTTTTTCTAGAATGGCGGGGTGCTTGACAACGTGTCGTATAAGAAAGCCCCAGAACCGGAGTTCGGGGGCTGTGTGGTTAATCATTTTCTGATTGGGTAAATTCTTCTGGAGAATCTTTCAGCTCTGGGTGTCGTTCGTAGAAGCCTTCAAGAGGTTCTAGTGGACACTGACAATTCTGGCATTTCGAATCGTTTGGAGTTTCTTGCGGAGAATAAACTGTCTGGCATTTATGACATATCGTTATCTGTGCTTCATAAGGATTCTGTTCAGCACGAAATCCTAAGATAGCGAATGCTGCTGCTACGCCGAGTTCTATCCATCCTACAAACCCTGGCACAGCAAAACCTTTGTAAGTTCCTTCCCCTACCCATAATGTCAGGAGTCCAAGAGACGCGAAAAGAATTGCGAGTATATTAGTATCATTCCTTTCCACATTTTCTTTTTTGGATTTTTTATTATTATCCTCGTCCTGTGCTATTCGCATTTTCTAACTATTTGGTTTTTGAGTTTAATTTAACATCATAATTTTTATATAGTTCATCGGAAGTTTTTCTTAATTCTTTTGCTGCTGCTATTCTGATAGCAGCTTTGCTCATAGAAGGAGGCAGTTCATCAAAGAAACTTGTCGCACCATCAGTTACTTTTTCAAGGTCGAGATTCTGCTTTGTCCCGGTTTCGCTTGTCCTTATTTTTATATCAGCTTTTCTGCCAGCATCTTTAACAAAATCTTTGCCTCGCTTAACAGCCTTTCCAATTTTTCCGACACCCTTTTCCAAGTACGTTGCAGCCCTTCGAATCCCAGCTGCGCCAGCGGATAATACTTCGCCTCCATTTAGAACTGTCCCTGCAATCGCTGCCGGTAATACTGCTGCGCCTACAGTCGTAGCCCATATTCTTGGGTCATCTGCAATGGCTTCACCCGCTTCAGATACAGCTTCTTTGGCAGCCTTTCCACCTTCTGTTATAGCCTTGCCAACGCCAGCAGAAACTTTTCCGAAAAATCCTTTTTCATCTTTTAGGGATGCGGATGACTTTGATTTAGAGGAGGTTTCAGATTCAGTGTCCCGTTTATCTTCCTTCTCTTTTAATGCTTGACGCTCCTTAATCATATCCATGCCAGTAATAGAATCGCTTTTGCCTTTGCCGATTCCATCATTACTGGCTTCCTGCTCCTTGGACTTCGATTCTGCATCATCGGCCTGCTCACTGCGACCCTGCAACCCATCCCGGTCCACGAAGTTAACCGGATCATCCAGACAATACCCATAAACATCCACATCGCCGCCCTCATCTCCCAGTGGATCGGGCGAAATGAACCTGCCGATGGCGGGGTCGTATTCTCGGTAGCCGAAGTGGATCAGGCCGGTGTCGGGATCGTGCAGGCCACCGGCGAAGCCGAGTGCAGGATAATGTTCGGGACGGCTGTTCTGTATCACTCTGCCGAAAGAATCATATAGAATTTCCTGTACACTGTTTCCTGATGTATCGGCAACATTAAAGATGCTGCCCAACTGATCCGTTGCAAACAGGTGAATCTGTCCGTTGCGGGTCATTCCCATTGCGCGGCCATGTTCATCGTAGTGAAATCTGCTGAGTCCATCCGCGTCTTCAACTGCGGCGAGGGTGGTCAGGTCATTCCACTGGTAGCGTCGGACAAGTCTGCCGTTGACGTACTTTGCAGTCCTGAAGCCACGTTTGTCGAAACGGTATTCGATGCTTGTACGGTCCGGGAGGTGTACTTTGCTGAGTTGTCCGGTTGCCAGAAACTCGTATCCCGTGGTTCCTTCTGGGGAGTGCTTTTCGGATAGACAGCCGTCAGCATCATATCTGTAGGTGGTTTCACCTGCGCGAACCAACTGGCCTATCTCATTATACCCGTACTCCAGCTTGTCTCCGCCTGCGACCTGAGAGAATACCCGCTGCCCCAATCTGTTGTATCGATATACTTCTACCGGTTCTCCTGAATAACGCACCGCCTGAAGCCGTCCATCGTCATCATAGCGGTATTCCAGAACATGGCTGACCTCGGACGAAACAAGTATCTTGTCTTCGATTCTGAGATTTTCGTCGCGATTCACCGCCAGCACCGCATAGTTGAATTCGGTGCCGGGAGTCTGGAACTGGAGCACTTCATCCGCAATTTCGTTGATGTCCACGTTTTCGCGCTGCATCTCATCGCGGATTGTGCGGCCTGTTCCCGTCTGGGGAGTCCTTGATTGGGGCGCTCCGGGCACAAGTCTGGAACTCTGGCCGTCCGCGTGCCTCTGGAACTCGTTGCGGATTTCGTTTCCGTAGGTTGTCTTCATCAGCCCCTGTACCACTGGCAGATCAGGATTATCTTCCATGAAGCGGGCATGGACCATGCGTTTCAGTTTGGCATGCATGGTCTTGGCCTCTTCCCATTCGTAATTTTTCCGGTCCCATCTGCTTTTGACTTCCGGCTTCATCATGGAAGGGTACATGCGGTCGCCCGGTGAAAATTCTGCAAAATCAGGTCTGGGATCAGCCAGTTCTTCTCCGGTTCTGCGATCAACTATTTTCCATAGGTTTTCGATCTGCTTTTCCGGCGGTTCGTTTTCACCGTAGAGAACCAGGCCGGTTGTGAGTTCCTTGCGGGGTCTACGTTCCATCCTGTACTTGGTGAAAGAGTTCATTCTTTTCCTCCCGTTTATCTGTTTCCGGGGATGTGCTTTGAACCACTGTGATTCACGGCTGGTCATCCCCCTTTGCCAAATATTCTAGCGGGTAGGGCGGACATGGTTCAGGCAATTCAGGTCCGCTTTGGGATAAAAATGAATTTTTTTGTGATACAGGGTATGCCTGAATGAAGCCACTGGTGATGGGGAAAATGGACAGCTCACGCATTTTCGCTTCACTTTGCCTGCCCTGACAGGTAACTCGAATATGAGCATGACAATGTGTCTGGTAAGATGTTATAATTTAATGGATAAGATCGTTTGCCGGTGATTGGCGCAGTATGGCCGAACCTGCGTGTTTATTCTGGGCGATTTGCAGCGTAATATCGGGCTGCTTGGAATCGTTATCGGAAAAATAGTTGTTTCTACCTCGTCCTTGAAGGGGTAAGGGAACATACTTTAGCAGAATGTTTAGAGAATCCCGGATGAGATGTCCGGGGCGATGAGATGATGTGATGGGTTAAGGCTGAATTCGTGCGGGATGCCTGTTTGATGCGCGGGCATTGCCGTTTTGTGGAGTTTTAAGTGAAAAGATTTGTATTGGTTTTCGTGCTGGTGCTGATGGTAGCTTCCCCGGCTTCCGCAGCTCTTGAGGATTTATGGGGGGATGTCCATCCGCTGCTGCATAATGCTGTTGCCGCGCTGGACAAGCGGGTCGATGTGCCTGATTCGGACTGGAATCCGCTGAAGGACGATAAAAAGAGCCTTGATCGGCAGATAAACAAGCTGCTCGACGAATGTATCGAGGTGCTGGGCATATCGGAAATGTCCGAGACAAAGCTGGCCATTCAGGATTTGCAGGATGATTCGCGCCGGTGCAGCGAGAAGATTGCCGAGCTCAAAACCGCGCGGCTGGCCGCACCCAGGACGGTTGAGAAATGGGAGGTCTGGAAAAAGGATGCCGCTTCCATCGACGCAGAGATTGCAGACCTTGAGCAGCGCCGCAAGGATAACGAGCAGCGGGTGGAAAAGCTTATTGACCAGTTGCTGGAGGATATGCGCAGGATCGGCATGAAGGTGGATCGCGAGCAGGTGGAAACCCTCGTCTACAGCGTTACCGGGGCCGATGATATTCAGCTCATGTCCGTGTTCAACAACGTCAAGCTTATCACCGTGGAGCTGCAGCGCCTGACCTCCGAGGCCAACGAGAATATCGAGATGGCCAAGCGCTATTACGGCATGCACACCCTGCTTCTGCGCATCCTGCTCAATCTCTACCAGCACTACGAAGACCGGATTACCGACGTCTATATGGTGCGTATCGGCGAGATCATCAAGAAACAGCAGGATCTGATCAAGAAGACCCAGTCGATGATAGAGACCGAACCGGCCAAGTACACGATGATCTACAAGACCAACCTGATCGCTCAGGGCCTGACCGTGCGTACCGCGCGGCTTTACGGGGATTATCTCGAAAAGAACCGCCGCCGGATCGCGAAGCTTAAGGCCGGGGTGCAGGATGAGTACAACGTGGCACTCAACACCTACGAAACTGTGCAGGGAGCGCATAGCCTCATATCGCTCATGCGGAATGCGAATAATATGCTCGACCGGCTGTCTGAATTGCAGACCCCGGAGCTTATAGTATTCCAGAACACTGAAATGAAGAACGAATTTAAAAAACTTACCGGTATGATTAATAACGGAAATTAGGTTGATTTAGGGGAGCCTCCTCTGGACTCCTCACCCCAAATTATTAATCCCCGATATCCGTCAGGATACCGGGGATTAATAATTTGGAGAAAGGGGTGGGACTATGTCTCCGGATGATGTATATTGAGTAGCAATCATAGCCACAAACAAAGCGGTGAAGCCTTACTGGTAGGTTATGTGAATCTTAAGCCCTTTTGCAAACATGGTTATTGCCTAAGCTTAGCTCCTTTGGCCGTCGGAGACGAAATCAGATCGTCAAAAGCGCAAAGCGCATCAACTCAGCCCCGCAGGGCCACCGGAGGCGTTCTATGCATAAATATTTAAAGAAAATGTACGTCGGTTTATTCGCAGCCATACTTTTAATGGTTGCATCTGCATTGCCGGTCGGGGCTGGCGGACAGGCGCAGTTTCAGGTTGAGAATGTCGACCCGAAGCTGGCGACCGTGGCGATTGTGACCACCGGCGGAACCATTGCCGAGAAGGTTGATCCCAAGACCGGCGGGGCGGTTCCTGCCGTATCCGGTGCCGATTTGATCAAGGCCGTGCCCGGCATTTCAAAGGTGGCAAATATCGGCGTCTACCAGCTATGCAATATCGACAGCTCGCAGATGACCCCGGAGATATGGGCGCAGCTCAGCCGCAAGGTGGACGAGCTGCTCCAGCGCAGGGAAATCGCCGGAGTGGTGGTGACGCACGGCACGGATACAATGGCCGAGGGGGCGTGGTTTCTGGATATGACCCTGCGGGGTGATAAGCCGGTAGTTTTCACCGGAGCCATGAATGATGCTTCAAGCCCGTTCCCGGACGGGCCCGGCAACCTGATGAATGCGGTTGTTCTGGCCGCATCGGAGGAAGCCCGCGGCTGGGGCGCAGTGGTCTGCCTGAACCGTTATGTCAATTCCGCGCGGGCCGTGCGCAAATCCCAGACCACCAACGTCCAGACCTTCGAGTCCGGTGAGAAGGGCTATCTCGGCTATGTGACCGGCGGCAGGGTGCAGCGGTTCAATGAGCGTGAGGATCGTCTTTACCTGCCGCTGGCGGACAGGCTGCCCAAGGTCGTCTATCTTACCACCTATGCCGGGGCGGACGGTTCACTTGTCCTTTTCGCAGTCCAGTCCGGTGCAAAGGGAATCGTCATCGACGGTGTCGGGGCCGGGAACGTCAACGAGGCGACCTTCAAGGCGATACAGTACGCCCTTTCGAACAAGGTGCCCGTGGTTATTTCGTCCAGCGTTCCGAACGGAGCGGTTGAGCCGGTCTACGGAGGGCAGGGCGGTGGCAAAACCCTGCTCGATAACGGCTGCATCCTCGCCGGAGACCTCAAGGGGCCCAAAGCAAGGCTGCTGCTCATGCTCGGATTGGCCCATTACGGCAACGACCACGCAAAACTGGCTGAACTATTCGCACAGTAGGCGTGATTTGCAGAACAGATAATTTCAAGCGCAAAACGAAACAGCCCACGATTTCCGCAAGGAAGTCGGGGGCTGTGATTTTTTGAAAACAATTTTAGAAGCTATCGGCTAAGCTTTCTTGAAAGGTTTTGAAATGGATGGGGTATGGGGAAGGCATCCTAGAAATCATACTGCAGCCGAACTCGGAGCTGTGCCACGTCCTTTCCGCCCATGGACTGATCTGCGTCCTGATATTCCCAGCGGGTGAGCAGTGAAAGTCCCTTGAGAGTCCCGCTGAACTTGTAGGTCGTGTTCAGGTTGTATTCATTTCGGTCATAGGACGCGTTTTTTCCGCTATCGGGCGTGTCGCCGAAACCGGCTTTGAGTTCGGCTGAAAATCCTTCAAACCCGATTTTGCTGAAGTCGTACCCGGCGGACAGGTAGACGGATTTTTCTCCGGCCCGGCTGAAGCTGCAGGACATTAGGTTGTTGAAGAACGGGGTTACGCCCCAGGAGTTACGCATTTCGTCGGTATCATCGACGATGGTGTAGCCTGCATCGAGTGTCACACCGCTGAACTTGACTCCCCAGAGCAGCCCGCCTTCAAGGGCATTGTAGGTGCCGAGCAGATTCCTGCCTGCGTTTCGCTGATTAGCGCCCTGAAAGCGGAGATGGGTCTCAAGCTTATCGCTTAAGTCGTAGCTGTAGTTTCCTTCAATGAAAAAGGTGTTGCCCATGTCCGGGGTGAAATAGTTCCAGAGCCGGAAACTCATTTTGTCGGTCGGCTTCCAATCCGCGCCGAGCATTACGGTTCCGCCGTCGGCATTGCTGACTCCTGCGGCCTCGGTCATGCTGATAAACTTGTCGGTGTCGCGGTTTTTCATCTTATCCACCCAGGCCGCGTGCAGCCTGAGCCCGTCGATGTCCGTGGATTCGATTCCGTAGGCCTCAAAGGTGTTGGGCAGCAGTCGCGAATCGTTGCCGTTGATGTAGGGCGATTCTATGCGCTGGCGGTAGAGCTTGGCGATGCTTTCTTCGTAGCGTCCCTGAATATAGGCTTCACCGAGGACCGCGTAGCCCTGATTCTTGTTGTTGAGCACCGCGCCCCCGGCATAGCGTTCCCGGTTCAGACCGTCGAAGAGCGGAACTGCCACAAACCCGTTCACAACCCCACCGACATGGTCCGCAAGCCACGGGGTTTCGTACTTGAGCTGTCCGCCCAGCGCGAAGGTTTCCTTGGCGCGCTTATAGGACTGCCCGCTGGCACGGGTTTCTTCAAGGAAATAGAACAGACGGGCCTGACCGGAAAACTTTCCGTAATCCTTTTTTTCAGTGGCGTTCTGCCCGGTGGCAGCGCCGGGCTCATTTGTACCGCTCTGCTGTTCCGTGGTTGCTGCCCAGGCTGCGGAACAGAAATACATAAGAAAAGCTGTTGCTATCACACAGATGAATTTTAAGTCTTTTTTTCTCATTGTCCCGGTCTGTAAAATTATGCGTTTTAAAGACATTAATCGGATATCATGTAAACCGTATAGGCTGAGAGTTCAATTATGAATGAGTGGAAGATGTTATTTCCATTTAATTCTTTTTGTAATATGTGTGCACGGTTTGGCATAGGAATTCACAGAAAAATGCTGCAAGAATTGTCAAATCGTCAAATACCATTGTATTTGTTCTGGCACAATGCTAATGCGTCCAATATGTTTTGTTTTAAACGGTCGCTACCGAAGTAGTTGCTGCAATTTTGGGGACTCGACAGGATGGTTGAAGACAAGGTCTTTTCGGGCATCGGATACATTAATGCCCAACTGGAAAAGGTGGGTGGTCTGTTTTTTTTCAAGGCCATGCGCCAGGCCTTGCTGCTGGTTTTCCCTCTGACAATTGTCGGGGCAACGGCCTTGTGTGCATTGAATTTTCCGGTGCTGGCCGTGCAGGATGTCATGGTCGGGAAGATCCGCGAAGTCCTGCAGGTAGTGGTGGATGGTACTTTAGGCATTGCCGCACTGGCCATGCTGGCCAGCATGAGCTACTGCCTTGGCAATATGTACAACCGGGAGGATGAGATATCCCGAATCCATCCGTTTCTTTATTCCATTATCGCATCCGGCTGTTTTTTCGTTTTAACCGGAAGCGGGGACATATCTTCCTTTACTGAACTTACCTCAATTTCCAATTCCGTGCTTGAAGCTGTCTTCACTGCTTCGGTTTCAAGCTGGATGCTGCATGGCATCGTCAAGAAACGCTTTAGGCTTTCTGTTGCCGGAACCGGGTATGACCTGTTCTCCATGGAGGTCTTTTCAATTGTCCCGGCGTGCATGCTTGTACTGGGATTTTTTACTCTGCTCCGTGTGACGGTCGATTTCATCGGGTTCGACTCGTTTCAGGATATGACCGGGTGGATTGTTATGGCTATGTTCAGCCCGGTGAAGAATGAATTTATTTCCGGGGCATTGTACACGCTGTTTAGCCAACTGCTCTGGTTCTTCGGGGCACATGGCCCCAATGTCCTTCATGCTTTTCACAGTGACGTTCTTTATCCCAACATGATTGCAAATATGGCTGCTCAATCTGCCGGAGCGCCGGAGCATATACTCACTCAGGGGTTTCTAGATGCATTTACAATGGCCGGCGGGTCGGGATTCACATTCGCTTTGGTAATCGCCATCATTGTGGGCAGCCGTAATCTCAGATCCCGGCAGTTTTCCAAACTGGCACTTTTTGTCAGCCTGTTCAATATCAATGAACCGCTGCTTTTCGGGATTCCGCTTATCCTGAACCCCATATATTTCATTCCTTTCGTTTTCGGCCCCGTGGTTCTGTACATGGTTGCCTACGCAGTGTGTGCATCCGGGCTCGTGTCAGTTGTTACCTGGTCATTCAACTGGACCATTCCGGTTTTTCTGAGCGGGTATACCGCAACAGGAGACTGGACCGGTGTGGCCCTGCAGGTTTTTCTGCTCGGACTGGGCGTTCTGATTTACCTGCCTTTTGTGCGTCTGTCCGAACGCATGCAGTCCGTTCAGTTCAAGGAAAATATGAATACCCTGATCCGGACCGTCCGAAGCGGAGTTACGGCCAGAAAGTGCCGCTGCATAACGCTGCCCGGTATTAACGGCTTCACAGCCCGCTCTCTGGGTAAGGACCTGCTGGTCGCGCTGAGACGGAATGACCAGCTGTATCTGGTTTTCCAGCCGCAGGTCGATGTTGCGGACCGCACCATAATTGGGGCCGAGGCCCTGCTGCGCTGGAACCATCCGCGTTACGGGTTTATTTCTCCTGAAATCATCATCGCTCTTGCCGAGGATCTCGAATGCATTGAGGAGCTCAGCTATTTCGTGCTGCGCGAGGCCTGCCGCCATATGGAACACTGGAGCGAGAGCATGGAACACTGCCCATACGTTTCGGTAAATTTCACTCCTTCGCTGATTACCGAGGGCATGGCTGAAAAGGTCTACAGGGTGCTGCGAGAATCTGGGATTTCACCGGAGTGCCTTGAAATCGAGATTACCGAGGCCGAGGCGGTTACCACCCGTAAATCCACCATAGACAGGCTCAATGCACTGCGCAGTTACGGTATACGCATTGCCATCGATGATTTCGGTATGGGGCATACCTCACTGCGTTATCTGCGTGAAATGCCGGTTGATAAAGTCAAGATTGACCGCTCGCTGACCCTAGAGTCCGAAAAGGGGGTGAACAGGCACATTGTTTTCAGTATCCTTGAGCTGTGCAGGAAGATTGACCTCAAGGTCATTATCGAAGGTGTTGAGACTGCCGAGCAACTTGAGGAATTCATATCCATGGGTGCTTTCAGCTTTCAGGGATACTACTTCAGTCGCCCGCTTCCCGCCGAGGACTGTTT
This sequence comes from Maridesulfovibrio sp. FT414, assembly GCF_050916235.1. Classification (GTDB taxonomy): domain Bacteria; phylum Desulfobacterota; class Desulfovibrionia; order Desulfovibrionales; family Desulfovibrionaceae; genus Maridesulfovibrio. The sequence goes on from NZ_CP104854.1 coordinate 3,583,048, forward strand.
CACCTTCATGAAGAACTGGACAGCTGCTTCCGGTTCTAATGAACCGGGTGACCGAAGGGCATTTGTGATTGCCCGTTCGGGATTTGTCCGGACCTGAGTCATATTTTTATTCTCTTTTGCCCTGTTTTATGTGCTTCAGTGCGTAGCTGCAGTCCTGGTCCTGCGAAAGGTGGCTCCGTGTGACGTGTACTGGGTCAGCGGCGTGTTCTACGGTTTCCTCGGCATTATCTTTCTGGGCGTGACTGTCTTCGGCATTCCGGCAGGATAAGCAAATCGGAACATATGGGGTTGCAGTAACGCTTATGTCTGATTTGGTGTTTGGCTAAGTTTTTCAGTTCTCCCTCGTTAATACTGCCATCAACAGCTGCGCATGGAACATAGTCTGCGTCTGCGGAAAGTTTCGAGCGCTACGTTTTTATGTCTGTGCTCCGTCACAACACTTTCGTTATATCTGTCGTTATATCTATTTTAATTTTCCGCAAGCCGACTTTCGATATGTGTCAGTTGTCTTGAATCCGTTATTCAAATCATAAGGTCACTGGTTTTGTGCCTCCGCAGCCCTTGCCGGGCCTGTGTTATCAGAAAAAAGAGTTCAGGCAGGCAATAAACATTCATATCTAATGGACATAAACCAGTACAGATGGCAAAGTAACAAGAAAATGTACCTACTTTGGCGAATCTGAAAAAAGAACGGGGGGTTCCATATGGGGCAGACGGTAATTCAGCATCTGCTTGATCGGCTGAAGGGAATCGGATTAACGGATGTTTTCGGCGTGCCGGGAGATTATTCTTTTCCGGTCAACGATGCTATCTGCAATGATCCGGACATGCGCTGGATAGGCTGCTGCAACGAGCTTAACGCGGGATACGCAGCGGACGGATATGCCCGCATCAAGGGGATGGCTGCGGTCTGCACCACCTACGGGGTAGGGGAGCTGAGTGCCATCAATGCAATTGCAGGGTGTTATGCCGAAAACCTGCCTGTTTTCCATATTGTAGGTATGCCCAAGTGTTCCATGCAGCAGAACGGCAACATCATCCACCATTCGCTGGGTAACGGCGAATTCGACCTTTTTCATCGCATGACCCAGCCTGTGGTCTGCGCCAGCACCATCCTTACCGCTGAAAACACCGTGGCCGAGGTGGAAAGGGTGATCCGTGCGGCCCTGACGCACAAGCAGCCGGTCTACATTGCCGTTCCTGCCGACCATGCGCTGAAGCCGCTGGGCTGCACCCGTCCTCATTCCCAGCCCGAACCTGCCAGCGATAAGCAAACCCTTGAAACCGTAATCCCGCTGATTCTTGAAAAGCTGGAACAGGCCGGGACCGCCATTGCTCTGGTCGGTGCGCTCATCGGGCGGTATGAACTGCACGAACCGATGCTTGAGTTTATCGACAAGTCAGGCATTCCGTTCACCTCCATGTTCATGGCCAAGGGAACCCTTTCCGAGACGCATCCCAATTTCATCGGGGTCTACAACGGGCGTATCCTCGACAAGGAGGTTCAGCAGACGGTTGAATCCAGTGATCTGGTGATCAGTTTCGGTGCCATCCGTTCCGACATCAACACCGGGGCCTTCACCGTCCATCTTGACCCGCACAAGGAAGTCAGGGTTCATCCCGATCGTGTGTGTATCGGCCATGCTGTCTACCACAATGTGCTGCTGGAGGATGTGCTGCGTGAACTGTGTGCAAGGGTCGGCAATCTCGGCCTTTCCGTGCCCATGTCCCCCTCAGGGCTCGGTGAACCGAAAGGCGGCCCGGATGATGAAATCACCCCGGATTCCCTTTACCCGCGCATTGAACGCTTTTTTGCTGCCGGTGATATAATCATGGGCGAGACCGGGACCGGTTCCATGGGACTGGTCAATGCCCGGCTGCCGGAGAACGCGGTTTTTTTCAACCAGACCCTCTGGGGATCCATAGGCTGGGCCACTCCGGCTTCCTTTGGGGCTGCCGTGGCCGCACCTGACCGCCGGATGCTGCTTATCACCGGCGAAGGCTCGCACCAGATGACGGTGCAGGAGATCGGCCAGTTTGCCCGTTTCGGACTCAAGCCGGTTATCATCTGTATCAACAATGACGGTTACCTCATTGAACGGCTGCTCTGCGAGGATCCGTACATCTATTATAATGATCTGGCACAGTGGAACTACAGCCAACTGCCCGAGGCGTTCGGCATGAAGGGCTGGTTCAGTGCAAAGGTCACCACTAACCGTGAACTGGACGAGGCCTTGCGCAAAGCCTCAGAGTCGGATTCAGGCAGTTATATAGAGGTTGTTACCGGCATGATGTCCGCGCCGGAAATGGCCATGGCCCTAAATCGCATAGTGCTCAAGGGACCGGGCTGGAAGGCTTAAAAAAGGAGGCTGATATGCTCAAGGATATTAAGATAAGAACTAAACTGCTGCTGATTCTCGGGATCAATATTGTTCTGCTGGTGATTATGGGTGTTGTTGCTGTGATGAGTGCCAAAAGTATCAACGGAGCACTTGAACAGGTCTTTAGCCGTGACCTGCAGGGCATGGTTTTTCTGCTTGAGGCTGACCGGGATCTGCATCAGGCATTGATTGCCGAGCGCACCATGATTTATGCCAAGCCGGGAACGGAAACTTTCAGCAAGCAGCAAGACGACTATACCTCCAATAAGCAGCAGGCGGATACCAGAGTAGGCAAGTTTGCAAAGACCTCGAACAATCCCGATCAGCAGCAACTTGTCAAGAAGTACGAGGCTGACCGTAAGCGTTGGGACGAAGTTTCCATAAAGCTCTGGCAGGACAAGCAGGCAGGCGCGGGAATAGAAGAACTGTCACCCATCTCCCTTGGTGAAGGGATGAAGCGGTTTGATACCATGCGCGAACACATCAACGTGCTGACAGAAGCTCTGCAGAGTCAGGCCGAACAAGCCCAGAAGAAAGCCGAGCAATCGTATGCCTCGCTTTCAACCATAATTGCCTTCCTGACCATAGGCAGTGCCATTATCGGCGCGCTGTGTACCCTGATCGTGACCGGCAACATCACCGTGCCGTTGCGCAAGGTTGTGGACTGTGCCGAGCAGTTGGCCGCAGGGGATTACCCGCAGGCCATGCGCATGGCGCGCAGGGATGAAGTCGGGGTTCTGGCGGATTCGTTTGACGAGATGAATGCCACCTTGAAGCGCAACATGCTCGAAATTGAGGCCAAAAGTCGTGAGGCTCAAGAAAAGGCCGATGCTGCAGAAAAGGCCATGCTGGAAGCAGAAAAGGCCCGCAGTGCAGCGGAACGGGCCAAAAAGGAAGGTATGAATCAGGCTGCGGGCCAGCTTGAGCAGATTGTCTCGCGTATAGCATCGGCCTCGGATGAACTCAACGGGCAGATTCAGGAATCCAGAAGAGGGTGTGATGCCCAGCGCAACCGGACTTCCGAAGCGGCAACAGCCATGGAGGAAATGAATGCCACCGTGCTTGAAGTTGCCGGAAACGCATCCCACGCGGCCGAAAATGCCAAGAAGGCAAGCGAGCAGGCGCACGATGGAGGCGAGCTGGTTGAAACTGTAGTCTCTTCAATTGAGGCACTGAACAAGGAATCCAAGGAGCTATACTCCGAGATGGGCGAGCTTGGGCAAAAAGCCGAGTCCATCGGACAGGTCATGGGTGTGATCAGCGACATCGCGGACCAGACCAACCTGCTGGCACTCAATGCCGCTATTGAAGCTGCAAGGGCCGGGGATGCCGGGCGCGGGTTTGCGGTTGTTGCCGACGAAGTCCGCAAGCTGGCAGAAAAGACCATGGCAGCCACCGATGAGGTCGGTAATGCCATCCGGTCGATTCAGGGCAGTGCGCGTAAAAGTGTACAGTCTGTGGAGAAGACTTCGGACATGGTCGGAAAGAGTACTGAACTCAGCCGTCAGGCCGGGCAGTTCCTTATTAAAATTCAGGAGTATGTCGGTGAAACCGCAGATCAGGTCCGGGCCATAGCAACCGCTGCGGAACAGCAGTCTGCAAGTTCTGAGGAAATCAACCGTACCACGGACGAGATAAACACCATCGCCAGCGATATTGCTGAGGCCATGGCTCAGTCAGCACATGCAATGGACGATATGGCACAGCTTTCGGAACAGTTGCGCAGGCTGATAGATGAGCTCAAGAGTTAGTATCCGGGATTTTTGAAATATTCTGTGACCCAAAGAAAAGGCCGGTTGATCCGGCCTTTTTTTTGGGGCGTCTGCACGGATGCAGGCGGAAAAGAATTGTATTCAGCCGGACATGTCATGCCTGTGGTCCTGCCTGCCGGATAGGCGGTTCAGGACTGTGCCGGTTCGTCCTTGAGCCCCTCAAATCCTGCAGCCATCATGGTCGGTATGAACTGGGTGACTTCGTAGTTGGCGACCTTGTTGATGTTGAAGGGGTCTTCGGCAAGGACTTCCTCCAGCTCTGCAAGGGAAATATTACGCACAAGTATGATCCCTCCAGTGCGGGGAACCTTGCGGCCGGAGGCGACAAAGATGCCTTTTTCATACTGCCGGGTAAGAAATTCAACATGCTCTTCAAGTAGTGCATCTATGTTTTCAAGCGGTTTAATGTAAGTAAGGTTGACGATGTACATAAATATTGATCTCCTTTTGTGCGGATGTTACATATAATGCGTTGTGCGTGCCAGGACATGTCTTTTACAGGGGAATACAAGTGCATGTCCATCAGTTTAGCAGGGGTTCTGCTTGACCGGCATAGAATTTGTGCCGGGGTCGGGAAGGGGTTTACAATGCTGGAGACGTTTATGGATCTGGTAAGGGAAAAAGTCGGCGGGTATCTTGTTCTGCATGTGGATGCGGAAAAGGTCGACGCCACCAACTCGGGAAAGTTGAAGGATCTTCTGGTCGAGGTTGTTGAAGCCGGTGAAAAGAAACTGGTGATTGATTTTTCGCGTGTGGAGTTTATGGATTCCACCGGTCTGGCCGGTCTGCTGCCGGTCAAGAAGATGCTTCCGGGGGACGGTCATGTGCTTGTTGTCGGATTGACTCCGAGGGTGAAGCAGTTGTTCAAGCTTACAAAGGTTGACGATATAATAGATATTTTTTCTTCAGTTGAAGAGGCCCTTGTATTCAAGTCAGCCGCTCACGGCTCCACCTCTTGACTACTGCCCGCCGATTGTTAAATAAAGGGCCGTATTTGATTTTTACATAAGACGACAACCGACATGGAGGATATAGACAAGTGCCGTCATTTGATATTGTAAGCCAGGTGGATATGCAGGAAGTGGACAATGCCGTTAACAACGTGCTCAAGGAAATCGAGACCCGCTATGATTTCCGCGGCGCCAAGACCGTGATGGACCTGAGCAAGAAAACCAGCTCCATCAACCTTGTTACCGGCGACGACATGAAGATCAAGGCCGTGCGCGACATGCTAATCACCCATTTCACCCGCCGCAAGGTCGACCCCCGTGTTCTTGATTTCGGTCAGGCGGAAGCAACCTCCGGTGGTCAGCTCAAGCAGGAAATCAAGATCAAGGAAGGTATCGACAAGGATACCGCCAAGAAGATTGTGAAGATGATCAAGGACAGCAAGATCAAGGTTCAGGCCGCAATTCAGGACGAACAGGTCCGTGTTACCGGCAAGAAACTCGACGATCTGCAGGAAGTAATCAGCCTGGTCCGTGACTGCGATCTCGAAATGCCTTTCCAGTTCGTGAACATGAAGAAGTAGCGTTCACATTTCATTGTGAAATAAAACCCCGCACCGGATTCCGATGCGGGGTTTTTTAATTGCCGTTATCCATGTCGTTCTCTGGTTCCCGGAGCAGGGAGGTGTAGTCCTTTAGAATCCGTCTGATGGTCCCATCCCGGTGCATTTCCTTTAATGCGTTGTCGAGCCTCTCCATCATGTCGTTTCCGATGTTGGCGTTTACCACGTGGTAGAGCGTCAGGCTCATCAGTATCGGGGATGTCTTTATCTTATCCATTCCGGTCCGTTCCAGAATTACCGATCCTATCTCCTGATTGGTCACTGCAGCGTCAAACCTGCCTTTGTTAAGCATAGTGAGAAGCTGTGTGAAATTGTTGGTCTCAAACATCTGCCGTGCATGGCCTGAGGCAAGATTAGTGGCGGACATGTCTCCGCGGACAACCCCGCTGCTGAGCCCGTCAAGATCTTCCGGAGTGTTGATCGGTTTTTTGCCTGTCGGGTAAAAGGCGCAGAGGTTGTTGGTGAAAAGCGGGGTCGGAATCGGTTTCAGCCCGGGGTAATTTGCGAGGGCCGTAAGGGTGCGTGCGCTTGAAGCCGATATCTTACCCCGGTTGGCGTATTCCAGATCGCGCAGTAGCGGCAGGTGCATGAATTCCACGTCCGCCCCGGCTCTATGGTAGAGTTCAGTCAGAAGTGCTTCCAGCGTCGGAGAGCCGGTCTGATCGTCATCGAGAATGGAAATCCCGATGGTAAATTTTTTCTGTGCAAAAGCCAGCCCGTTACTGTTCCCGGAGATGAAGCCAAGAGGGATAAGGCCGATTGCGGTGGTAATGATAAGTATGTGACGCAGGAATTTCACCGCGATTACTTTTTACCGCAATGGGTTTCATAGCTGGTTACTGTTTCCATGATTTCCCTGCAGGTGTGCTCTCCCTGACGGCGGACCAGTTCCGGGGCGGCGTTGCTGGAGATCAGACGATCCAGCTCGACTTTTTCCGGGTAATCGTCAAGGCATTCCTCCTCAACGGTCAGCTTGTCGGGCTCGTACTGCTGTTTCTCCTGCACCCGGTGGTCTATTGCATCACACAGGTGATTCAGGGCGGCTACTACAAGTTCCCTTTCTCCTGCTTCGTTCAGCATGCTGAAAAGCAGATGGAGGCGGTCCAGCGGATTGCGCTGATGGTCTTCATGCAGGGGGGATGAGCAGTAGCGGTTGATCTGGCTCTGGCCGCGGGAAAAGATTTTCTGCATTTCGGTTGCGCCGAGGATGTCCCGGCAGCATTGCATTATTTCCCATGTTTCGACCGCAGTTACATTCTTTCTGGATTTCATGTTAACGCCTTTGAAATAGAGTATTCTTCGGGTGAGCTGTACCCTGTAGGACGAACAGCAGGGCGTGGGGAAATGATCCATTTTTTTCCCCTCGCTTTTCTTCTGCAATGGTTTCAATATAAAAACCGTGGATAAGTATTGTCCGTATATGATATACATAGGGAACAATCTTTTTTCAATAAAGATGTGCGACTTCGGGGTATTCAAGGCTTATCCGGAGTTGTCGGGCTGATGGAAGGAATAATGCAGAGGTACCAATAAATTTAAAAAAGTGGTTTGACCTGAGCCCTGATACCCTGTATCACGCTGTAATCTCTTGCTTACCCAGCCGAAGTGGAAAATTCCGGCGTGCATGTAAGGCAAATAGCTGTCTTGGGTTGCAAAAGCTTTAGAATATAGTATAAATGTTTAAATTGACTTGTTAAAGACGTGAGATGTTTTTTGTGTCCGCCCAGTGTTGGCGGGCATGATCAACCATATGTTGAAAACCGCGCCGGACACCCCGGTGTAAAAAATGGAACAATAGTTTTTTAAAGGAGAAAGTCATGAAAAAAACCATTTTGCTTCTGGTGGCCCTGTTGAGTTTCCTGGTGGTGCCGTCGCTTTCCCTGGCCGGTGACCTTCCCCGGCTGATGATTGTGGGTGAAGACGCAGACCCCGATACCATTCCCCGCAATAACAGAGTTTTCAACCGTGTCATGAGCGCGATTGCAAACGAGCTGATCAACCGCGGCTTTGACGTGAAAGATGAAACTGCCCTGACTCACACCACCCACGTTCAGGACCGCACCCGTCGCGATGATGCGGAGCTGATCCAGATCGCCAAGGATGCCGGTATTGATGTCCTTATCATCTTCAGTATCTATCCCAATGTTAACAGTAACCAGAACAGTGTGCGCGCAACCGCAAGGGTTGAAGGCCGTCTGCTTTCCGTATGGGACGGTTCCAGACTCGGCAACTTTGAAGCCGAACCCCAGCAGTACCAGCTTGTTCCTTCTCCCTACGGAAGAAACGAAGTGCTTGAGTCCGTGGGCAAGATGTCCAAGATCATCGGTTCCGATGTTGCCGCAGTTCTTGCTGACCGTCTTGAAGGCTACTACCCCGAAGGCGGCGGAGCTGCCGCTACTGATGGCGGTTCCAGCGTAGGTACCGGCGGCCGTGTGAAGGAATGGACCCTTATCTTCGACGGCTTCACCGATGACGATATGCTCGACGTTGAAGATTATATCACCATCTTCACCGGTTACGACAGCCACCGTCCGAAGTCCAACGCACTGAACACCTCTTCCCATCACGAAGTATGGTACAATACCTCCATCGATTCCGCTCACCTGAAGAGGAACTTCACCAAGATGCTCAAGAAGCTGAACATGCAGGGACGCATCTACATTTCCGGACAGGAAGTGAAGATCGTCAAGCAGCACCGCGTAAAGCAGCGCAAGCAGCAGAGCAACAGCGAGTGGTAGGCCTCGGATTAAAACTGAACTGAAGAGGTCTTTATGTCCTTCCTGAAATTATACGCCAAAGCGGCCGTAATTTCCCTGGCTCTTCTCCTTTTCGCCTCCTCGGCTTTCGCCGTGGAGGCCACGGGAGAGGGGATCGACCGCCAGCAGGCCCTTAATTCGGCCCTGAGATCAGCGGTTGAGATCGCGCTGGGAACGGCCATCGCTTCCGATTCCATTGTTGAATCAGGGGTGCTGGTCCGTGATGAGATTGCGAGCCATTCCAAGGGGTACGTCACCTCTTACAAGGTTATAAGCGAAAGTGCGCTTGAGGGCGGCTACACCATCACCATCGACGCAATGGTCGATTCCACTGTCCTTGGTGATGACTTCAACACCCTGAGCATACTGCAGAAGATGTCCAACCTGCCACGGCTGCTCATCTTCGCTTCGGAGACCGGGTTCAGTTCCGTACCCCCGGAAGCCATGAAGCCGCTGGTGCACGACGTGGCACAGGTCTTCGGAGAGAAGTTCCGCTTCGAAGTAATCGACTGGCCGATCGCCCGGGCCTCGTACAGCTCCATTGAGGGGCAGATGAACCTTGAAAAGGCCGTTAAGTACAACAGCCAGCTCAAGGCCGACTACGTGGTTGATGTGGAGCTGGAGCTTCCTGAAGCTGCCAACCCGGTGCTGCACCTTTCCGTGGTGCGCATCTCCGACAAGCTGAAGGTCGCTGAAGTACGCAGACCGGTTGAAAAGTACGTAAGGCTTTCCGGTAAGCCCGCACAGCGTTACGCTCAGGCTACCGAAGCCGCCAAGCCCGAAGTATACTGGGCTGCGGTTCGTGCTGCCGGCAAGATGGTCGAGTACATGGAATCCGAGCTGGATCGCGGCAAGGGCTTCCGCTACGAACTGGCCTTCACCGCTTTCCCGGAAATCGAGCGGGTCGGACGTTCTCTTGAGGACATCCCCGGTTTCGTGCGCAGCGAAGTGAAGCGCAGAAACGGCAAGAATATGGAAATGGTCTACTGGTCCACACTGCGTCCCGAAGCCCTGTTCAAGAGAGTGCAGGGTTCCCTGAAGGATATCGGTGTTGAAAAGTTCAAGAGCAAAATGGATGGAAGGTCCATGAAGTTCCGCTGGGAAAACCCCGAGGGCTTCTGACCAGAGAAATTCACGCGGGGGGATTACTGATGAGTTTTTCCCCTCGCTTGTTTTCCGGCATGGTTTATATTTACCGTAAACCATGATTGCTGCTCCTGGCATCCGCAGCAAGGAGGAATTACCTATGAAGAAAAATCTGATATTTATAACGGGCCTGCTTTTGATCCTCGTCCTTGCGGGCTGCGGAAAGAAAGTGGCACCCCAGTCCATTGAGGACAACCCGGCACACCATTACCTTACCGGTATGGAGCTGATTGATCAGGGCATGCCGGACAAGGCTTTTGTCCGTTTTGAGCGGGCCGTTGCCCTTGATGACGAGTACGCGCCTGCAATCGCCGGCAAGGCTCTGGTTTACGCCATGCGTGCCGAGGCCGAAAGCGACGAGCAGTACAGCGCGGCTGACTCGGAACGGGCCATCGACCAGTTCGACAAGGCCGTACGCGAGGCCCGCAGGGACCGTTCCCAGAAGTTCAGCGTCTACGTTACCGGCATCAGGGTCTACACCCACATAGCCACCCGCGGCTGGCTGCAGAGGGCTGAAGACCTCGCCGCCGATGCAAGGCTCATGTCCAAGGAAGTGAAGGAGGAGGAACTCCCTTACTACCGTAACATTGAAGCCCTGAACTACTTCCTCGGATTGGCTTATTTCAAGGGCGGCGAGTTCCGCAAGGCCGAGGATTCCCTCGGGCTGGTGCTGGCTTCCGCTCCGGGCAAGTGGCATGACAAGGCCAATGCCTTGTACAACCGGGCCCAGAAGATCCTGCGGGCCATGAGCAACTACACCCTCACCGACGTGGCCAAGAAGATCGCGGTGAAGGATGAGGTTGTCCGTGCCGATGTCGCCGCACTGCTGGTTGACGAGCTGCATCTGGACCGCCTCTTCGCCGGACGCATTCCCGTGCCCAATCAGAAGCTCAAGGCTGATTTCGTACCCGCAGACGTTGTCCACCACATGTTCGAGCCCGAGATAATGACCGTGCTCAAGTGGCATGTGCGCGGGCTGCAGCCCCAGTATGACCAGAAGACCCGCGCCGAGCTGTTCTTCCCCGACAAGCCCATGACCCGCAAGGAACTGGCGCTTGTTCTGGAAGACGTGCTGATCAAGCTTACCGGTGACGAGTCCATGTCCAGCATCCATCTGGGCCAGAGCAGATCGCTCTATCCCGATGTGAAGTCTACTGATGCCTATTACAACGCAGTGGTAAACGTAGTGAACAGGAATCTCATGGAAACCGGCCTGTCCGGGGCCTTCCGGCCCGATGACAAGATGGATGGAGCGGACCTGATCCTTTCCCTTATGCGGCTGCGCAACATAATGAATGTTTACTAGACGAGTGGAGGATAACGTGAAGAAATTGCTGTTAGCCATAATCGCGGTGATGCTTTTTGCAGGCTCCGCCCTGGCAGGGGACAAGATTGTCGAGGTTGTGAATCCTGACGAGGTCTTCCAGAAAGGCTATATTCAGGTAATCGGCGAGTCCGAGGCCGGACAGAGCCGCTACCGCGCAAAACGCGCTGCCGAAGTAGTAGCCCAGAGAAGGCTGCTTGAAATCTTTCAGGGACTGCGCCTTTCCGGCCAGACCACCGTCCGTGACGGAATGCTCACCAACGAGAACATCAAGACCACCGTTGAAGGTACCCTGCGCGGTGCTGTTCCCTGCGGAGAAGCTTTTGACCGTACCGAAGGTTATGCACGCGTATGCCTGCGCCTGAACCTGCACGGGCACGATTCCGTTTACTCCGCTTTCGAGGATATCATCCTCAAGAGCCCGCAGGAGCTGAAGGTTCGTGATATTCCCGCCTTTAAGCCCGATGCGGACAAGCTGCCCGCAGTGCTGCCCCTGCCCGTGGAAACAAAGCCCGAAGTTCAGGTCGCTGCTCCCGCGGATGAAGACAAGCCTGCTGCAGTAGTCGAAGAAAAGCCTGCCGCAGTGGTGGAAGAGCAGGTTGCCGTAGTTGAAGAAAAGCCCCTGCCCACCACCGAGGAAGCAGCCAGCAAGATTCAGGAAGCTGTAAAGACTCCCATCGACGGAATCATTGTTGACGTGCGTGACTTCGACTTCAAGCCCGCTCTGGTCAACCGCATCCTGACCGAGAACAATGAAGTTCTCTTCGATCCTTCCAAGGTTCTCAATCAGGTTCTCATTGAACGCGGTTGCGGCGGCTACACCACCGATCTCCAGAAGGCACGCGCTCTGCTGGAATCCTGGGGTTCCAAGTCTCCCGTAGTTCTCAAGGGCCGTACCGTGCAGAACGTGACCGACGCCGTGGTCAGCACTGATGACGCTGCCGCTGTGTTCGCATACGACCAGCAGTACAACCTGCTTGCGCAGGCTCGTGTAGTTTTTGTTCTTAAGTAATATCTGATGCCTCCGGCGGCCGGGGAAGGGATACTTTTAAAAAAGTATCCCTTCCCCGGACCCCATCCCTTCAAAACTTTTTAATAGGCTTCGCGTCTGCTGATGGTAAGCCTGCTGAAGAATGAATTTTTTCCCTGTGTAGTCTTGCACGGGGTATGATTATTTAGACTGGGGTATTTTTGAAGCTGGATAGATGAGCAGTAACGTAAGATTTTCTTCGTGCTTTAAGTTTCTCCGGCTGATCAAGTTTTTTTGAAGTCCTGCTGTTGAGCAAAAAAGAGTTTTCCGGTTTGTTTTATCACGGGGAATGATTTTTGAAATTTTAGTATAAATTTAACGCCCCCGGTGGCGAAGCCCCGATGAAAGTTTTTGAAGGGGAAGGGGTCTGGGGAAGGGGAAACTTTTGCAAAAGTTTCCCCTTCCCCAGCCGCCGGAGGCACCCAAAAGGCGGTGTGCAGTGTTGCGTAAAAAGGGAATTCTTATTGCAGGGTTGATTGCATCGGTACTTATGATCGGTTCCGGTGTGCTGATAAGGATTTACTTTGCCGAAGCGGCTCAGAAGCTTCTGTCCGAAATGACCGACATGGGCGTGGTTATGGAGGATATTGAATTTCGCTATTCCCCGCTGCCTTCCCTGCGCATCCATAATCTTCAGGTCCAGACCGGGCCGGATACCGTCCGTGTTCCGCTGCTGGAGATTTATCCAGACATTCCAAGCCTGCTTTCAGGCGAGATCAAGCTCAAGCATGTTGTGCTGAATGACCCGGATTTGAGGGCTGCGGCACATCGCGAATCCGGAGAATCTTCGGGAACGGTGCAGCTTCCTGCTGTTTTTCCGGACAGGCTGGACGTTGTTTCGGGCCGTGTACAGCTTACCAACGGCTATGAGGCCGCGCCGCTGACTGTTTCCGCCAGCATGGAGAAGGAAAATCAGGGCTTTGCCTTCAATGTGCGCAGTGCAACTATTGCGGAGCTTGGGTTCAAATTTTCCGGGCGGCTGGACATGGCTTCTACATCGCCGCTCAAACTGGACCTGCAGGCCACGGAATGCGCCATTGACCCGGCTTCGTTCCTCGGTTTTCTGACCGGGTTCGGTTACATGGCCAACAACACCATCCCCGAACTCGCCGATGCCGGTAAGTTTGAGACAAAGAATCTCGACTTCAGTGTGGACAGTGGAGCCGGAACCATGGCCCTGAAGGCCGGGGAGCTGATGCTCGATACCACCAGCGGCAAGAACCTTTCTTTGCGTATGGGGCAGGGCGGTTCCATGGAAATTTCCCTTGATGAGGCACAGCTCGATGCCGGACAGCTTTTTGCAATGGCAGGCAAGAGCGAACGCGGCCGCAACGCCACCATGAACCTGTGTCAGTCCGCCAAGCTCAAGTCCATAGAGCCCAAGGGAACCCTGATTATCAAGTCCCTCTCGCTTTTCGCGCCGGGTGGCAAGTCGTCGAAGCTTTCAGGCAAGATGACTGTATCCGGCAAGGACCTTGTGCTGGTCCTTGAATCCATTGAGGGCAGGAAGCAGGAACTTTCCATTTCCGACATTGACGCCGATGTTGAACTGAAGGACGGCAAGCCCGTTGTTTCGGTGCGCAAGTTCAATCTGGCTTCCGCGACCGGAGGCAATCTCAACATGCAGGCCTCACTCGGCTTTCCATTTGATATGCGCGATGTCCGTTTCAAGGCCGAAGCGAGCGATTTTTCACTTTTTGACTACCTGATAACCTGCGAGGCTGAAAAAAAAAATCCTTTTCAGACCCAGTTTGATACCCGGCTGACCTATAAAGACACCGCAGTTGCAGCTTCCGGCAAGTTCAACAATCCCCGGACCCATTCCGGTACTTATGAGGCACAGTTGAAATCCTTGAGCATTCGCAAGGCCGGGGGCGAAAAGGTGCTGGGCGATCAGTCCGCACAGCAGGCCGCTCAGGCGGAACCTTTCGATTTCGGCCCGCTGCTCGGCAGGACTTTGAGCGGCAAGGCCTCCATCCGCAGTTTCTATTACAACGACTGGCCGTTCAGCGATGTGGCCATTTATCTTCAGGGCGGCAAGTCGCGGGCTGTAATCAAGGCCAGCGGCAGACTTTTCCATCTCAATCTCACCGCCGACGTGGTTTTGGCTCAGGACCAGCTGGCAGCGCAGTGCAACGTGAAAGGGCGCGGCACAAGTCTGCCGAGCCTTATTGCCTGTTTTGCCAAGGACCTGTCCGTGTCGTTGCGCGGGCAGATTTTCATGAACGCCAACGTCTTTGTTCAGGGCGGCAGCCCTGCGGCACTGGCTGAATCGGTGCGTGGTGATGCCACGGTCAAGGTCGACAGGCTCCAGATTTTCAATCTTGCCAACCTTGATCCGCGGCTTGGATTTTTCATCGACCTGCTGGATGCGGTTTCCATGAGCCCGCACGCGGGTGAAGGTTTGAGCTTTGATACGGCCAATCTGCGCGCTGTGATGGATGGCCGGAAGTTGCTTATCAATTCCTTCAATTTCAACGGCAGGCTGTTGCAGGCCTGGGGCGGGGGTATGTATTCACTGCAGGACAAGCACCTGAAGCTGGACGGGGAAGTCCGTTCCGTGCTCGGGACAGTGAATTCATTTAATGTGGACCGTAAACTGAAGTCGTAAGCCATGAACAGAAAGTACAGAATTTTTATCATCCTGCCGTTGCTGCTGGGGTTGATCGGCCTTGGCGGATGCCTTGGCAAGAGAACGCCGCAGGCCGTGCAGTACACAGAGGCCGAGGCCATTCCTTATCGTATTGCCGTACTTCCGGCGGAGTATGTTGTACATGACAGTAATTCCACGGAGCACAAGTCCGTGCTGGTCATGGATGAGGACCGCCATTTTGTTGCCGATATCGCCCGTGCCGCCATCACCAACCAGCTTGCCGGGAAGGGGTTCATGCCGCTCCAGAAAAGCGTGGTGGACAACACCCTTGCCGGGCTTGGCCGTGACGAGGGCTGGCGCAAGCTGGGTGATGCCGAGCTGTGCAAGGCCCTGCAGGCGGATGGAATCGTGCGCATCGACATCTACAGCGCGGATATGATCAAGGCCATTGCCTTTGACCTGTTCCAGTTGGATGCCGAAGCGGAAATGGTCAACTCCGACGGAACGCTGGTGGGCAAATGGCGTGACAGCGCATCCAAGCGCAGGGTGTCCGTGCCGACCGGTGTTTTCGCGCTGGCCGGAACCATAGTCGAGGAAGTCTTTTCCGATCCCATCCGGCGGCAGATGCGCATGGTCGTGTACGACTGGGCCTGGAACATGGCCCAGATGCTGCCCGACTGCGCCAAGGGCCCCAAGCTGCCCGAGGTAATAGCCGTGGATACCAACGTGGATAACCGCCTGTTCGGAGTAGGGCAGCGCATCACCGTGCGCGTTGATGCGGAGCCGGATCTCAGGTGTTCCGTAGATATAGGTGAATTCAAGAAGGATATTCCCCTGCCGCAGACGGCTCAGGGGGTCTACGAAGGTTTTTACGTGGTCCGCGAGGGCGACAATGGTGTAAGTGAGCCGCTGATTGTGCACATGCGCAAGGCCAATGGCGTTGACCGGCTCTGGATAGAGTCCGGTTCGCTGATCACCATTGACGGAACATTGCCGCCCAAGCCCGAAAACGTCGAGTTCCGGACCGGACGCGAGGGTGTGGACCTGCGCTGGCAGGTTCCGCAGGCTGAGGACCTTGAGGAATTCGTGGTCGAGAAATCAGCCGATCCTGTCGGCGGTTTCGAGCCGGTGGTCCGCACCCGCGAGAGCACCTATCTTGATCCGGACATCATGCAGGGGACGACTGCCTTCTACCGCGTGCGCAGCGTGGACAAGGCCGGGAACCTTTCCGCGCCCAACGGACTGGTCAAGGTAGTCATGCCCCAGTTTGATGAGCGTGAGCTTTTCGGTGATCTGACCGGGACTCTCGTAAAGGGCAATTACCTGATCACCTTCCCGGCTACCGTGCCGGAAGGGGCCAAGTTCACCGTGCAGTCCGGGTCGAAGATCCGTTTCAGGCCGTCTGCCAGAATCGACGTGCGCGGGGAGTTTGAATCGCTGGGCGAAATCAGTTCGCCGGTGCGTTATCAGTCCAACGGTTCAGCCGGAATCGTGGTGTATCCCGGCGGTTCGGCGGTCATAAGCCAGTCCGAATTCAAGGGATTCGGTAATTCCTTCACCGGGGCCGGAGGTTACAGCGAGATCCGTTCATCCGTCTTCTCCGGCGGCAGCAGGGCCATTTCCGTCAATGCCACCGGAAACTACGATTTCAAGGGGCTGCGCATCAGCGGGGCCGGAACAGGTATTGCGCTGAGTGCCGGTAACGGCTCGGTGGTGCGCTCCAGCATCAGCAACTGTACGACAGGGATTGAGTTTTCCGGCGGAAACACTGCAATTACCGACAACAACATATTCGATAACGGCGTGAACATCCTTGCTCCTGCCAAGCTGGTTGTGGCCGAGAATTATCTGGGCACCGCTTCGGCGGAAAACATGCAGGTGCAGGGTGACGTGCTGGTCAAGACCATCCTTGATGCTCCTTATCCGCACGGGCGAAAAATTGTGCTGGTTGATGACCGGCCCATTACCCCTGAAGTGCTGGAAAAGCGGTTCGCCGAACTCAAGCAGCAGGGAATCACCGCTTTCCACAGCCAGCATTACGGGGATGCCTATCAGGCTCTTTCCAAGGCGGTAAAAATAAAGGATGATCGGGATATTTATCTGTACCTGTCCTACACTCTGCTGGCGCTCAGTGATGATGTGGCGCTGGCGGAAGTTCTCGGAGAGGGCATATCCAAGTTCCCGTACGATGTGAGGATGCATCAGCTTTATGTGCGGCATCTGCTTAACAAGGGGGACCTGAAGCAGGCTCGGCAGGTGCTCGATAAAGCGCTGCTGCTCAGCCCCGCTGACAGCAATCTGCTTTACATGAAAGATTATCTCGACCAGTTAGGGAATAAGGAAGAATCAAAAGAATAAATGGGTGGAGCCTCCTGCGGCCCCGAAGGTTACGGTACGGAGTTGGAATATGGTACAAGGTATGATCAGAATTTCGATGTTGCTGGCGTTGCTTTGCTCTCTGCTGGTTTCCAATGTTTCAGCCCGGGAGTATTCCCCCATTGAGATAGAGGATCAGGCACAGGCGCAGTGGCACATCAACTATGCAAGTTATCTTATCGATATAGGTAAGTATTTCGAGGCACTGGAGCAGTACGACACCGCCATTGACTACTCTCCGGTCGCCAAGACGCGGGTGAATGCCATGTTCGGCAAGGCCATGGTGCTTTCAACATTTCTGGACGATCCCGAAAAGGCGGCCGATCTTTATAAGATGGTAGGCCGTCAGTACCCGGACTATGCTGAAACCGCGCTGTACAGGCTGGGTTTTCTGTATAATCAGATGGGCGATTATGAGCGCTCCAAGTCCGTTTTCAGGCAGTACCTGCATTATTTCCCAAAGGGTAAATTCCGTTTTCAGGCCGAGGCTGTGATCACGTCCATGATCGGCAAGCAGCCGGAGCAGAAGCCTGAGGTCAAACCGGACACCAGGCCGGAGACCAAACCGACCGAAAAACCGAAAATTCCCGATACCGTAGCCAAGGAACCTGACCTGCGGGTCTGCCTGAGCCGCAGTGTCACATCAATGACCGTTGCCACCGGCGGCAAGTCCGATAAGGTCTGTACCGATGATCTCGGCTGCGGCAGGAAATATACGGTCAGCCTGAAGGGTGACAGCCTTGTTATGGACGGCAAGGTCGTTACGGCCAAGCGGATCAAGTTCACATCCACCGCCCCTCTCAAGGTCACTTACGGGTCGGAAAGCAAGCGGGTGCGCGGCATTGTTGAAGTCAGCATCCGCAAAGGCAAACTGCTGATCCTCAACCTGATCAATATTGAAGACTACCTGCGCTCGGTTGTTCCGGCGGAATCATATGCTTCCTGGCCTGCGGAGACCCTCAAGGCGCAGGCTGTTGCGGCCCGGACCTACGCATATTACCAGAAGATGCACCGCACGCACCTTTTCTATGATGTTTATGCCGACACTTATGATCAGATGTACGCTGGTGTTGACCGCGAAGACAAGCGCACCGACGAAGTGGTCAAGCAGACCCGCGGCGAGGTGCTGACCTACAAGGATAAGCCGATTCTTTCACAGTACACGGCCAACAGCGGCGGACATACCGCAGATGCAAAGGCCATATTCGGAACCGGCAAGGATTATCTTGTGGCCCACAAGGACCCGGCCAGCCTTAAGGGCAAGATGGCAACATGGACCCGCAAGTTCAAGGTTTCGGAAATTGAATCCAAGCTCAAGGCCATCGGTATTTCCGTGCCCGGCATCAAGTCCATTGAGTCCATTGAGAAGGGCCCGTCCGGGCGCATCGTCAAGGTTCGCATCAATTACCGAGGCGGGCACCGTGACATGCGTACAAGGACAACCCTCGGAAGTTCCCGTGTGCTGAGTCTGCCGGACATCCTGCTGCGTATCGACAGAAGCGGCGACAGTTATGTATTCAAGGGTAACGGCTGGGGGCATGGCGTAGGCTATTCCCAGTGGGGTTCTGCGGAACTCGGCAAGACCAAAAAATATGATCAGATCCTGAAATTTTACTATCCTGGCAGCGCAGTTGAGCAGCTCTGGTAGGGTGTTATGTTAACCAACTGTTTAGGAACATTGATGAATAGAACCGAAAGAATTATCTGGGTCATCTGCGTGGTGGTGACTCTTACCGTACTGCTTGGTATCATTGAGTGCCGGGCCGCCACCGAAGGGGCTGCAACTAAAGTTGAGTCGGAACTGAATTGCGGCAGGATGGGGCAGGAGCTCATTGACTTAAAGGAGTACGAGAAGGCCGTTAAGGTTCTGGAACCGTGCCTTAGGGAACATCCTGAGTCCGACTGGATGTGGTCGCTGCTCGGGCGCGCCTACTACAAGATGGGCGATCTGGAGCAGGCCGAAGCGCAGTTTCGCAGGGCCCTTGAAATCAATAAGAACAACCCGGTAGCCAAGCAGCTGATTCTGGAAATGCGCAAGACACAGGATCTGCTCAAGGACAGGGATCTTTCCGAGTGGATAAACATAGCGCAGGAAAAGGCGGCCGATCTGGTCACGCTGGTAATCGGTGTCTGGATTGGTACGCTGCTTTCCGGTATTTCCGGGCGGTTTTATACTCATTTCGTCAAGACCAGTTTCCGCAAGGCCCTAGCCCGAAAGGACTACGACTACGCCGCCGACCTGCTTGAAGACCTGCACGTAAAACGCGAAAAAGCCCAGCTGCGTATGAGACTGCGCGAGCTGCTGCACGATATGGGCCTTGAAGAATCCAAAAAAATGATCATCGAGTACGTGGATGATCAGGACGTGGAGAACAAGCTGCTGCGTTTTCTGGAAAAAGTTGAGAAGCGCTCGCGTGAGCGGCATGGCTGATTATTTTAGCTGATTTTGCAGAGTTGTGTGGCCTTTCAAGGGCTGATCTGCGAACCTGCTGTTGAATCGGACTCTTGGCAGTCTCGATATTCACGAATGTTGGACCGAGTCTGGTCAATCATAAACAAAAAGCCGACCTTCGGGTCGGCTTTTCGTTTTGCTGTCGCTGGAAGTCTGCGGGTTACCTTCGGGTCAAATCGGCTATTTTGGCTTTGCTGGGCATCAGGAATATCAGCGGGATAAGCAGGAGGAACATGCAGCCGAAGATGAACGAGATGTCGTTGTAGGCAAGCATTTTTGCCTGAGTGATAACCATTTTGTTCAGCATGCCGTATGCAGTTTTGGTCGCGGCTACGGAGTTCAGTCCCAACTGATGCAGCATTTGTCCGGTCTCGTTGAGGTAGTCCATGGTCCTCCTGCTGCTGTCACTGACGTTTTCCATGAGGTAGGCTGTATGCATCTGGACCTTTCTGTCCAGCAGAACAGCCACCAGTGCGTAGCCGATGTTGCCGCCAACGCGCCTTGAAAGTGTATAGAGACTTGAGGCGTCCGTGATATTGGCTTTTTCAACCGTGCAGAGTGAAACCGCACTTAAGGGGATGAACATGAAGGGCATGCCTATTCCCATGATCAGGAGGGGCATGACCATGTCGCGCATTCCGGCCTGTGTGTTCAACTGCATGAGGTCGTAGTAGGACCAGAGGATGATTGTTATCCCCGCCAGCACCAGTGTGCGTGCGCCGAATTTCTGGTACAGCCCTCCGGCAACCGGCATGAACAGCATGAGGGTTATGGCGCGCGGAGCAAGGGCAAGGCCGGACTCGAATGCCGGGTAGCCGAGAATCTGCTGGGTGAACTGCGGCAGGACAAAGGTTGTGCCGAAGAGGGAGATTCCGAAGATAAGGCCCATTACCGAACCGATGGTCAGGTTGCGGTCCTTGAGCACCCGCAGGTTTATGACCGGGTCCTTGCAGCGCAGTTCCCAGAATATCATTATCAGCAGTGAAATACCGGTGGCGATTGTGGCAAGGACAATGAAGTCCGACTCAAACCAGCGTTCCTCCTGTCCCCTTTCAAGCACAATCTGCAGCCCGGTCAGGAAAATGGTCAGCAGGCCTATTCCTAGCCAGTCCACGGACTGGATGCCGCGGCGCAGGTATGGCGGGTCGTGTACGAATTTCAGGGTGAAGAACAGCGCCGCCAGACAGAAGGGGATGTTGATGTAGAATATCCACGGCCAGCCCCAGCCGTCGGTCAGCAGTCCTCCGCAGATGGGACCGATGGCCGGAGCCAGAACAACGCCCATGCCGTAGACCGACATGGCGATACCCTGCTTTTCAAGCGGGAAAGTTTCCCTGATGATGGCCTGCGAGATCGGGATCAATGCTCCGCCGCCGATACCCTGGATGATGCGGTAGATGATCATCTGGGTAAAGCTGGTAGCCGTTCCGCACAGGATTGAGCCCACGGTGAAGAGGATCAGCGAGGCCACATAGAAGTTTTTGCGGCCCAGCAGGGAACTCCACCATCCGGCCATGGTGACCATGATTATTTCGGCGATGCTGTAGCTGGTTGCCACCCATGTGATGGATGAAACGTTGGCACCGAAGCTTCCCATCATGTGCGAAAGGGATACGTTCACCACGCTGGTGTCCATGACGGCAATGAATGCTCCGCACATTACAGTGAAGGCAATGGTCCACCGTTCCGCGGGGGAAGTGTGCTCGGGATCTTTGAATCTGGACAAATCTTTATTCCTGAGTGCCGGAGTCGGCCAGTCTGGTTTCAGTGTCCTTTCCGGCGGAAATATCCACGCTGGGGATTACGGACATGCCGGGGGACAGGGGGTATTTTGCGCAGAGTTCCGGATCATCAAGAACGATCTTGACCGGAACACGCTGGACCACCTTGATGAAGTTTCCGGCAGCGTTTTCAGGGGGAAGCAGGGTAAAGCGCGAGCCTGTTCCGCGCTGGATGGAATCCACATGGCCCCTGAAGGGTACGCCGGGGTAGGAATCAACTTCGATTTCCACCTGCTGGTCGACCTGCATGGACATGATCTGGGTTTCCTTGAAGTTGGCGACGACCCAGACTTCCGGGCTGACTATGCTGAGGATTTTCTGTCCGGACTGTACATAGTTCCCGGTTTCAACGGATTTTTTGGTCACAAATCCCGAACAGGGGGCGGTAATCCGGGTGTAGGAGAGATTCAGCCGCGCCCGGTCAACTTCAGCCTGAGCCTCCCGGAGTCTTGCCCTGCGGATTTCCATCTGGGCATGGGCCTGCTGCAGGTTGCCCTGTGCAACCTCGATGGCTGCTCTCGATTCGTTGATTTTGGCGTTCTGGGTGTTGATGTTGGATTTGACCGAGTTGAGATTTGCCCGGGACATTTTTTCCTGAGCCCTGGCGTGGTCAAGTTCCTGAATGCTTACAGCACCGGCCCTGGCGATTTTGCTGATCCTGCTCAGGTCGTTTTCATCGCGCATGTACCCGGCTTTTGCCTGATTGATCTGCGCCTGTATGCGTTCCAGCACTGCTGTTTCCGATGCATACTCCGCCCGCTTCTGGGCAAGTTCCTTTTCAGCTGCCAGCAGCAGGGCCTCGGCTTCCTTGACCGTTGCGTTGGCGGATTCCATGCGTGCCTGTGCAATCTGGAGGGCAACCTGATAGTCGCGGGAATCGATCTCGGCAATGACATCTCCGGTGCTGACCCGCTGGTTGTCCGCGATATGTACTTCGGAGACGTGTCCCGGAACTCTCGGGCTGATGGAAACGACATGGGTATCAATGAAGGCATCGTCCGTTGATTCATGGTTGATGGCATGCACATAGAATGGATATGCCAGCGCAACGGAGGCAACCAGAATGATCAGCCCGGCCAGAAGGGTGAATTTGAGGTTTTTTGCTGATTTCGGTTTCTTACCGGTCGTTTTGGTCTGCATTTCTTCGCTCATTGTGTTTCTTTCCGGTGGTTAAGTTGATCGGATCATGTCTGCGGTTGTTTTTCAGTCCCGCGCAAGGGCTTTCAGCACAAATTCACAGGCATGGCGGCAAAAAGTTTCATGGTCGATTCCTTCGGGAGGGAAAAGGCAGACGGCGCGGATCATGCTCGGGATGTATTGAGAGGTCAGGCGCGGGCAGGAATCCTTGAATTCGCCCTGCGCTATCCCGGATTCCACCACGGACTGGATAAGGGTCCACAATTCCACTCGTTTGTCCTGCCATTCTCCGCTTTGCGGGTAATGCATCACCTTACCCAGCAACTGGGCACTGCTGACCCGGTTGATCATGAACACGGCCATTTCCCGGATAATTTCCCGAAGTTTCTCCGTGGGTGTCAGGTCTTCACGTTCCGTATACTCCGAGAGTCTGTCGACGAGTATAGAGAATCCTCTGAAAAGAACGGCAAAATAGAGGTCGTCCTTGCTTTTAAAATATAGATACAGAGTTCCCTTTCCCACGTTTGCAACTCTGGCGACGTCACTGAGTAGCACTTTATGGAAAGGCTGGCTGGCAAACATATCTGCAGCCGTATCCAGGATGCGGGCTTCTTTTTCTGAATAATTTTTCATGGTTAATTGTGTTGATCTGCGTTTTTATTGATGGCGGCCGTAAAACTGACCGGTCAGTACTGGAGTGGGTGAAGTTACTGCTGGCAAAATCAGATGTCAAAAAATGACTCCGGGTACTGGGTTGTTCACGGCATTTTCTTGTGGCGTGTACCGGTCTGCCGTGAACAAAACTTTACAACTCAGTCCTTGACACAATCCGCTCAATGACTCATTAGCACGAGCACAGGGACCGGACTATTGCGGTTCCGAATGTCTTCGACCCTCCATGAGAGCCGATCCGGCCCAGTACAAATTTTCAAAACAGATACATTACCAATAACACCCCGCAAAACATGACCGTATTTATCACCGGAGCTACCGGTTTGATCGGGTCCCGCCTTGTCAGAATCCTTGTTTCCCGCGGTTATGCCGTGAGAGCCCTTGTGAGGGACACTGAAAGGGCAAAGCGGCTCATCAGCGATCCCGTGGAGTTCGTCACCGGGGATCTGAATGACCCCGAATCGCTGAAAACGGCCCTGAACGGTTGCCGTTATCTGTTCCACCTTGCCGCCGACTACCGTCTCTGGGTTCCGGACCCCGAGGCCATGACCGGCACCAACGTGGAGGGAACCCGGATGCTCATGCGGCAGGCCCTGTCTGCCGGGGTGGAGCGTATAGTTTATACCTCAAGCGTCTGCGTGCTCAGCTGCAATGCCGACGGAACTCCGGTGGGCGAGGATGTTTCTTCGGACGTGGGGGACATGATCAGCCCGTACAAGAAATCCAAATTCCTTGCTGAAAAGGTTGTTATGGAAATGGTTCGTGACGAGGGGCTGCCCGCCGTCATCGTCAATCCTTCCACTCCGGTCGGGCCGGGGGATTCGCGCCCCACACCCACAGGAACCATGATCCTCAATACGGCGCGCAACGGAGGCATGTTTTACGCCGATACCGGCCTTAACGTGGCCCACGTGGATGATATCGCCCTCGGGCATCTGCTGGCACTGGAGAAAGGTGTGGTTGGGCGGAGGTATATTCTCGGCGGCGACAACTTAAGTCTCAGGGAGCTGTTCGCCATGACTGCACGACTCACGCACAAGCCCGGACCGCGTTTCAAGGTTCCGCAGGCTGTGATGTTCGCCGCAGGGCTGGCAGGGGAACTCCTTGCCAGAGTCGGGCTGATTAAAAATCCCGTGGCAACGCTCGACAGTGTCCGCATGGCCTCAAAGAAGATGTACTACAGCTCGGATCGCGCCGAAAAGGAACTGGGCTACACCCACCGTCCCGCAGAACAGGCTGTGCGCGATGCCGTACACTGGTTCAGGGAACAGGGGATGCTCCGCTAAGGCATGCCAGACTGAAGACTATTGATTCAATTATTCGAAAAGCCGTCCTCTTGGGCGGCTTTTTTTGTTGTATTTCATAATATTACCGCCAAGACTCTTGGCTGTAACGTAAGTTGCTGCTACATCAATAAATGATTTAACCTTGTTGTTTGGATAGTTGATGCGCTTTGCGCTTTAGACAATTTGGTTTCGCCGCCTGAGGCATCCATATCCTGACGATATAATTCAAGGAGATTCCATGCGCAGTATATATTTCAAGGACGGGCGGATAGAGCTCATAAATCGTGTCAAGCCGGTTCTTTCATCCGGAGAGGCTTTGCTCAGGGTTCTTGTTGCCGGCATATGCAATACCGACATTGAGCTTCACAGGGGCTATTACGGATTTGAGGGCACACCGGGCCATGAATTCGTGGCCGTGGTGGAGGACTGCCCGGATCAGCCGGAGCTGGTCGGGAAGCGGGTGGTGGCGGACATCAACTGCCCGGTCGGTCCGTTTCGCGGCGACCACAGGCATGCCCCGAACCGTACGGTTATCGGCATAGTGAACCATGACGGGGCATTTGCCGAATACCTCAAGGCCCCGGCCCGGAATCTGGTTGTGGTACCGGACTGCGTGGAGGACCGTGCGGCAGTTTTTGCTGAACCGCTGGCCGCAGGGCTGGAGGTAAGCCAGCAGATCCATATAACGGGCAATATGCGGGTCATGGTACTGGGCGACGGCAAGCTGGGACTGCTGACCGCGCTGGGACTCAAGCTTTACAATCCGCATGTTCTGCTGGTTGGCAAACATGCGGACAAGCTGGCTATTGCCGGTGCGCAGGGAGTTAAAACCCATTGCATCGGGCAACCTGAGGAACTGAGCACCTTGGCTGCCGGGCTGGAGAAGTTCGATCTGGTCGTGGAGGCTACCGGCAGCGAGAGCGGCATTAATTACGCGCTTGAATTTGTGCGCCCGGAAGGAACCATTGTCGCCAAGACCACTTCGCACCTGCCCAGCTCCATCAACCTTGCAAAGCTGGTGGTGGACGAAATTTCCATTGTCGGTTCCCGTTGCGGAGACATCGGGTTGGCCATGAATGTGCTGGAACAGGCGCGGGTCGATGTGAGCGGGCTGATTGAGGCCGAGTACGCCTTTGAGGATTTCAGTGCGGCTTTTGAGCGGGCCATGACCCGTGGGGCAAAAAAGGTGCTGGTGCGGATGTAGATCATCGGACCTTAAATGCGCCGCAATACCGGGGATGTGTTTTTATCTGCGGATATGCTTACACGTTTGCCGATAAAAGTGTATGGTGGCAAGACAGGCCTGAGATGAACGGGAACCGGTCCGGCCCGCATCGGTCATGTTCCGGAAGGTTGCGCACATGACCAGAGTTTTCAAACGGCGAGGATGTGCCTATGCGACGTTTTCTGCAGATTTCAATTATTCCTTTACTGCTGATCTGGACGGTTGCAGTTTCCGCGGCCAGTGCGGCTTCACTGGACAGGATTTCCGGCACTGTTGATCTGCGGCGGGTCGGGCAGGATTTCTTCCTGCAGGCCAGAATCGGTCAGGCCGTATGGCCCGGAGATATTCTGCGTACCGGGGCGGACGGCAAGGCCATACTTATCCTTGATGACGGTTCATCCCTGAGTTTCAGCGGAGAGACCGAATTCATGCTGGGCCGTGAACTGGCCGGGGAAAGCCGGAGTCTCATCGGGACACTTCTGCGCGGTGTGGCAAGGGCTGTGCTCAATAAACGGGCCGGTTCGTATATCGCCACTCCTTCCGGCTCGGTCGGCATACGCGGAACTGACATAACCATTTCCCACAGCGGAGAAACGGGATTTTATTTTCTGGATGAAGGAAATGTAGGAATCAAAGTAGAGGGTGATGCCGCTCCGCTTGATGCCGGACAGATGACGGCCAGTTATGCCGGGCGCAGGCCGCTGCCCCCGTTCCCGTTTACCAAATCCGCAGGACTGGCCGAGGCCCGCAGCAAGCTTTCGGCAATGACCTCCATTGAGATTCCGCCCTCGCTTAAAGACCATGCCCAGCTTAACGAGATTCTTGCCCGCTGGATCATCAACTACGCCCATTACCTTGCGGACGCCGGGAGACCTGAAGATGCCCAGACAGCTCTGCTTATAGCCGAAGGGTTGACCGAGGAACGGTCGGTAAAGGGCGAAATTCTGCTCCAGATCGGAGGTCTGTATTTCTACCAGCTCAGCGATGTGAAGGGAGCGTTGCGCTCATACCGGCGCATAATACGCGAGTATCACCGGACTTCCTGCTATGAGAATGCGCTCTACGGCGCAATCCGCTGCTTCCTGTTGCTGGATCAGCAGACCAAGGCTGAGGAATATGCCCGCTGGTACAAGGTCCGTTTCCCGGACGGAAAGCATATCCATGTGATTGAAAGCCTGATCCGCTAGATGCTGGTGCCGGGGGAATTCCCGGCGCATCCTGTTCGGTCGTAATCATTGTTTGAGATAAAAAGCCGCCCACGTAACCTTGAATATGGTTGCGGGGGCGGTCGTTTTGTTTGTGCTGAGCAGTAAACTTTAGGAAAACTTGCGGCGAATAAAGGCAATAACTCCCAGTCCTCCGCAGAGGAGTGCCGCAGCAGCCGGAAGTGGGGTGGGGGAGATATGCTCTCCACCGTCGGGAGTGTCGGAGGAGTGTTCGCCTCCCTGATAGGTGGGCCCGCCGGATTGGGTGTTCCATGAATTGGAGTAGGAATTGGAATTTTCCTGTCCGGTGGACGAAGATCCTTGCGTTGTTCCCGAAGAATCCTGCGATGAGGATGTATAGGCCGAAGCAAGGGCGCAGGTCGGCACAAGAATCAATATGATAATGGCTGAAAGCAGAGTTTTTTTCATCACAAATACCTCCCGTAATGAAGCACATCTTGTTAGTTATGCCGAAAATACAGGTGGAGGTGTATGGAGTCAATCGATGCACCTTGGTCTTAATAATTATTGATCCAACGCTTATTTTTCCTTTGTTTGGATAGCTGGCTGAGGCCTCGGGGTGCCACGGGGGTTTGAAAAATATCCGCGCGGAGCTGTACCGGATGCGTTCTTTTCTCCGGATTCTGAAGCAGCTGCGATGAAGTTTTGTGCGAGAGTGTGGTTTTCAAATGGCTGTTCCAGTTGCGAAGAGCTTTGAGCAGAGTGGACCGGGAGGTTATTCTGCCATTTGCAGAGCCTCCAGGGAACACGCGGTAATGGCTTTAATATTCCTTGTTACTTTTTCGGGGCTCCAATCCCACCAGGCGATATTCAGTAATTCGGCGATCGTATTTTCATCAAACCTGCGCCTGATCAACCTTGCCGGATTACCGGCAATGATGCTGTATGGAGGGAAATCCTTGGTCACTACTGATTTTGCGCCGATAACACTGCCATGACCGATGGTGACGCCGGGGAGAATTGTGGCATCGTAACCGATCCATACGTCATTACCGATGCGGGTATCCTTTATCTCCGGCGAAAGAGATTTATCTGCTATGCCCGCTTCCCATCCGGAACCGAAAATGAAGAATGGATAGGTTGAAAACGCACCAAGGGCATGGTTTCCTCCGTTCATTATGAACGTGGTCTTCCTTGCAATTGAGCAGTATTTACCGATGATGAGCCTGTCGCCGATGAAATCAAAGTGATAGAGGATATTTTCAAAAAAATTGTCAGGCCCTTGCGGATCATCATAGTAAGTATAGTCACCAATTGAAATGTTAGGATTGGTGCAGTAGTTTTTGATGTAGCAGACCTGCGGAAATCCGTTCATCGGATGTTTGGTATCTGGGTGTGGTCCATTCATAGGGGCTTGATAGTTCAATCCGTTTTCAAAAACAACCAGTGTTCCACACAGCGTTGATCAGGTCTGAGAGAATCGTTATTTTCAGCTCCATCCTGCGGCGTTTGAGGCAGAGAAGATGAAGTGCCAGCTTCCTGTCCAGTGTTCTGACCGGGATAATCCGGTATCGGCTGCCTATATCCTGAACCTTGTCCGAGGGCATTATGGACAGCCCCACGCCGTCTGAAACCAGATTCAGGATGGAAGCCTCCTGATCAACCACGATTGCCTTGACGGGCTTTTCTTCAATGCTCTCAAAAAAATCGGTAAGAACCGCATTCATAGGACAGTAGTCACTTGTCCAGACCCACGGAAAACCCGCAAGTTCCTTTGCCGACTTTCCTTCAACCCTTTCCCGCCAGGACTCCGGGGCAACAATAGTCAGTTCAATCTCCCCAAGCAGTTGGACATCCACTCCGGCATCCTGCGGTACAATATACGAAAATCCCAGATCAATTCTGCCAGTGTTCAACTTGCCGACAACATCCCAGCTCATGGCTTCCTGTACAGTCAGGGTCAGGTCAGGATATTCTCTGTTCAGCCTTGTGTAGACGTCTTTCAGGCGTAAAAGGAGAGGATCGGTATTGACCCCGAGGATGATTCCCCCGTAGGCTCCGCCACGCAACTTTTCCGCTTCGCTGTTGAACTCATTGACACCCTGCAGGATAACATCGGCTCTGGCTTTCAAGAGGTGTCCTTCCTCGGTAAGTTCCATTCCTCTGGCAGTTCTCTGAAATAGGGGGAGCCGCAGTTCCTCCTCAAGGGCTTTGACCTGTGCACTGACTGCGGGCTGGGTCAGATTCAGTCGCGACGCGGCACGGGTCATGTTTCCCTCTTCTGCAACTGCAACAAATGATACCAGCTGATATAATTCCATTCGTATTTCCACCTGAACATTTAGACAGACTAAAGGCGATAAACGTTGCTTATGAGCCGGATAAAATCGTTTGATTGGACCGGATTCACTCTTCCCCTTACTCTTTACATATCTGATCAACAATCAAAAAAAGGATAAAACATGTATACACTGATTGCCGCAATGTGCATTTTTTCACTTACAATGTCCATTACCCCCGGTCCGGTGAACATGGTCATTCTGGCTTCCGGAGCAGGCTACGGATTTCGCCGCACATTGCCGTTCGTATCAGGGGCAACGATCGGATTCATCTTATTGCTGATTGCGCTGGGGCTCGGGCTCATGCAGGTGGTTACCGCCTATCCGACCTTTTTAAAATATCTGGCAATTGCAGGCTCCTCGTTCATTGTGTACGTCGGGTACAAAATAGGTACGTCAAAACCAGATATATCAATCAAGGAAGGAAATTGTCCTACCTTCAGACAGGGCTTCCTAATGCAGTGGCTTAACCCGAAGGCATGGATAGCATGCATAGCCGGGCTTTCCATGTTCATGGATGATAAATTGCTTGAGCCGCTGTTTCTCTTTTCGGCTCTCTATTTTGTAATCTGCTACCTTTCTCTTGCCATGTGGGCAATGATGGGCAGTAAAGCAGGGGTGCTGATGAATACCCCTAAAAGAATGAAGGCATTCAACATGTCAATGGGAAGCCTTTTATGTGCCTGCGCCGGCTATCTGCTTTTCGACTTTTTCCATGCAGCAATTTAAAAGCATAATCGCACATATTTATTCAGGGACAGAAAATCTGGTCAAGATTTCTGTCCCTGATTTCCGTTCCGGCATACAACTGCCTTAGCCGTTGTGTATCGGAACAACAGCCTCTCATCTTTTCACTCATTTCTACTGCCAATGAATACTGCATCTCCCGGCGGGCAGATATCTTCGATCTGTCGGTGATGGGGTGCATTTGAATATTTACTGTATTGCCATTGGACACTTTTCGGGGACAATATTAAAGCGTGTTGATCTGGATCAATGCTGTTTTTATTTTCAGGATATAAGTTCCATTCAAGTCAAACGCCCGGTCTTGTGTTTTAAATTTAATATACCGCGATTCCAGCTTCTGTGCCGGTTGTCTTCTGAAGATGCGGTACTGCGGAAGTCAAAAAGGAGAAATCTGATGAATGCCCCCAAAATTGTAGTAATCGGCGGTTCTGCCGCCGGTCCCAAGGCTGCTGCCCGTTCCAAACGCCTCAATGCCGATGCCGAAGTGACACTGCTCCAGAAAGCCCCTGAGCTTTCCATGGCATCCTGCGGTTATCCCTATTACATCGGCGGAAATTTCGATGAACGCAATGCGCTTCTTTCCACTCCGACAGGGGTTGTGCGCAACGAAGCCTTTTTTGCCGCCGCAAAGGGCGTGACAGCCAGGGTTAATACCGAAGTTACAGCCATTGACCGCGAAAACAGGACTGTTTCATGTACCGATCTGGGCAGCGGTGAATCTTACAGCGTGGATTATGACAAGCTGGTGCTCTGCACCGGCGCTGCTCCCCGTCGTCCGCCGATTCCGGGTATTGATCTTGAGGGCATCAGTTCCCTTTCCGAAATGCGCGATGCGGATCGGCTGCGCGAACTGGTTGATTCCGGCAGGGTGAAGAATGCCGTAATCGTCGGCGGCGGACTGATCGGCATAGAGGTCTGCGAAGCGCTTGCCGGAGCCGGAATGAACGTGAATGTGGTGGAGATGCTGTCCCAACTGCTCATGTTCCTTGACTGGGAGATTGCAAGGCTTGTTGAAAAGCACGTGGCAGCCAAGGGCGTAACCGTGCATACCGATAACGGGGTATCCGAATTTCTCGGCAAGAACGGAAAGCTGACCGGCGTAAAGCTCAAAGACGGTTCCGTGATTCCCTGCGAACTGGCCGTAGTTTCCATCGGCGTGGCTCCCAATTCCGCGCTTGCCCGCGCAGCAGGTCTCGAAATCGGCGGTTTTGGCGGAATTGTCGTTGATGAGTACATGCAGACTTCCGATCCGGACATCTACGCTGCCGGGGACTGCGTTGAAATCACCCACCGCATTACCGGCAGGAAGACCTTTGCTCCTTACGGCGATCTTGCCAACCTTGAAGCAAGGGTTGCCGCCGACAACATCGCCTTTGGCAACAAACGGGCATTTCCCGGAACGGTCAACAGCGGTATCTGCAAGGTTTTCGATCTGAGTGCCGGGGCAACCGGGTTGTCCGAACAGCGGGCCAGAGCCGAAGGGTATGACGTAGTCACCGCCACAAATGCCAGCCCGGACAAGCCCGGATTCATGGGAGCAAAGCTGCTGGTTTCCAAGATGGTGGCCGATGCCGCAACCGGATGTATCCTCGGATTCCAGTGCGTAGGACCCGGCGAGGTCAACCGCCAACTGGCCGAGGCAGCCATGACCGTCATGAACGGCAACACCATTTTCGACGTAGGCGTGGCCGACCTGCCTTATGCGCCCCCGTTCTCCCTTGCCATCGACCACTTCATCACCACCGCCCATATTCTGGACAACAAGATGGAAGGACGCATGGACGGCATCAGCAATGCCGAGGTCAAGAAAATGCTCGATAACGGAAGCAGACCCTTTATCCTTGATGTGCGCTCCCCGGCTGAATTCGAGGAAATGCGCCTGAACGTCGGCGAGACCCTCATCCCCCTCGGAGCACTGCGTAATTCGCTGGACAAACTGCCGCAGGACAAGGATGCGGAAATCATCACCTTCTGCAAGATTTCCATGCGCGGCTACGAAGCCCAGCAGGTACTCAACGCCAATGGATGGAAAAATGTAAAGGTAATGGAAGGCGGCATCATGGCTTGGCCTTTCAAGGTGGAAATGTAGTTACTTTCCGGTTTTTTGATGCTCAGCCAACCCCGCCCTGCCGAATCAGGCAGGGCGGGGTTTTGGTTTTTTCAATCGGGCTGCGGGGCTATAAATTAAAACCAGCCGGAGGGGGAACTTTTCCGATCGGTGTGTCTTATCAAATGTTTTGCCGGGCGGACTCAAACCTAAAACTTCGGAAGTATAAATTTATATTTTGACTGGCTATAGTTGTTATCCTGTTATATATGTGCTGGCGTTAGGTTGTGCGGCAATTAATTCGGATGGTTATTGCCGATTTTTGGGAATGTTTCTCCGCACGCTGCTGGAGAGTTCTAATCGTTATTAAACATATTTTTCGGAGGGGGCGTGAATAATTATATCAGATTCTATACAGGACAATGGCCGGTGTGGCTTGTAATTGCGGTTATTTCATTCAGTATTTCATCTTTGTCCACGACATTGAAAATTGAGTATTTGATTGCAGCCGGGTTTGTGTCGGTATTGTCTTACTGTCCTTTGCTGTATGTTGCCGAGCCATATTCACTGCGCAGTTACTTTGGAGCTTTTTTTACTAAAAGACTTATTTATCAGTTTGCAATTGTTGTATCAGCTGTGACCCTGCTTTTCGGGGGGCTTATGATGCTTATGCAAATCGAAGAAGTTGTCTCCACATTACGAGACAGTCCGGAGATGTTTATTGTCTCATTGGTTCTGGTTCCCTATCTGCTTTTGTTTTTCGTAGTATACGACTCAAAACTTCAAAGGAGAAAAGGGCGTTTTCGGGAAGCTTTATGGCCGTTTATAATGATGTTGGTCACAGCAGCAGTCCTGTTGGCATTGGCAGAAGGGCAGGATGATTCCAATTTGTTTTTGCGGCTGATTAAGGAAGTCTGCTCGGTTCTTCTGGTGGGCAGCCTGATCTGTGGGCTCAATTCTCTGCATCTGTTCAAGCCTGAACCTTTTGAACCAGAGACTGGTGATGTTTGATTTTGACCTGACCACGCTGGCAATTATTGCTACGGGCGTGTGGCTTTACTTTTCAACAATCAAATTCAGGTGCAGCAGATGTGCAAATGAACATATCATAAACACGACCAGACAGTATGGCTGGTCATGGATAATTTTCTGTCTCGCAGGAATGGCAGACGATTTTCTGAATGGAAAAAGCTTCTCCTGGCCGATCGAGTTGTACTTAATTTTTCCGGGAATTTTTTATGCATGGTGCAGACCCGAATATTTCTGTTTTGACTGTATGAAGTTCATTCCCGTAAACAAAGAAACAATCCGTGATTAATATGTAGTTTTTTTGCTTCTGAACTGAAATTAATATTGAGAAAAGCGCAGGGCGGACCTGAGCTACCTAAAAAATGTCCGCCCCTGCGTGTATCCTGATCTTTGAATTGGGTGCGAAATCAATCGCAAACATAAAAAGATACAGGAGATATTTATGGCGGTATCAGAGGTTAAGATCTGCAACCTTGCCCTGCGTAAACTGGGGGCGAGGCTCATTGAATCATTGAGTGACAGCTCGCAGGAGGCGGTGACCTGCAACCTGTTTTATGAACAGGTCCGGGACGCGGTCCTGCGCGAACATCCGTGGAACTTTGCCGCAGCGCGGGGTCGGCTGGCACTGCTGGTCGATGCCCCGGCCTTCGGCTACGCGTTCCAGTACCAGCTTCCCGTGGATTGCCTGCACCTGCGCCAGTTGAACACACCCGATGACGAATTCGTGGTGGAAGGCGACAAAGTCCTCACCAACCGCGACGGCGCTTCAGCAATCTACACCAGGAAGGCCACCAACCCGGTGCTCTTCGATCCCTCTTTCATCATGGCCCTTTCGTCCCGTATGGCTGCGGAAATGGCCGACGACATTACCGGTTCATCTTCAAAGGCCCGCGAAATGTGGACCCTCTACCTGAATGCCATGCAGTCGGCCAGACTGGCGGATTCGACTGAAGGGCGCGAGGACGAGATCCTGAATGATCCCTGGCTGGAGGCGCGGGGCATTTACGGCCCCGATTCTCCGTTGTGGAGGGGGTAGACGTGTCTGTTTCACTTATCATGACCAATTTCAGCGCCGGGGAACTTTCGCCACGGCTGGGCGGGCGTGTTGATCTCGCAAAGTATTCCAACGGGCTGGCCCTGCTGGAAAATATGTTCACCCATCCCCACGGCGGGGCCTCGCGGCGTACCGGATTCCGTTTCATCAGCGAATCATTGGGCCGGGAGCTGGTCCCTGCGGCTAGTCTCGACGCTTCAACGGACTGGACTGCCGGCAGCGGATGGACCATTGCCGGGGGCAAGGCCTCCTCTGATGGAACTCAGGACGGGCCTTCCATCCTCAGCCGTGACATAGGACTTTCTGAAGGGAAGGTGTACGAGATCGTTTTCAGCGTCTCGGGCCGCACTGCCGGGGAGCTGACCGTTTCTGCCGGAGGCGGGGCACTCAGCGTTCCGGTTGCGGCGGACGGGTCTTATTCCTTCCGTTCCAAGTGCGGGCCGTCCGCATCCATTGAAATCACCGCCGATGCGGACTTCATCGGTGCGCTGGATTCCCTTTCCGTGCGCGAGACCGGGCCGAAGACCCGGCTGATCCCATTTGAATTTTCCACCGAACAGGCCTACGTGCTGGCCTTTACCGATAAGAATGTGCGCGTCTTCAAGAACGGCGGCATTGTGGTTGATAAAGAGGGCAGGCCAGTGGAAGTATCAACTCCCTATGCCGAATCTGACCTTGAGAAGCTGCGTTTTACCCAGTCGGCGGACGTCATGTATCTTGTGCATCCCGAGGTGCAGCCCTACAAGCTTTCCCGTTCATCGCACGTGGACTGGAAGATGGAGCTTGTTCCTTTCACCTCTGCTCCTGAGGACTGGAACAGCGAGAAGGGCTATCCTTCCTGCGTGACCTTCTTCGAGGAACGCCTCTGTTTTGCGGCCAGCCCCGGCAAGCCCCAGACCATCTGGATGAGCAAGAGCGGTTCCTATGAGGATTTCGGGGTATCATCCCCGGTGATGGATGACGATGCCTGCACCTACACGCTTTCGGCGGATCAGGTGAATGCCATCCGCTGGATGATCAGCTCCAAGAAGCTGATTATGGGCACTTCCGGCGGTGAATGGTGGCTGGCCGGGGGCAGCAGCGCGGATATGGTCACCCCGAACTCGGTAATGGTCCGCCGCGAAACCACTCACGGTTCGGCTTCCATTCCGCCGGTAGTCGTCGGCGGGATAATGATTTTCCTGCAGCGCGAGGGCCGTACCATCCGGGAACTTTCCTATTCGTTTGAGGCGGACGGCTACGTTGCCCCGGACCTGACCATCCTTGCCGAGCACCTTACCCGCACTAATTCCATTACCGAGTGGGCCTACCAGCAGTCCCCGGATTCCATCATCTGGATGGTCCGGGACGACGGCATGATGATCGGGCTGACCTATCAGCGCGAACACGAGGTGGTAGGCTTCCACCATCATTCCACCGACGGCAGGTTCCGTTCGCTCTGCTCCATTCCCGGCCCGACTCAGGAAGAGGTCTGGGCTGTGGTGGAGCGGGATGTGGAAGGAACTACCCGCACCTATGTCGAGCGCATGGAGAACCAGTTCGCAGGCGAATCATCGCGTGACGCATTCTTTGTGGATTCCGGGCTTACCTATGATCAGGAACTGGCGGACACGGTTTTCACCGGTCTTGATCATCTGGAGGGCAAGACCGTTTCCGTGCTGGCGGACGGGGCCGTGCGTCCGGATGTGGTGGTCGTCAACGGTTCCATTACCCTTGCCGCCCCGGCCAGGGTGGTCCATGCCGGGCTGCCTTTTGTCTCCAACATGCGGACCCTGCGCCTTGAGGGCGGTTCCATGACCGGCGGCACTGCTCAGGGAAGCATGAAGAGGATTGCGCATGTGACCGTGCGGCTGTTCCAGTCTCTGGGATTGCAGGTCGGTTACGACGGCGATCATCTTGAACGTGCCCCGTTCCGCACATCGGCGGACAAGGTGGGCGGTGCTCCGTCCCTGTTTACCGGGGATTATCAGGTAAAGTTCAACCGCGGCTACGACCGTGACGGGCAGATCCACATCCGGCAGGACCAGCCCCTGCCTATGACCGTGCTGGCCCTTATTCCGGAGGTATCGGTTTACTCATGAGCAGGCTGACTGGAAAATCGAAGGTTACGCTGGGCATCCCCACACTGGAGGATGTGGAGCGGGTGGCGGCCACGATCCGTCCATCTGACCGTCGGGATATGGAGGGGCTGCATCCGGGAATGTCCATCCGGGACATAATCATGCGCGATGTTGAATATTCCCGTGTGGTCTATGGGCTCTACATGGGGGGGGATATACATGCCGTGTTCGGAGTGGTTCCGCTGGCCCCCGGTAAGGGGGTGCCGTGGCTGACCGCTGCAACGGCGGTGGATCTCAATCCGCTGCCCTTTGCGCGGATTTCACGGAGAATGCTGGATATGGTCCAGAAATGTTTCCCCGTGCTCGATACCTGGGTATGTGCGGAAAACAGGGTGAGCGTGAACTGGCACCGCTGGTGCGGTTTCGAGTTCGCGGAAAACAGGGTGCTGGTCGGCCGGGATGAGTATTTCCGGGCTGTACGCAGAATAGAGATAATAAATATGGAGGATAGATAGATGGCGACAGGTATAGTTGTCGGCATGGCTGCCAGTATGGCTGTGGGAACCGTAGCCCGTGCGGCTACGGGCCAGAGGGTTACTCTCGGCACAGTAGGAATGGACGCCCTTGGCGGGGCACTGGGAGGTGCCGGAGGAATAGCCATGAGCACTGGAGGTACCATGATAGGGGGTGCCATGACGCAAACGATGAGCGGTGCTATGGGTGGGGTAATGAGCGGTGCCATGGGCGGAGTTGCCGGAGGTGGGGCCGCAGCTGCTGGTGGGGCAGGTGCTTCCGCCGGAGGTGCTGTAGCCGGCAGTGTCGGCGGTGGCGGTTCCTATCTAGGGCTTATGAGCAGTTTTGGGAAGTCCGTGCTGAGTAACAGTCAAAAGGTCGGCGATGCACAATATAATTCCCAGATGGCTGAACTGCATAACTACCGGACAGTGCAACAGGGCGTTTATGGTCAGAATGTAAGTTACAAGGAAGCCGAAATAGTTAAGCGTGAGTCTGAAATCAGGCTTGCCGCTTTAAGAAGGGAGCTTTACCGCCGCAATCATTCCGTGGGGGGGTATCGCGGGGTGCGGCTGGATTCCGGCTCCATTGTCGACGTGCAGGAGGACCTGATCAAGCAGGCCAATTATGACATGGAGATAGTGAAATATCAGGCCGATATTGATGCAGGTCGGCATATCGATCAGGGCAACATGTCTCTGTGGAACGCGGAGAGTTCCGCCACTTTGAGCCGGAATGAAATCAACAAGCAGGAACAGGATGTTTCTTCGGCAGCTGCCAATTCGATCATGAAGTCGGGCATGGACATGGCAGGTTCTCTGCTGAGTTCTTAATAGTGGAGCAGTCTTTTCCTGTTAGCAGTGCCTTGAAGATGCACCACAGGAAAAGACAGTTGAATAAAAATTCATTTTTTGCGCAGGGCGGACCTGAGTTACCTGACTCATGTCCGCCCTTTCTTGTACGTTCAAAACCAAAGGCAGGTGAATTTTAAATTTAAACTAATAAAAGGAGTTGTTTATGACCGTTGTATCCAGCGGGAACACCATAACCTTCGCCGGAGACGGTGTTCAGACTTATTTTGATTTCAATTTCCGTATTTTCAGGGAGGAAGATCTCTGCGCGGCTTTGCGTAGCAGCACAGGTGAGGAAAGAAAACTGGCACGGGACAATGATTTCAGGATCCTGTCCGGTATCGGCGACGATGCGGGGGGGCGAGTGCAGTATCCAGTTTCCGGCGCCCCGCTCCCTGCCGGGGAAACCATCACCCTGTACAGGGAAATAGCTTATTCTCAGGAACTCGAACTGGTGGATAATGATCCGTTTTCCGCTTCACTGCTGAATGAAGCCTTCGACCGCGGGGTCATGCGTGACCAGCAGCTGCAGGAGCAGGTGAACCGGGCGCTCAAGTACGACATCTCCACTCCAGCTGAAGAACAGCTTTCCCCGCAGGAATTTATGAGGGCGGTAACCGAGACCCGTAATGTCGTGTCAACGTATCTCTCCGGGGCCGAGTCCGCCCGTGATACATCGCAGGCTGCGCAGGCCGCAGCGGAAAACGCACTGTCTGGGGCACAGACTGCCAGAGTCGGAGCCGAAGCCGCACAGGTAGCAGCGGAAATCGCGCGGAACGAGGCAAAGACCATCGCGCTTGGAGACCTTGCTACCCTGCGCAGTGCAACCCCGGTGCTTTCCGGCCCTGCCGAGGCGAACGAGGGAACTACCCTAAATCTCGTGATCAGCGATTACGTGGAAGACGCATTGACCAGTTACGACATAAACGTGGCCGGTTTCGGTACTGCCGCAAGAAGCGGCAACACAATCAATTGGCTGCTTGGAAATCTGGACGTTGACGCTGTCCACTCAATAGAAGTCATACGCAGCAGGAGAGGGGAACTGTATTCTGAAACAGCACGCCATACTGTACTGGTGAAGGATGTAGCAACACAGGACGGCGCGACAATGGTTTTTGCCGATACAGTGGAAGGATACCCCGGAGCAACCATCGCCGCAGATGGAATTCAGCCCCCGGCACATACCGTAGGCGTGGACAATGTTAATCAGATTGTTTCCGCCCAGATGGAAATAGTCCAGACCAACGGAGAGTTGACTGTTCTCACCGGCACAACGTCTGGTAGTCTGGTGACAAAAGAAAAACCGGGAGCCGTGGTCGTTACTGATGTTGGGACCAGTTCTGTTGTAGGTACAACTGAGAATAATAATGAGGTAGAAACGATAAGTTCTGCTGGTATTTGGACAGGCGGGACAGCAAGCTTTACTTTCGGATCAGGGACAGTAACGAGAGAAGTGGATCTATTTAACTGGACCACTCAGCGGCGTTTTTAAGGTGGACAGTTTAACAAGTTATGCCGCCTTGCGAGTGTCCAGATGGGGTACTCCATCTGGGGCGTTGCCCTTTTGATATATCTCCATTGGCTTCTTGCCGTCAAAAGCAAAATGCGGACGATGGTTGTTGTAGAAGTCAAACCACCTTGCCAAAGATTGTCGCAACTCGCTTCCAGACAAGAATTCACGTAGATAGACGCATTCATATTTTACTGAACGCCATAAGCGTTCGATCATCACGTTATCCATCCAGCGTCCACGGCCATCCATGGAGATTTGGACTCCTGTATCTCGCAGTGTTTTAGTGAATTCGTAGCTGGTAAACTGACTCCCTTGATCAGTGTTGAAGATTTCGGGGACACCGTATCTGTTCATTGCATCCTCAAGAGCGGCGATGCAGAAATCCGCATCCATGGTGTTGGATATTCGCCAAGACAAAACAGACCGGCTATGCCAATCCATGATTGCAACAAGATACAGGAAGCCTCTTTTCATCGGAATATAGGTTATATCAGAGCACCAAACATGATTTGGTCTGGAAATTTCTAAATTACGCAGCAAGTACGGATAAATCTTGTGCTCAGGATGTTTCTGACTGGTTCTGGGCTTCTGAAAAACAGCCATTAATCCCATCCGGCGCATAAGTCTTTTTACCCGGCCTCTTCCGACTTGATGTCCTTCATCTCGAAGCATATTGCGCATCTGCCGAGTCCCAAGAAATGGATAGTCCATAAACAACTCGTCAATCCGTTTCATCAGTGACAGGTTATATTCGGATTCTCCGATGGGCTGGTAGTAATATGTTGAGCGTTGCAAACCAAGAATGTTGCACTGTCGCCGAATGCTGAGACACGGATGCCCTTTGTCGACGACTTCACGCCTTCGTTCTGTGCTCAAATTTTTACGAAGGCTTGCTGCAAAAAATCTTTTTCGACCGTCAATTGCCCGATTTTGGCGTGCAATTCCTTTATCTGTTCAGCATTATCTTGTTGGACTGTATTTTTTTTGCCGGAAAACATGTCGACAAGCCCTTCCTTGGCCTGCTTCTTCCATTTCGAAATCTGGTTGGCATGAACGCCATACTTGGTGGACAATTCGGTAAGGGTATATTCACCAGACAAAGCGTCAAGTGCTACACGGGCTTTGAACTCTGCGGAAAAGGTTCTTTTCTTCTTGGACATGAAACAGCCTCCTTGGGCTCTTATATGTCCACCTTAAAACGTGGTCCAGTTTTGTGGACCCACTTCTGGAGATTCATTGTCGGATTGAGTCTCATCGCCTGCATCAACCCGGTTTCACAGATGTCACGGGAATGATAATTCCAGAGTCGTTCCATTTACGTAACCGGATCAGAGCTAGGCTGTGTGCATGGTGAACAGGTATTTGAATGAGTTTGATGCAAAATCATGGTTGCTATTCCAAGCCATGAGTCTTATTTTCCCTTTTCCGACAACAGATAATAATTTTTCGGCAGCGTTCATTGCTGCCTTTTTAATCCAGAATCACCGGATTTATTTTTTTATGGCTCCCAAAAGCATTTACCGCCGCATTTCAGGCGAACTTACCGACCTTGAAAATTCAGACGCACTGCGCACAGTGCCGCAGGTTGAGAACGGGGCGGACAAGATCCTGCTCTTTCATAATATCCCGCTGCTCAATCTGGCCTCCAACGATTATCTTGGCCTTGCCGGTAATTCCATGCTCAAGGCAGAAGCCGTCAAGGCCGTTGAAGAATACGGATGCGGAGCAGCTGCCTCCCGGTTGGTGACCGGCAATTTCAGCCTTTACGACAAGCTGGAAAAGGAGCTTGCAGATTTCCACGGGCGCGAGGATTCCATGCTTTTCAGTTCCGGTTATGCTGCCAACCTCGCCATAATGGATGCCTTTGCCGACCGGAATTCACTCGTATTTTCAGACAAGCTCAACCATGCCAGTATTCTCGACGGCATAAGGATGTCCGGCGCAAAACAGGTCCGCTACAAACATAACGATCTGGATCATCTGGAAAAAAGGCTCGAAGCTTTCAGCGGTGTGGAATCAAAGATACTGATTACGGATACCATCTTCAGCATGGACGGGGATCTTGCCCGCATGGAACGCATTGCCGACCTCTGCGACCGGCATGACGTTATGCTGGTAGTGGACGAAGCCCATGCCGAGGGCGTTTTCGGCTCCGGGCGCGGATTCTGCCGTGAAGCAGGTGTCGCAGACCGGGTGGATCTGCACATGGGGGCTTTTTCCAAGGCGTTCGGTTCACTTGGAGGGGCTGTTTCCGGTAGTAGTGAGTTGATTTCATACCTGCGCAACAAAGGCCGTTCTTTTGTTTTTTCCACCGCGCTTCCCCCGGCTGTGATCGGGGCAAGCCTCGCGGCGCTGCTGCTGGTGCGGTCGGACCCTTCGCGTGGAGAAAAACTGCTGGCCATGAGCCGTGAGCTCAAGGGCTACCTCGAATCCCTGGGGTTCAACTGCGGAGATTCGCAGAGCCAGATCATTCCGGTTATCCTTGGAGAAAACGCACTGGCTCTCAAAGCCCAGCAACTGCTGCGTGAGCAGGGGCTGTATGTTGCCGCCATCCGGCCGCCGACCGTTCCGCCGGGTACGGCACGCTTGCGTATCTCCCTGCGTGCCGATCTTACTGATTCCGATCTTGAAATGGTCAGGAGCGCGTTCGGCCAGCTGCACAAGGAACTTTCGGCATGGAAATAACTTTTGTGGGCGGTTGGGCCAGTGATTCGGCCCAGTATCCTGTACTTGCAGGCTCGGCCCGTGTTCTGGTTCCGTTCAGCGGATTTCGTCCTGAAGAGTTACCACAGCTTATCGCAGAAAACTCCGGGGTGCTGCTCAGCTGGTCCACCGGGGCGCACATGCTGCTGAAGGATTGCCTGCATCTGTTTCCGCAATTCGATCAGGTTATCCTGATTGCACCTTTTCTGGCCTTTACCGACTCTTTTCCGGAACGGCTGGTGCGACGCATGATCGCAGGGATGGCGGTAAATCCTGCAGAAGTGGTTGCTTCCTTTTACGCCAACTGCGGAGAGGAACGTGATCTGGCGTTTGATGAATCGCTGACTCCGGCCCTTACCGAAGGCCTTGAGTACCTGATTTCATCAAGGTTTGAGCCCGAAAAAACTGTCAGCATAGACAACCTGACCCTTGTGCATGGGATTCAGGATAAAATAGTGCGCGGCAGGGCTTTTGAACGGGTGAAAGAGTTCTTTGTTCCCGGAAGGATAGTCACCCCCGATTGCGGGCATAA
Source organism: Maridesulfovibrio sp. FT414 (assembly GCF_050916235.1). Taxonomy (GTDB): domain Bacteria; phylum Desulfobacterota; class Desulfovibrionia; order Desulfovibrionales; family Desulfovibrionaceae; genus Maridesulfovibrio. The sequence goes on from NZ_CP104854.1 coordinate 3,625,103, forward strand.
AATTTCAGAGCAGGTGCTGCTTGAATTGATCCGGGCTTGATTTTACCCCGCAAAATCAAATCGTCAAAAGCGCGTAGCGCATTATACTGAAACCCGGCAGGGTCGCCGAAGGCAATCATACGGATAAAAAGTGAAGAACAGAATACGCCAGTGTTTCGGCAAGGCTGCCGCAAGTTACAGTGACGCCGCATCGGTCCAGCGTGAGGTTGCGGCCCGTTGTGCCGCATTCTGTCCTGCCGGGGATTACGGCAGGGTGCTGGATATTGGTTCCGGCGTGGGCTTCCTGCACGGTGAACTTGAAAAGCGTATCGGGTTCGGTGAGTATGTTTCACTTGATCTGGTCCGGCCCATGCTGCTGGAGCAGCGTAAGGTCAGCAATGCTTTTCTGCTGGCTGCGGACGGGGAAAGCCTGCCGTTGCGCGATAATACTTTTGACCTGCTGGTGAGCTCGTCCGCCATGCAGTGGTTTGCCGATCCTGAGCGGTCCATACCTGACTGTTTTCGGGTTCTGAAACCGGGGGGCAGGTTCGCCTTCGCCATTTTCAGCCGTGGTACTCTGGGTGAGCTGGCGGATGTGAGTGAAAGAACCGGTTTTGGTTCGGTGAAGAATTTGAAGGATGATTCGTTTTACAGGGAAATTTTTTCGTCGGTTGAGGACCTTGAGGTGGAATTTTCCGGCGGGACGCATGAAATATACTTTCCTTCAGTGAAAGAATTTCTGAGGATGCACAAGATGACCGGGGCGGTCGCCTCCAGTGGGAATATTTCCTGGGGTAAGGACAAGTATCGCCGGTTTGTTGAGGAATATGAAAGATTGTACAGGGGGGAAGCGGGCATAAAGGCCACTTACAGGGTCTTTCTCGCTTATGGGGAAAAGCTGTAGCCGGTTCAGCGAAGGAGAGTCGCCCTCCGGTTGCGCAGGTTTTTCATCCGTTTTTGTCTGAATTAATTAAAGAATGAAGAGTATGAATTTCAGGAGTTTTGTATGTTAGTAGGGGATTGGATGACTGAAGAAGTGCTGACCATACTTCCGGGGGCACCTATTCTTGAGGCCATGGAGTTGATGCGCGATGCCGGTATCAGGCAGATTCCGGTGGTGGAGGCTTCCGGGCTGGTTGCCGGGATTGTCTCTGACCGCGATGTTCGCGACGCCATGCCGTCCAAGTTTCTGCCCGGTGACTCCGCTGCCGCCCAGGGGCAAGGGCTTCTTGGGCTCAAGGTCAAGGACATCATGACCCATGATCCCATCGTCGTTTCTCCGGACACCTGCATGGAAGTAGCGGCCGAGCTTCTGCTTCAGCATAAGATCGGCGGACTGCCGGTACTGGATGAGTACGGCCTTGCCGGGATCATCACCGAGGTGGACATCTACCGTTTCCTGACAACTGTTACCGGGGTAAGTAAAGGCAGCTCCCAGTTTGCCTTCATCCTTGAGGATACTGCTACTGCGCTGGAAGAACTGCTGAATGACCTTTGGGCCCGCGGAGTAAGGCTTTCCACTGTATTTACTTCCTACGAAGGTGTGGAGCCCGGACAGCGCAGGGTTTTCATCTGGGTTCAGCGCCTGGATGACGCCAAGGTTGAGCAACTGGTTATGCATCTTAAACGGACTTACGATCTGCAGTACCACGTTCACCGCGGGGAAACCTATAAGACTGAATTTTAGGAATACAGCCGCATCGTATGTCACGAAAGTACAAGGCCGCAGCATCCACCGGATGTTGCGGCCGTTTTGCTTATATTGCGGGCTTCGTGACTATTCGTCCTGATACCTTTTTCTGACCTCCATGATCTTGTCGAGATTGTCGAAGAAGAGATCCACAAGATCGGGGTCGAACATTTTTTCGCGGTGTTTTTTGAGAAATTCCAGTGCCCGGTCCACCGACCATGCTTCCTTGTACACCCGGTCGCTGCACAGGGCATCAAATACGTCTGTTACGCAGATGATTCTTCCGGCAATGCTGATCTGATCTCCCCGAAGGCCCTGCGGGTAGCCTGATCCGTCCCAGTATTCGTGGTGCTCGTGGGCAATGGTGGCTGCTGTCTTGAGCAGCTTGCGGTTGCTGGCCCGCAGGATGTTGTAACCTATTTCGGTGTGCGTGCGCATTATCTTCAGTTCTTCCGGGGTCAGCTTGCCGGGCTTGAGCAGGATGGAATCGGGGATGCCGATCTTGCCCACATCGTGCATTGGTGAGGCGTAATACAGTTCATCTGTCTCCATCTGGTTCAGTCCTATGGCCATGCCGAGTATGCGTGCAATCTCAGAGACCCGGATTACGTGGAAGGCAGTCTCCTTGGACCGGAATTCCACCACTTCACCGAGCATACGCACGATTTCCTTCTGGGTATCCAGAATTTCCTGATTGAGATAGATGTTGTCGAAGGCAACGCCCACGTTATCGGAGAAAATCCGCAGCAGGTCTTCGTCCTGTTCGCTGAACCTCCTTCCTCCTCCTTCCACGTACAGCAGGTGCGATCCCTTCTGCTTGGTCGGCAGGTAGCCAAGGTAGTCGCTGCCCATGAAGCATCCGTGGCCGATGGTGCATATTTCCTCAAAGCGGGCCCGGACATCGTCAGAAAGTTCCTTGCAGTCATCCACCGAGCTTGTGCAGATGGAATACTTGCCGGTAGATGCAATGATCTGGAGTTCCTTGTTGTCAGGGGTTGAAACGGCAACGCCGTTTCCTTCCATGTAGACCGAATCACGCAGTCCCATCAGCGAGATGACCTGTGTCAGCACTCCCTGAGCCAGCTTGTTGACGGACTTCTGCTGGAAAAGATTGCTGGAGGCTTCGATGATATGCTTCAGTCCCTTGCGGTTTTGCTCTATTATCTGGATGTCCCGGTATGAGCGCAGGGCGGAAAGAACCGAGGTGAACAGCCGCTGAGCGGTAAGCTCGGCCTTGTGCTTGTAGTCGTTGATGTCATATTCGAGAATGACCTTGCGCTCAGGGGCCTGTCCGGGCTGTCCGGTACGCAGGATGATCCTGACCATGCGGTTTTTGAGCTCCCCGCGTATGTTGCGGACCAGTTCCAGACCTGCATGGTTGGTCTCCATGACAACGTCCAGCAGGATGACCGCTATCTCCGGCTCGGTATTCATTATTTCCAGTGCTTCCTGCGCGGTGTAGGCACTGATAAATTCAAGCCCGGCACCTTCGAACTGGAAATCGTCCAGAACCAGACGGGTTGTGCTGTGCACATCCTCTTCGTCATCGACAATGAGGATTTTCCACTTCTTTTCGTCATCAAAGGGCGACTCGTCTTCAGCGGGAGTTTCCTCGGCAAACAGAAGCTCATCTTCATCGAACAGATTGTTGTCAGTTGTCATCTTTCACAACCTCACTTGCGGATGGTCTCGTATTCGGGAACAGGAATTTTCAAGGCGAAAGAAGCTCCTCCCATGGAAGACCTGCCTATATCAATCAGCCAGTTGTAGCCGCTGGCAATGCGGTCCACTATGCTGAGCCCCATTCCCACCGCTTCCGGACGTCTGGTGAAGAACGGGTCGAACAGGTATGGCAGGTCATCGGTGTTGACTCCGGAGCCGTTGTCATCGATCTCGATGCAGCAGATTCTGGAGTCCGTTCTCACTTCCAGACTGACCCTTGGATCAGTTGCAGAGCAGAAGAACACGGCATTCTTGAGGATTTCTTCAAGAACTTTTTTGAAAAGGTCGGGCTTGGCATCTATAAGCACCTTTTCAAGGGAAATATTGAAATCGACTTCCTTGCCAAGAGACGCAGCGTATTCCCGGACGAGATCCATGATTTCCCCTGCGGCAATATCAAGTTCCGTTTCAGAATGATCACAATAGCTTATGGCCGCAAAGGCGGATACGCTGTCAACGATCATTTCCAGCCTTCCGGCTTCCTCGGAAATTGTATCAAGGTACTTGAGGGTGTCCGGGTTGTCTTCAAGTTTGCGGGAGGCCAGATTGGCGAAGCCGTTGATGGTCATGGTGCGGTTGCGGATCTGGTGAGCAACGGACATGGCAAGTCTTGCGAGGCTGGTGCGGTTCTGCTCAATCTTGAGCAGGTCGCGGTATGAGCGCAGGGCGGTGGTCATGGATGTTGCCAGCCGCTGTGCTGTGATCTCGGCCTTCTGCCAGTAATCGTTGATGTCAAGTTCGGTGATGACCTTGTGCTCGGGTGCGAATCCGGGCTGACCTGTGCGCAGGATGATTCTGATGAACCTGTTGTTGAGCTTTTCCCGGATCAACTGGGCAACATCAAGCCCGGCGGTATTGTTTTCCATGACCACGTCCAGAAGGATGATGGCCATATTCTGTTCCCGCTCCATTATGACCAGGGATTCCTCCCCGCTGAATGCACTGATGAATTCTAGGGGGCGACCTTCGAAAAAGAAATCCCCAAGAACCATCCGGGTCATGGAATGGACGTCCGGCTCATCATCGACGATAAGCACGCGCCATGGCGCTACGGGCTCAAAAGCGGTTTCTTCTGCTTCCTCTCCTGAAAAGAGAAGTTCATCATCTTCAAATAGATCCGGACTCTGCATTGAATTTCCTAGTGTGATCAAATTTATGGATTTTCCATGGTTGTTAACAGAATAGCCTACTTCAATGAAAAATTAAACAGGATAGCTTCAGAAAAATCACAAATGATGGAAAAAAGAAAACCGGTCCAGTGCTCCCGAACGGATTGTAACACCGGTTTTTTACTGTTTTCCTTACAATCGTCCGTGCCTTTCGTTTTTCTTTAGTGTAAGTTGCGTAGTAAGAACTGTTTGGAGTCGTTTGGTGCCATTGCAAGGCAAATCCATTTTTCAACAACCAGGCAATCAAACTCCCAAAAGGTTAACTCGTCTTACCCTGCGGTTATGGAACTTTTCTTCTGCCTGCGGCGAAGCCTTGTTAAAAGGTGTCGGGGGAGTCCGCTGGAGACAAAACAGAGGTTCCGCAGGGCTGCCGGAGGCATCTGCCATATGATAGAGATCAATGCTGTAATGCTTGAAGGGTATCTGAAGGAAGCGTTTGGAGTCGGGACGGTGCTGCTGGATTACGGCGCTTTAGGGTCGCTGGACAAGCAGGGTATGAAGAAATTCGGTTACGGCAAACCTCTGCTGGTCCGTTTTTCCGTGGATGGAGAGGAGCGCGAGACCGTCATTTCTGTGATGAAGGGTGATAATTACGGTCATCAGTTCTACTGGGACCGTGCGGCGATACTGATGTTCCAGTACGAGACCTCGGCGCGCATGGAGCGGCATGTGAAGCCCATGGGCATAGGTTACGTCGGCAGTGAAGGAACCATGAAGCCTTTGCATGGGCCGCAGGAGTTCTTCATACTCAACGAGAAGCTTGAGGGGTACGACTATTTCCATGATCTGGACCGGATCAGGAAGGGCGGATTCGAAATGCGCGACCGGGACATGGCCGCTTCATTGGCGCAGTGGCTGGCCGATGTCCATTCCGTGCGCAAGGATGATCCGCATCTGTACATGCGACGCATACGGGATCTGATCGGCTCCAGCGAGTGCATTATGGGGCTGGTGGATGAGGCTTATGCGCATCCCAATGAATATATTTCGCGTGAACGTTTCATGGCCCTGGAGAAGCGGTTGATAGATTGGCGCTGGAAGCTGACCCATTACACGGGCAGGCTCTGCGCCGTGCACGGGGATTTCCATCCGTGGAACGTGCTGGTGGGCGGCCCGGACGGATTCAGCGTGCTGGACCGCAGTCGCGGGGAGTGGGGCGAGGCTGCCGGGGACCTGTGCTGCATGGCCGCCAACTACATCCTGTTCGGCCTGTACAGTGACGGCTCATTTTCCGAAACCTTCCGGACCCTCTACATGACCTTTTTCGATGAATATCTGGAGCGGACCGGCGACAGCGAGATACTTGAAGTCATGGGGCCGTTTTTCGTGTTCCGGGGGCTGGTGATAGCATCGCCGGTCTGGTACCCTGACCATCCCAAACGGGTGCGCGAGGCCCTGCTGCGGTTCATGGAAAATGTGCTCGAAGACGAGGTTTTCGATTATGTCGAATTCGAACGGTATATGCGTTAACAGAAACTGGGCGGTCTGGGTCACGGGCCTGCCGGGTTGCGGAAAATCCACCATTGCCGGGATGCTGCTGGAAAAGCTGCAATCCGAAGGCGTGAAGGCGGTGAAGCTGTGCATGGATGAGCGGCGCAAACTCTATATCCCGAAGCCCGAATACAGTTTCGAGGAACGGCAGCGGGCTTATTCCCTGTTTGTGGAGGATGCCGTATCTATTATGGAATCGGGGCGCTGCGTTATCATGGACGGTTCCGCACACGATAAGAGCTGGCGCAATTATGCGCGCGACAGGATAGAATATTTCGCAGAAGTCCATCTGCGCTGCCCGGTGAATATGGCCATGAAGCGCGAGGCCGGACGCCAGCAGGGGCTGGTCATGGCCGGGCTGTACGAAAAGGCCCTTGAGCGGCAGCGTACCGGAAAACAGTTCAAGGATCTCGGGCAGGTAATCGGTGTGGATGTGCCTTTCGAGGTGGATCATAATGCCGAATGCATCGTGGATACGGCGGGCAGGTCTGCGGAAGAGGTTTTCGGCATGGTTGAGGCCTGTCTGCAAAAGTGGCGGAAAATGAACGGGATATGCTGATTTTTATTTGAAACTGTATTAAGTGTTGTTCATTCGCAATAACTCCATATCAAAACAAGGGTGTCTGCCGTGAAGAAAATATCCGCACTTATTCTGATTTTTGTCCTCGCACTGGCCTCCGCAGCTGTTGCTTCGGAACCGGAAGATGTTGTCCGCGACCAGATCAAGGATCTGCTGTTTGAGTACAAGGATGCGTACAACCTCAGGGATTTCAATGCCGTCCGCGCTCTTTATACCGAAGACGCCCTGGTCATGTCCTTTCCGTGCAACTCCGATAAGGAAGTCTTTTTCAAGGAGTTCAGCGATTCCCTGCCGCAGTGCTCTTCGTACTGGGTAGAGGCCGCCTTCAAGCTGCGCCTGTTCAAGATAACCAGCTTTTCCGTTGAAGGTGACAAATGTATCGCCCGGATAAACTGGGACTACCGCGACAACATGAATCGCGGAAAGTTCAACCCGAGCTTCGAGTTCACGAAGGTTGACGGAAAGTGGAAGATTTCCAGAGAAAACTATGGACGCAAGACAGAGTGATCCCATAAAAAACGCACAAGACAAAAGGGAACCCAAGGTTTGACCGGACGGTTCCCTTTTTTGTTTGTGGCTGGGCATCGTCTGGAACTTTATAGGCAGAAGCCTCCGGCGGCGAAATCAGATCGTCAAAAGCGCGTAGCGCATCAAATAAATCTCCGTGTTAAGTGCTGAAGGCATGCAAAGCATGCTTTACCGCCGTAAGCGATTGGAGTATGTGGCGGGTATGAAATTTACGGTACTAACATTCGGTTGTCAGATGAACGTTCATGATTCCGACTGGCTGATCCGGGCCATGGAAAGCCGCGGCTGGACAGCAGTTGAGGAATCGGAAGCAAATATATTTATCATTAACACATGTTCCGTGCGCGAGAAGCCGGAACAGAAAGTCTACAGCGTACTGGGCAGACTGGCTCCGCTGTGCAAAAATCCCGGCGACTTCGTTGCCGTAGGCGGCTGCGTTGCCCAGCAGATCGGTGCTGGCTTCATGGAGAAATTCCCCCATGTGCGCCTTGTGTTCGGCAGTGACGGCATTTCGCAGGCCCCGGCAGCTCTTGAAGATCTTGCCCGGAACCACGACAAGAAACTGGTGCTCACCGATTTCGTTCCCGAATATCCGGAACGCGAGGGCGGAGAAGTTTCCAGCAATCTTGATCTGCTGCCCCCCGGCATCGGGACCATTCCCGGTCAGGCCTTTGTCAACATCATGCAGGGCTGCGATAACTTCTGCGCCTACTGCATCGTTCCGTACACGAGGGGTCGCCAGAAATCCCGCGCAGCTGAAGCGGTGATCAGCGAATGCCGTTCGCTGGTAATGGCCGGGGTCAGGGAAATAACCCTGCTGGGCCAGAACGTGAACAGCTTCGGCATGGACAAAAAGGGTGCTGAGCTTACCTTTGCGCAGCTTCTGTACAGGATTTCAGAGATTGAAGGGCTTGAGCGCATCCGGTTCACCACTTCACATCCCAAGGACATTGCTCCGGAAGTAATAAAAGCCTTCGGCGAACTGCCAAACCTCTGCCCGAGCCTGCACCTGCCGGTCCAGTCCGGTTCCGACCGCATCCTTAAAAAGATGGGCCGCAAATATGACCGGGCCAGATACCTGGGTATTGTTGACGGACTGCGTGAAGCCTGCCCGGACATTGCCCTGACCACTGATATTATCGTGGGCTTTCCCGGTGAGACCGATGAGGATTTCGAGCAGACCATGGATATGATGGAACGGGTACGCTACGAAAGCAGTTTTTCCTTCAAATATTCCGACCGTCCGGGCGTTGCGGCAGTGAGAATGCACCCCAAGGTGGACGAGGAAGTTGCTCAAAACCGTCTTGCTCGCTTGCAGGAAAGTCAAAACCGTATTACTAGAGAAAGTCTAGAAGCTCTTACGGGGCGTGAGATGGTCGTGCTGCTGGAACGTCCGAGCAGAAAACAGGAGGACGGAGGCGTGTCCTGGCGGGGCAAGGATCCCGGCGGGAGGGTGATCAACGTTCATTTTGAAGGTTGTGCCGAGGAAGCGAAGCTTGGCGGCAAGCTTGTGCGGGTGAAGATCATCGAGGCCAAGAATCACTCCCTTGTGGGGGCCAAACTGGGGGAACCATGGTAGTAGTTCAGGTTTACGGTCTGGCAGTGGAAAACGACACGGAAGCACCGGTTCTGGTGCTCAAGGACGAAGCGTCCGGCATGGTTCTGCCCATCTGGATAGGAGCCATGGAGGCCATGGCAATTTCCATGGTGCTCAACGAGATGTCCTTTCCCCGGCCCATGACCCATGACCTGCTGCTCAGCACCATTGCGACCTTCGGCGGAACCGTCACCTCTGTTGACATCGTTGATATTGAGCAGGGCACTTTTTATGCCGAGATTATGATCCAGAAGGGTGATGAGGTCATCGCCATAGATGCCCGGCCCTCCGATGCCGTGGCACTGGCTGTCCGGGCCGATTGCCCCGTGCGAGTCTCGCAGAAGGTGCTCGATATGGCCGGAACCAGGGATGCCGAAGAAAAAATTACCGAAAGTTCAAAGTGGGAAGATGAGCTTGAAGATCTTTCCCCCGATGACTTCAAATACAAGATGTAGGTAGTCAAGTGATCGATTTTCATACACATACGGTTTTCAGCGACGGGGAACTGATTCCTGCTGAACTGGCAAGGCGGGCCCGGGTTGCCGGATATCGCGCTCTGGCCATGACCGATCATGGCGATCTCAGCAATATTGATATTATTCTTGAAAATATTCACAGATTTGCGAAGAAACACGGGCATTATTTCGATATAGATGTCTTCGCCGGTGTTGAGCTTACCCACGTTCCTCCGGGACTGATCGGCGAAATGACCGCCCATGCTCGGAAGTCCGGGGCCCAGATTGTGGTCTGCCACGGTGAAACCATCGTGGAACCGGTTGCCGAGGGAACGAACCTCGCCGCCATCGAGGCACGGGTGGATGTACTTGCCCATCCCGGTCTCATCTCCGAAGTGGAAGTGAAGCTTGCCGCTGAATACGGCGTCTGCCTCGAAATCACCACCCGCAAGGGACACAGCCTGACCAACGGGCACGTTGTGTCGCTGGCCCGCAAGCACGGTGCAAAGCTTGTCATCAACAACGATGCCCACGCGCCCGGTGATCTGGTGGGACTTGAAATGCGTCGCAAGATTGCACTCGGTGCAGGCATGACAATTGAAGAGTACCAGCAGGCTGAAGAAAATTCCCGCGCTCTGGTGCAGGAGCTTATGAAGAGATAGGGTTCCAGTTTGGGTTGCTCAGAGGGGAAGGCATGGCAGGTAGGTCATTGCAGCAGGAACAGATAGATAGAGCCGCAGAGCTGATAAAGAGTGCGAGGTTTGTGATCGCCTTGACGGGTGCGGGTGTATCTGTGGCCAGCGGCATACCTGATTTCCGCAGTCCGGGCGGCCTGTGGTCCCGGCACGACCCTGAGAAGGTTGCATCCATACGGGCATTGCAGAAGGACCCGGCTGTGGTCTGGACATTCCTGCTGGATGCTTACCGTATGATGAGGGCGGCCGAGCCGAATGCGGCGCATATTGCATTTGCGCAGTTGGAACAGGGCGGATTCCTTCAGGCGGTCATCACCCAGAACATAGACGGGCTGCACCAGCGGGCCGGTTCCGGGCGGGTTGTTGAATTTCACGGCAACTGCAGTGAATATTACTGCATGGAGTGCTTTGTTCCTTTTGACCGGGAGAAGATCGAGGGCAGTGAACTGCCGGTGCGCTGTCCTTCTTGTGATGGCGTCATCAGGCCGGATCTGGTTTTCTTCGGCGAATCCATTCCTTCGGAAGCGTACAGGGAGGCATTCCTGCTTGCGGAGGAGGCTGATCTGGTCATAGTTGCCGGAACATCCGGCGAAGTTGTGCCGGCAAGCCTTATTCCGCCTCTGGTGCAGGACGCCGGCGGAAAGATTATTGAGATCAACTATGGTCCCTCGGCTTACGAGTCCAGAAGCGACGTCTTGCTGAAGGGGCAGGTGGAGCAGGTTCTGCCGTTGATTGTGCAGAAACTGGTTTGATATAAATTGAATTTATAATGCCTGTCCGTTTCGGGCAGGGTAAAAAAGGGTGCGGTGCCATATGGATTTCTTACCTCAGGGCGGAATTTTCGCCATGCTCGCTCAGGCCACAATCGTGGTAAAAGGCGTGCTCTGTCTGCTGGCGGGCATGTCGCTCTGGAGCTGGACAATCATTTTCTGGAAAATCATTTCCCTCGGCCGGGCCAGAACCCTGATCCTCAAGGGCAATAAAATTATGGAAGAGGCTGATTCCCTGTCCGCAGGGCTTACCGCAATCAGCAAGACTCCAGCTTCCCCGCTCAACCGCATAGGAACCGCGGCTGTGAAGGAATTCCGGGTGCTGGAAAAATCAGCCGTAACTCCCAGCCACAAGCGCAGACTGATCAAGGATACCCTGCGTCGCATCCTGCGCCAGAAGGTCAGCTCCGAGATGAAGAAACTTACTTCTTCGCTCTCTTTCCTCGCAACCTGCGCGAACGGTGCTCCGTTTATCGGTCTTTTCGGAACCGTCTGGGGGATCATGAACTCCTTCCATGCCATCGGCTCCGCAAAGTCTGCGGCTCTGGCTGCTGTTGCACCGGGCATCTCCGAAGCGCTGATTGCGACCGCCATCGGCCTTGGCGTGGCTATTCCCGCTACCATTGCCTACAACTTTTTCCTCGGCGTGCTTAACGGCATTGAAACCGAGATGGTCAACTTCGCCGGATCGTTCCTGAACCGCGTGGAGCGTGAAGTTTCGTGGGTTGAACCCGTCCCCAAGGCCGCTCCGGCAAGGGAAACAGGGCAATCCGCTGAGGATGACGCACCTTCCGGGCAGGAGTAGTTTATGGGCGTTTCAACCAACAACAGGGGAATGCTGGCCGAGATCAACGTGACCCCTTTTGTCGACGTCATGCTGGTTCTGCTGATCATTTTCATGGTTACGGCTCCGCTCATGACTCAGGGCGTCGAGGTGGACCTGCCCCAGACCCGCACGGTCCGTTCGCTGCCGCAGGACAATGAGCACCTTGTGCTTTCCATCAACGACAAGGGCGAAATCTATCTTGACGAATACAAGGTGGGCTTTGACGAACTGCAGGGACATCTTGAAAGGCTGGTCAAGAAGCAGAACAAGATGCTTTTCCTGCGGGCCGACAAGAATGTTGCCTACGGCGAAGTTGTGAAAGTCATGGGCGAGATTAAGGCCGCCGGAATCGACCGACTGGGCGTTGTGGCCGAACCTGTCGATAATAAAAAGAAATAGTCCGTTTTTACGGGCAGGATTTGTAAAGGAACTTTACAGGGCATATTTTACTGATGAAGCTCATCGGTCTCCTCATATCTTTACTGCTGCACGCGGGCCTGATACTTCTGGCTGTGACGTGGGCTGTGTCTCCTCCTCTGAAAATCTCCCTTGATATGCCAGTATATCAGGTTGATCTGGTCAGCCTTGCCCCGTTGCCTGCCGCTCCCGCTGTCAAGAAAGCGCCTCCGGCTGAAGTCAAACCGCAACTTTCCAAACCCGCTGCCGTGGCAATCCCGGAGACTGCGCCCAAGGCCGTGCCTGAAACAAAGCCGGAAGTTGAAAAGGCTCCTCCGGCAAAACCGAAACCTGTAGCCAAGCCGAAACCGAAGCCGGAAGCCAAGCCTATTTCCGAGAAAAAGGTAAAGACCACTACACCTCCCAAGAAACCGGCGGAGGAAAAACCGGTCAAGAAAGAAGAACCTGCCAAGAAAGAACCGGAAAAGAAGGCCCCGCCCAAGAAAGTGGAGCCGAAAAAACCTGAGGTTAAAGCCGAAGACGCCCTTGCAGCGGATCTTGCCTCGCTGGCCAAGATAGTTGAGAAAAAGGAAAAGGCTGAAAGACAGGCCGTAGCCAGTGACCTTGCTTCGCTGGTTGATACTGCCAAGACTACAGCTGTTTCCGGTTCTCCTGATGGTACTGCCGGGGCTTCCGGTCTGGTGCAGGTCTATGCCTCCATCGTGAAGGAGGCTGTGCGCAAGAACTGGCGCTATCCGGTCTTCGGGCAGAAGGAAAATCTGGTCACACAGGTCCAGATCCAGCTTAAAGCGTCCGGCGAAATCAGTGATATTGAAATACTGAGTTCGTCCGGCAACACGGATTTCGATGATTCGGTACTTACCGCGCTGCGCGATACCGAAGTGCTGCCGGAGCCGCCGGGAACATCGATCAGAACCATCATAGTAAACTTCAACCTGCATGATCTTGATCAGTAGGTGCTCTTAAAAATGAAAAATTATCTCAGAATTTCCCTGTTGGGGTCAGTGCTTTCAGTACTGGCCGCCTTTCTGATTGTCTGCATGACGGTCTCCGGCAGTTCTGCCGCGGATACCCTGACCGTGGATATATACGGGCCGGGGCAGCGCAAGATCAATATCATCCTGTTGCCGCCCAAGACCGTTCCCGACGGCAAATATTCCGGCTCCAAGGATACCGACCTGCCGCTGCCCGGTGAAGCCGGATCATTCAGCAAGGATCTTGAAAAGGATCTTGCCTATCTGCCGTTTCTCAATATTGTTCCCATAACCGATATCCTCGGCGGCGACCCTTCGAAGGGAGTCCGCCCCGGGGAGATTGATGTCAAGCCTCTGCGTCTTTCCAAGGTGGACCTTGCCGTAACCACCGGCTGGGAAATCCGGCCCAACGGGGAAAAGAACCTGCTTCTGCGCTGTATTGGCACCTTCAACGGGCGCACCATTATCGGCAAGAAATACTCGATGGTGACCGAGGATATGCTGCCCCTTATTGCCGACAGGTTCAGCTCCCATCTTATGCGCATACTTACCGGGCGTGACGGCTTCTTTGAATCCAAGATCGCCTTTGTTCGCAAGGTCGGTAAGGATAAGGAAATTTATACGGTCAGCCCGCAGGGAAGGAACCTGCGCCAGATAAGCTCCCTTGGCGGAGTGAACCTGAGCCCCAACTGGTCCCCGGACGGCGAACGGCTGGTGTTCACCCGGCTTGGTTCGCGCCAGCATCTGCTCTGTGTCTGGGACAGTGCGACCGGTAAGATCGACCAGAAGAGTTTTCCCGGAAATACCGTTATTGGCCCGGCATTTTTGCCTGACGGAAACATGGCAGCGACTCTGACCATGAACGGCAATTCAGATATTTTCCTGATCAACGGCGATTACAAGCCCAAGAAACCGCTTGCTCAGAGCTGGGCGATTGAGGTTTCGCCCGATTTTGACGCGACAGGCGACAAGATGGTCTTCACCTCGGCTCGCTTCGGAAACCCGCACATTTTCCTGTTGGACATGAAGAGCGGGGTGGTTACGCGGGTTACCAAGGAAGGCAAGTACAATACCAACCCCACCATAAGCCCGGATGGACGCTACGTGGCCTTTGCCCGGCAGACCCCGCTGGGGCACCGCATTTTCGTGCATGACCTCAAGTCCGGGCAGGAGCGGCAGCTCACTTTCGGGCCCGGGAATGACGAAGACCCGGCTTTCGGTCCTGACGGGTATTTTATTGCCTTTGCCTCAAGTCGTTCCGGTGATTACAAAATCTACCTGACCACACGGCACGGGGATCCTGCAATGCTGGTGCCCACCGGAGGAGGTGTCGCCAAGGCTCCGGCCTGGGGAAAAGCGAAAAAATCATAGCCGCAGGATACGATTTAACGGTCCTGTTGCAGTCACCGCTTGATTTTTTTGCAAAACACTATAGTGTCGAAACATTGGAAGTTATAAGTAAGAGTAGTTTTTTCATCTGGTGTGGACAAACTCCTGTCCTGCAAAGTTCCTGTCTCAGGAGGGCAAATGAAAGCTAGAGCTATAATTTTGTGTTTGATGTTTGTACTGTTGGCCGGTATCGGAACCGGTTGTTCCAAGAAGCGTGTCGAGTCCAATCCCGCAAGCCCTGCTGTTGAGGAAAGAATGAATGAGCAGCAGGAAAAGGAAAAGCAGAGACTCGAAGAGCAGGCCAGACTAGATAGGGAAAAAGCCCTGCAGGAACAAGCTCTTGAGGAAGAACGCAGATCGGCTGAAAGCGCTGCTGCCAAGCAGGAGTTCGATAATGCTATCGTCGAACTCGGCAATATGATTCACTTTGATTTCGACTCCTTCGAAATCAAGCCCGAATACCGTCCGCTGCTGCAGTCCAAGGCTGAAATTCTCAAGAAGTACGACAACGTGACTATGGTCATTGAAGGATACTGTGACGAACGCGGAACCGAGGAATACAACCTCGCTCTCGGCGAACGCCGTGCCCGCGCCGCATATGAATTCCTTATCCTGCTCGGTGTCGCACCCGAACGTCTCAGCATAGTAAGCTTCGGTGAGGAGGATCCCGTCGATCCCGCTCACAACGAAACTGCATGGGCCAAGAACAGGCGCGTACAGTTCAGGCTTACTTACTAAGTCTTACCACGATCTTTAAAAAAGACCCTGCTTCTTGTTGGAAGCAGGGTCTTTTTTCGTGCTCATAGTGTCCCTGAAAAATATGCCTTCGGCCTTAATTCTTTTGAAAAGGGTTTGCTTCATCGGGTTATAGGCGAAGCCCTACTGAAAAGTTTTTTGAAGAGTCCAGAGAAACTTTTTTCCCAAAAAAGTTCCCTTGGCCCCCGGAGGGTCCCCGAAGGGCCGCCGGAGGCAAAAAGAAAAGGCCGCAATATCTGTATTGATATTACGGCCCGTGTTTTTTGCAATTTTACCCGGAACAGCTTGTCAGTCTGAAGTTTGTGTAATCACATACTGCGGATCAGCCAGAGGCAGATCATTGCGTATACGCCTGCGAACAGATCATCGATCATTACGCCGTAGCCGTCCTTGAGCCATTTTTCAGATGCTCTTACAGGCCAGGGCTTTAAAATGTCGAACAGGCGGAAAAGGGCGAAGCCGACGATAGCCTGCCAGGCTACTATGCCGGGGAAGGGAAGAAACACTATCCACTGTCCGAGTACTTCGTCTATGACTACGCTGGAAGGATCTTTTTTTCCAATTTCTTTTTCAGCGGCAGTACAGGCCAGCGCGCCGAAGTAGAAAAGGAGCCCCAGTACGATTACCCTGACCGGGATGGGCAGGGGGAAGAAAAGGAACGGTGCGGTTATGAGAGCCGCCGCTGAGCCCCATGTGCCGGGTGCCTTAGGCAGAAACCCTACCGGGCCGAGAGTGGCTATTTTGGTGAGATTAAAATTGATCTTTTTCATGCAGCCATTATCTACCCAACGGCTTTAAAAGTCCATACCGACCTGAGTGTGAACGCTCATGTTCTGCTGCTCAGGTCGGGATGGCGGACCCGCTGCTAGCCGCTTAATTGGCTCTTGGCTTGAGGGTGTAGCCTATGCTGCGGGCAATGTATTCAAGCGGTTTAACTTCGTTGGTTGCGCGAAGTATGTCCATCAGGGTTTCTGCTCCGAGTTTTGCGTTGTCGTCAAAGGGATTAATTTCCCTGAGCAGTGTGGAGTAGGGTTTTCCGATGGTCTTGGCCACTTCCTTGGCCGGTTTGCTTCCTTCGAGAACTATATCCTGAGTCACTTTTGTGATCGATTCGTAATTCATTTTAAAACTCCTTCATTTAATGCATTCAGCCAGAATGAAGCCTCATTCTTTGATTACATTATTGACGGAGAAAGGGCCTGTGTAAACGGCCCCCACTTTGTATTTAAGGTACTTTCGACTGTATATGAGGGTAGGGTTTTGGGGGGTAGGGGAGGGTTTTGGGGGGTAGGGTTCTACTCCGGAAGGTAGAGGTTGTCCCTTCTGCCGTTCAGGAATTCGAGGAACTCAAATCTGGAAAGCGGTTTGCTGTAGTAGTAGCCCTGAATTATGTCGCAGCCCTGCTGGGTAAGAAGTTCTACCTGATCAGCGTCTTCAACACCTTCCGCAACGACCTTGAGTCCCATATGCCGGGCCATGCTGATGATGGCGCAGACTATGGCGAGGTCATTCTTGTCGGTCATGATGTCGTTAACAAACGAGCGGTCAATCTTGAGGGTGGTGATTGGCAGCCTCTTCAGATAGCTCAGCGATGAATATCCTGTACCGAAGTCGTCGATGGAGCAGGATACCCCGGAAGAACAGAGATCGTTAAGGATTTCGGTGTTCTTCTCAATGTTTTTCATCAACAGCGATTCGGTTATTTCCAGTTCAAGTTTTTCCCGCGGGACCTTGTATTCCTCCAGAATGGCGAAAATAGTCTCGGAGAAACTTTCGTTATCCAGTTCCTTGGCGGATACGTTGGCGGAGACTATCAGGTCGGTATGTCCGGCTTTTTCCCAGACTTCCATGTCGCGCACAGCCTGCCTGATAATAAGGGTATCCACTTCATGGATGAGGTTCAGTTCTTCCGCAAGGGGAATGAATTTTGCGGGCGACACTATGCTGCCGTCCGGCCTGATCCAGCGGGCCAGTGCTTCCATGCCCACCACCCTGCCGGTGCGGGTGTTGATCTTGGCCTGATAAAAGGGCACGAATTCACCGTTTATCAGGCCCTTTCTAATGGCTGATTCCATGTCTATTTTACGCTGGGCCAGAACTTTCATCTGGGCAGTGTAGAACCGGATGCTTTCGATATGGCTTCCCTTGACCTGATGCATGGCCGTGTCCGCATGCAGGATCAACTGGTCCGGGCAGCGGGTGTCGTCAGGGAAAGTCGCAATTCCTATGCTGGCCTTTATGTAAATTTCGTGATCCTCGATACGGAAAGGCTCGTTGAACTGATCAGTAACCTTGTGGGCAAAGGAGATGATGTCATTTACACTGTTATAGCCTATCAGTGCGATGGCGAATTCATCGCTGCCCAGTCGTGCAAGAGAGTCATGCTCATTCAGGAGCGGTTTGAGTCTGGCCGCAATGAGTTTAAGGAGGTCGTCTCCAACTTTATATCCAAGGGAGTCGTTGACCTTTTTGAAGTCATCGAGATCCATGTACAGCAGGGCGATCTTGTTGTTGGTCTTCTCGGCCTTTCCTATTTCGCGTCTGATCCGGTCACCGAAAAGCCTTCTGTTGGGCAGGTTGGTCAGAGCGTCATGGTAGGCATAGAAATGTATTTTTTCTTCTTTGCGCTTCAGTTCGCTGATGTCGTTGTTTACACCTACGAAATGGGTGATCTTGCCATCCGGATCATATATTGCGCTTATGTTGAGCCGCTGCGGGTAGATTTCGCCACTCTTGCGGCGGTTCCAGAGTTCACCTTCCCATGTTCCGTCGCGGAGCAGGGATTCCCACATCTTTTTATAAAAATCTGCGTCGTGGTAATCGGATTTGAGTACCCGCGGGTTTTCGCCACGGATTTCATCAAGTGTGTATCCGGTTATGTCGGTGAAAGCCGGGTTGATCTGCAGGGCCTTGCCCTGGGCATCGGTTATGATGATGCCGTCGAGCGTGTTTTTGAATACATGGCGCATGAACTGCAGATTCTCGTTTGCATTGCGCAGGGTATCGGCCTGAGCCTGAAACTCCTTGCTGAGTTCTTGATGATTTTCAAGCAGTTGCTGCTCTCTCTCTTTGGTCTCGGATATGTCCGAAGTCAGAATCCCGATTCCCTGCAAGGCTCCGGACGAATCTCTGATGGGGAATCTGGTGGCTCCGAAAGTCAAGTCTCTGCCGCCGGGGAGGTTGAGTGTCACTTCCAGAGAAAGATAATCACCTGTCGGCAGGGTACAGGCTTTTCGGTCGGATATTGCGATTCTTTTGATCTGTTCCTCGGTCGCCACATTTTTCAGCAGCTCAGAATCGTCTTTGCCGAGCACTTCGCTTTTGTCCTTGAACCCGAGCATTTCAAGGAAAGGGGTATTGACGTAAGTGTAGCGAAAATCGGTATCTTTAATGATGGCTATGTGGCTGGCGTTATCCAGAAAGCTGCGGAGAAGATCGGAACAGTCAGGCATAATTGAATCAATATCCGGGTGTTCGGGGTTGAGGGTTGTTTTAACAGTGGTCCATTTCCGAGTAAATTAGCATCGGCGGTTATATACCGCAAATGAATTTAGAGCTCATCGGTCTGAAAATTACCGGCCGCAATGGCTACTGCCCTGACCGGGGAACCATCGGAGTCCCGGAATTTCAGGGGCAGGCAGGAGAGTATGAATCCGGCCTGCGGCAGGGCGTGCAGGTTGGTCAGGTTTTCAATGATGATCATGCCCTGACCGAGCAGTATCATATGTGCAGGGTAGTCGGCCGTGTCTGCCGGGTCCACGGATATAACATCAATGCCGATTCCTTTGAGGTCGAAGTCGGCAAGCCAGCGGGCTGCTTCCGGGGAAAGAACCGGATAGCCGAGGAAGTATTCCGGGGTTCCCCAGTGAAGGTGCCAGCCGGTGTTGAGCAGGATGAAGTCGTGCTCGGCTATTTCTGTCTCAAAAGGGGCAAGCTCGTCGATGCCTATCTCGCAGCTGTGCCCGGTTTTGCAGGCTGTACTGCAATCAATGACTATTGCCGGGCCGATGAACATTTCCGGATCCAGCATGTCCAATGTGGCGGCTCCCTCTATCATGTGTGCGGGTGCGTCGATATGCGTTCCGGTGTGGGTTGCAAGGTTGATGCGGTGTTCCAGAAAACCGTGGGTCGCATGGGTTGCTACTGCGCTTATGACGGGCTGGGCGGTACCGGGATACACGGGCATTTCTTCGGTTATTGTGTGGCTGAGGTCGATTATGGCTGTCATATTATGTCCGGTTTGCGGCCGGGCGCGTTCTAGGTTTATTTCCACCAAGTGCCTTTGCAGTTATGGAATATCTTTTCTATCTGCCGATACCGGGCTGATCTCGTTGTACAGGATAACCGTGCCGTGCAGAGTTCCTTCCGGCGAAGATGCGTAGCCGGGAATGATTCCGGCGGCAGCCCAGCCAAGATGCTGGTATATGTACTGGGCCGGTGATCCTTCCTGAGTGTCCAGTACGAGCAGGCTCAGTCCAATCTCTGCTGCGTGTCTTTCGGCCGATTGCATCAGTTTTTTAGCGATTCCCTGCCCTCGGTGGCTTTGAAGGACAAACAGCTTTTGTATCTCGCCCCGGTGTTTACCATTCTCACGCAGACACGGGGCAAGCTGTACTGAACCGGCGATCCCGCTGTCTTCCTCTGCTATCAGCAGGATGCGTCCTGAAGGCAGGGAGGAATCGACTTCATTCCAGTATTCCCTGGCCTTTTTCATGGATAGCGGGGAGTGAAATCCTATCGAAGCCCCACCCTGAACGGAATCAATAAGCAGTTCACACAAGGAAGCAAGTTGCTCTTCTCCAATCTGCTTAATCAGTGTTATTTTCATAGTTGAGCAATTTCAGTGTCTGCATAACCAGTTATATTTTCATTGCTTTTTAAGGCGATGAATAGAACTGTGTATGATGTTCTGGGTACATATCATTTTGAATTATTTGGCATGTTTATGGTAATATGAATAGATAAACATGTTACTTTAGTCTGTGATAATGTTGAGCATTTAATTTTGTAAATATTTATTTTTAGGTATGGCGTTATGGCGATCCGGTATTTATAGACCTGTATGGGGAGGATGGCAATGCGGACAGGATGCATCTAGAGATGTCTCGAAAATGATATTTTCAGGGCAGAATGTCTGTCCGTTGTCGTTGAAATGCTATATCTATATTGTGTTGCAGCTGTTTTCCTGATAGTTAGACATGGAAAAATATATTATCCGAGCAGCAGAATAGAAGTGGAGGGGTTACTTGGAACGTTGCAGTAAAATGTTAGCTATTTTGGTTCTAGCTGCCTTTTTTGCTTTTATAGCACCATTTGTGAATGTCAGTGCTGCAGATAATTTTCGGGTCATGCTCTATGATGCCTCGTTTCCGCCATATTTTTTTGACAAGGAAGATCCACGGACGGGCATTGTCAAGGACCTGTTCTCCGCTTTCGGGAAGGAGACCGGGGATACATTCGAGTATGTCCGCGTGCCCTTCAAGCGTGCCCTTCACCAGTTTGACAGTGGGCAGATCGATATAGAACCCATGTCCAATCCAGCGTGGCGAGGGGATTCAGCCGTTCTCGGAGAGTACAGCATTCCCATGGGCGTATCCGAACTTATTGTGCTTTTCAATGCGGACAAGTACCTGCCGATTGAATCTCCGAAGGACCTGACGGGTAGGACTATCGGCGTGGTCATGGGCTATTATTATCCGTCATTTGCGCCCTATTTTGAGGATGGCAGCATCAAGCCCCATGTTTTGCCGAGTGATGCCAAGCTGATCCAGCTTCTGGAGGCCGGGCGGCTCGATCAGGCCATCATGAACAAGGATTTTGCCCTGTACCAGATAAAGGAGAAGCGCCTTCATGGAAAACTGAAATTGAGCAGACCCTGCAGCGCTCTTGATATGATGGTCCGTTTTCACCCGAGTAAAAAAGACGCGATACCCCGGTTCAACAAGGCGATCAGGAAACTTCTTGATGACGGGACCATCAAGCGGATTTATGATCAGTACCGCTAGGCCGGGAGTGTTTATGGGCGGGAAGTAGATCCTGCAGCCTTTTTGCCCCGATTGCTGACAAACAAGGGGAACATTATGATCATCGGAATTGACCACATTGTTTTTACCGTGGCTGACATTGAAAGGACATGCGCTTTTTACAGCGAGGTGCTTTTAATGGATGTTGCCACTTTCGCTGGCGGACGGAAGTCGCTGCATTTCGGCAACCAGAAAATCAACCTGCATCAGGCCGGTAAGGAGTTCGAGCCCAAGGCTGATGCTCCTGGTCCTGGATCACAGGATGTCTGTTTTGTTACTGACTGGCCTTCAGCCGAAATTGTCGCTCATCTGAATAAGTGCGGTGTAACAGTCGAGGAGGGGCCGGTGGATAGGACCGGGGCTGTAGGACCGATTACGTCCGTGTATTTCCGGGACCCTGACGGGAATCTTATTGAAGTGGCAAGCTATTCCTGAAGCAGGAAAAAGAATTATCGTCTTCTCTGCAATCATGTTGCCTGTTCGAGGATAAAAAAAAGACCGTGTTTCCTGAAGAAAAACGGTCTTTTTATTTCGACAGAAAATTAATACTACCAGCGGGGGCGTTCTGCGCGGGGCTTTGCTTCGTTAACCTTAAGGTTACGGCCACCGAATTCTTTACCGTCCATTGCTTCGATTGCAGCCTGAGCAGCAGCGTTGTCGCTCATTTCTACGAAACCGAAACCACGGGGACGACCGGTTTCACGATCGTTAACGAGTTTAACGGAAGTTACATCACCGAATTCTTCAAATGCTGCGCGGACATCCTGTTCAGTTGCGGACCATGCGAGGTTGCCGACGTATAAGTTCTTAGCCATTGTTTTCTCCTAAGTATTGTTTTTCACCGATTATCATGCAAATGATTGGGTCGGCTTGGTTTTGTTTGTTTACTATTCACGAAGTCTGATCCGGACTGGTTCGCACCCGCGACTTGATACGGAAGACTGTTGCCTTTTTCAGAAATATTTACGCTGCGCTTCTGTGTCGCTGTCCGGGCTTGCGCCTGGGACCGCGAGAAGGGCGGCTGCCGGCAGGTCTTCTGTCCGAGGACCTGTTTTCGGAATTACGTGTTTCGGAAGTTCTGCGTTCGGAAGTACGAGTCTCGGGTGCTCTCCATTCGGAATTTCTCCGTTCGGAAGTGCGGTTCTCGGAACCTCTCCGTTCGGAACTTCTGCGATCGGAACGTCTGCGATCGGAATTACGATTTTCAGAAGTTCTCCGTTCGGAAGTTCTACGTTCCGAAGGACTGTCCTCAGAGGACCTTCTTTCCGACGACCTTGTCTCGGAATTACGCCTTTTGGACGGACGGGCTTCGTTATTTCTTTCGGAAGCACATCTTTCGGTGGATCTTCTTTCTGAAGACTTCCGCTGGGGGGCTCTTTTACCGGAAGGTTTGCTGCCCGGTCTGCGTACGGAACCGGCTGTTTTGGGGCCGGCCGCTTCTGGTGCGGACTCGAAACCGGGGGAAGTGTGCTTCTCCACGGTAACGTTCATCACCCGTTCAATATCACGGACCTGAACATTGTCTTCACGGGTTGCAAGGCTGATGGCTTCGCCGGTTCGTCCGGCCCTGCCTGTTCTGCCTATGCGGTGCGTGTAGGTTTCAACCGTGTCCGGCATGTCATAGTTGATGACATGGGTTATGCGCTCGCAGTCTATGCCGCGTGCAACGATGTCGGTTGCCACCATGATCGAGAAACGTCCTTCACGGAAGCCGTTAAGGGCGTGTTCACGCTGCTTCTGGCTCATGTTGCCCTGCAGGAAAGTTGCTGCATGGCCTTTGCCCTCAAGCTGTCTGGCCAGTTTCTTGGCCTTGTGCTTGGTACTGGTAAAGATGAGCATATTGCGGTGTTCGGAGCGGTCAATGATGCTGTCCAGCAGAACGATCTTCTTGCTGCTTTCGGTCTGGTGGACAATATGCTTGATTCCTTCCACGGAAATTTCGGTGTTGATGCTGACTGTTTCAGGATCAACAAGGATGCTCCCGGCAAGAGATGCAATCTCTTTCGGCATGGTTGCAGAGAAAAGCAGGTTCTGGCGTTGTGCCGGAAGCTTGGCGATGATGCGTTTGATGTCGGGCATGAATCCCATGTCGAGCATACGATCGGCTTCATCAAGGACAAGGGTGTCGATAGCACCGAGGGTTACCCGGCCCATGGACATAAGCCTGAGAAGGCGTCCTGGGCAGGCCACTACAATGTGCGAGGACCCGAAATCCCTGATCTGCGGTGCCATTCCGACTCCGCCCATGATGACGGAGCTGCGGAGGTAGGTTTCCGAAGCGAGAAGTTTGAAACTGTCGTTGATTTGGATGGCCAGTTCCCGGGTGGGGGCGAGCACCAGTACACTGGGGGCCTTTCCGGGGGTTTTGCGGCCAAGCAGGCGTTGCAGGATGGGCAGTGCGAAAGCGGCGGTTTTGCCGGTTCCGGTTTGAGCAAGCCCCATCACATCCCGGCCTTTCATAATGAGCGGGATAGCCTGTTGTTGAATTGGAGTAGGTGCGGAATAACCGCTGCATTTAATACCGGCGTCAATGCGTCGGTCAAAGGAAAAAGTCGAAAAACTCATGAAAGCCTTGGGCGGAAATCGGTAAGGATGACGGCGCGCGACAGCGGTCAATCCCGGATTTTCCCAGGTAAAAATTAAAATAGCTCTGGTACGGGGAATAAATCTTTTGGCTTTCGGGGATGTATCTTACCGATAGGTGAGAAGAAGTAGTCTTGCGTCCAGTCACGCTGAGTGGAGTACTTATGCGTTATTTCCATGTGAATGTAAAGCTAAATTTGCGGAAAAATAATATTTAGTCACAATCTTTTTTGTCGGCAGATTGCTTCTGTGAAAAATATCTGTGTTTTTAATGTGTTGTCATGTATAAGTTTTGATGGCGGATGGCTGGGGGAGTGTTTTAAGGCTCTAAATTTTCGTGCTGCACAGGTCTTTTCAGGTAAAATATGTCTTGAACTGCATTCTTAACGAGTATAGGCGTACATTACCTTTAAGCGTAATCATCGTGGTGAGCGCATTTTCGGTCTGTTTCATTATAGATTGAAACCGGCTCCTGTGCGGTGAATGCTGTAAAGGGATGAATAGCGTTATATGGGATAAACCCATCAGCAATAGTCAACCACTAAACAACAGTTGGGAAAAATGGAAAAATTACCGAATTGTCCGCAGTGTAATTCAGAATATGTGTATCATGACGGCAGTGCATACATCTGCCCCGAATGCGGCCTTGAGTTCCAGTCCGCCGATACCGAGGAGAAGGTTTACAAGGATGCCCACGGCAATGTCCTCGTGGACGGAGATACCGTAATCATCATCAAGGACCTGAATGTTAAAGGTGCCTCTTCTGCAATCAAGAAGGGAACCAAGGTCAAGAACATCAGACTGATCGAGCCTGCTGACGGTGTGCACGACATCGACTGCAAGATTCCCGGATTCGGGGCTATGCTGCTGAAAACATCTATTGTTAAGAAGGCCTAACTTCATTTCAGCCTGTGTTTTCCGGCATGAAGCGGGATCGGGATTTTGTCCCGGTCCCGTTTTTATTTGCTGAACAAACCGGAAAAGTTTTTTACAGCACATGCAACTGCTGAAATGGTGTGTGAATCATCCGGGAATCGGTCGGGCGGCGAGTCGGGGGGAAGCTGAAAAGTTGAGGAGCCCGGCAGGGCAAACTCTGCAGGGCTCCGGGAAGTAGCTGGTGAGTATCAGCTTGTGCCGTGCTGATGCATGTCAGGATTGGGTTCCGGTGGGGTGGTTGATGGCTGGGCCGTTGCCTGTTCCATCCTTGGGGCCGTTGCCGCCACTGCCTGTGCCGTCTCCGGGACCGTAACCGCCTTTGCCTTTTCCATTACCGCTGCCGGAACCGGAGCCGCCGCAATTGCCGCCTCCTCCGTTTCCACCTCCGTTTCCACCGCCGTTTCCACCGCCGTTTCCACCGCCGCCGCCACCGCCACCGCCGTTACCGCCTTTCGCGATAAGGATCGTAGCGGAGTCCTGCGACATGAATGAACTGTAAGTGTCAGTGTGCGGTTTTAGAATCGATTTGTTTAAAACCGGAGTCTGTCCAAGACAGACCATGGCAATAGTCAGGATAAGTGAAGTAAAGATTGTTTTTTTCATATAAAAATCCTCCGTGCTCTGATCACTAGCATAGCGCGCGATGGTTGTAATTATTTTTAGGATACTTTGCCCGGAGAGGCCCTGAAAATTGTCACAAAAGAGATGCCTTGGTTTGGCCTGTTTGTTATGGTTTGATCCGCGGTCTGTCATCCGGCTGCGTCTCGTCAGGGCAGGGCGTATCCATGCCTCTGTATTCCTGAATAGTGTTCCTGCCGCAGTTCTTGCTTTGATAAAGTGCGTGGTCGGCCCACCTTACAAGCTGGTCCGGAGTAGTTTTTCTGTCCGGGACCACTGTGGCAATGCCTATGCTCAAGGTTACAAATTCCGCCGCCGTTGAAGTTTCGTGCGGGATGGCTTTGGCTTGAAGGTTCTTCTGGATTGCCAAAGCCACTTTTCTGGCTCCCTTTGCATCGGTGTTCGGCAGCAGCATCACAAATTCCTCGCCGCCGTAGCGCGCAGCAATGTCCGAGACCCTGCCTCCAGATTTCTGCAACGTGTCTGCAACTTCGTGTATGCAGCTGTCCCTGGCCGGGTGGCCGTAGGTGTCGTTGTAACGTTTGAAAAAGTCGATGTCGGCCATTATCAGCGAAAGGGGAAGGGAAAGCCGCTGGAGACGGGCAAATTCTTCATAGAGCTTTTTGTTGAAATACCGCCTGTTGAAGATATTGCACATTTCGTCCACATCAAGGAGTTTTTCTATTCTGCGTCTGGCTTCGGTCAGTTCTATTTCCATGCGGTGGGAATTCAGGATTAAAAAGGAGCATGAACTGGCTACAACTCCAAGTATGATCAGGATAAGGGCAATGCTGTGGAGCTGCCCGGAAAAAGAAAGGAAGAACAGTTCCTCGAATTTAAAGGCTGTTATAACTGCCCTGAATATGCAGGACGCAGTGGATGCGGCAAGTGATATGACCAGAAGCCACTCCTGTGCGTTCAGTACGGAAGGAATATATTCAATGGCAATGTAAGTGGCTTCTCCGTAAAAAAAGGCCAGGGTCATGCTCAGGCATATAATTCTGGCAATGATGTTCGGGGATATGTATGTCCAGTAAAGGTATAGCAGGGCGAACAGCAGGAATATCATCAGGTCGGCAGTTTTCAGCTTCCACGTTATGCCCGTAAAAGTGGACAGGCCGCGGATGAGAGTGAGCGGCATCGCCACAATCAGCATGTTGCCGATTATTATGCTCACGGAACCGGGAAGCACGTTGCGCATGGAAACAAGCGCCGCACCAATTCCTATGCTGACTATGCCGACTGTCCAGTAATGGAATCCGGGGTAGGTTTTTCTTCTCAGCGAATAATACACCATCACCGCTGCTAGAGTAAGGCAGACTAGGGCTCCAACCTGCAGGATTGTACGCATATCCAATATTTCAAGCATGTTATCCTTATGACGCGTTTCCCGCTGTTTATTTTGAAGGGGATGTGCATAAGCACTCGATAATCTAGTATTATATGAATATTGAAATTATTTCAGCAGGAAAGTTGAAGGAGATAGAACTTCTTGAAAATATGGAGCGGCTCGGTTTATGCCTCCTTGAAAAGTTTTACCCGTATGCGAAAGCTGTCCAATCATGCGTAAAATGGACAACTGGAGATGTTGATTTGAAATTGCGTACAGCGAGCTATTATGCCTGATTTCGAATTTGTTTCAAAACGGGGAGGGTATGGCTCCGTGATTACCGATCCTCTACGGGGTTTGGTGGTTTGTCTGTACGGATGAAATACCGTGAGGAGCGTATTAGCTTTATAGAAAGGTAAGCTGGGGGCTGCATTTATATCTATTTTTTAAACCATACTCCGAATGTTTTCGCCATCTTAATCAAATGGGAAGAATCGGGAGCAACCTTCAGTCCCTGCTCTATCAGCTCTCGCCCAAAGGTTTTGGGCTCTTTGTCGTTGATTTTGCCTGTGGCATAATAAACACATATGGCGAGATTGTAACATGCTTCAATCACTGAATCAATTTCAGATGAATCGTTCTTGGGTGTCAATTCCCAGACTTTGAGGCGGTAGTCTGTACTATTGCGATACCAGTCCTTTGTATTCTTCGGGTCATCAAGGGATCGGATTTTGGCAATTTGGGCAGCACAGAATTTTGCTTCTTCCAACGAGCATTCCTCCGGATTGAAGCGTTTCTGCAAATAATACCACCATCCATTTAACGATTTGTGTTTTTCGAAAATAGTTATGATTTCATCTAAGGATTCAGCCTTGTTTTCAGGATATTTTCCCAGCAGCCGGTCTGCCTTGTTTTTGGCAGCAGCAATATGGCCTTTTTTTAGTTCTACTGAGATCGCTCTTAAGAATTTATTTACTTCATCCTTCTTTTCCAGATCCTTCTTTTCTGCTGCCTTTTTTTCCAGATTTTTTATTTCGTTGGTGATTGTCTGCAGTCTTGTGAAAGTATCTTTGAGCCCTTTCTCCTCAAAGGAGTTTACTAAGGACTCTTCACCTTCAGTAGCTTCACGTACAAGGGGAATCAGATCAATATTTCCCAAAACTTTTGAAATATTATCGTTGAAAGTATTCTTCTCGGGCTTTGTTAAGTCCCTGATTTTTAAGAGACCAAAAATTGCAAAGAGTACGAGTTTAATACTCAGAAACGCATTCCCTCCCCTTGCTGCGGAATGGGATTCACGCAAACATGTTTTTACATCTGCCCGGTTTGGGGTTGTGGCGAGGCGTTTCTGGATCTCTTCTAACTTGAGCATTTTTATGTTTTTGGCCTTGTTTTCTGCTTTTGAGGGCAGTTTAGAACTAAATTCCCATTTCCTGTATGTACCTGGAGCTGGTACCATTTATGTCTTAACATATTGCTGAATGTTTGTGCTAACTTTTTCGATTGTCTTGCGCCTGTGATAAATTTCATTTGTAAAAGATGTAGTGTTAGTAATGGGTATTGTATAATTTATTTAATTTCAGTGTAATAAAGTGGGATATTGCTTTTACCCCGTTGGTTCTTCCACACCCCAAGGATGCCGCAATTGGTTCCAGCAGTGTCGGTTTTTAGTGAGTTTTGTCCTCTTGAGGACGGCTTAACACTAACGATTTACAGATGTTATACTTCTGCCCCTCTCCTGCAAAAATCAGCAGCAATATCGATCAACAGCTCCAACTCCCACGCAAGCGGCGAACCGACAGCATTGGTGTGGTGATAACTCGTTTGAATTTTTTTCTTATCATCTTGTATTCAGGAATGAAGTTATTTAAAGGATAATGCTGTCATCTCGGATGATGGTTCCTTGCCCTGATCCCTTTTTACAGTTTGTCCGCGGGAGCTTCTGGCCCCCAGCCAAGATATTTAATTCAAAAGAACTCATCATGATCATATTCAGGTTCTCAGTCATATTGTTCGCGGTAATTTTTTTTCAGGCGTCCACTGTCCATGCTTTGGATCAGGAAATGATTACAGCTCCTGACAAGGTCGGGGTCGGGCAACCTTTTCTTGTCCGTATGGTGTTCCCATATCTCGTGGATGATATTGAGGTCATCTGGAATGATATGTCCTTGCATCCTTCGATTGAGTATTCTGGTGAAACATCCAGTTCCATGATCCTCCTTGGAACCCGTCTAGCGGAGGGGCCGGCACGTAGATCTCTACGCGTAAATGTGATTGCCGGGAGAGCGGTGGAGTCTTGTTCAAAAGAAATAAATATAACCAGCCACAAGTATAAAAAAGAAACACTATCCGTCGCCCCCAGAATGGTGAAACCTCCGCAAGACATGCAGGAGCGAATAAAGCTTGAGCATGAATCGTCCTTAAAGGCGGCCCTCACTTTTTCAGTGGATCGTCAATGGAGTGTGCCATTTTCTCTGCCGGTTAAAGGAAAAATGCTGAGTCGGTTCGGCTTGTACAGAGTGTTCAACAACGAGCTCAAGAGTCGTCATAAGGGGTTGGATTTTCGTGCCGGTCTCGGAACTCCGGTAAGCTCTGTTGCTCCGGGGAAAATAGTCATGACAGGACACGATTTTTATTATGGCGGGAATTGTGTGTATGTCGACCATGGAAACGGTGTCGTATCATCTTATCAGCACCTGTCGAAGATACTTGTGAAAGAGGGGGAGCAGGTGCAGCGCGGAGACAGGATCGGACTCGCCGGTTCCAGCGGGCGGACCACAGGTGCACATCTGCACCTGAGTGTTTATGCAAACGGCGTTAATATCGACCCGGCCCCATTGTTCCGCATGGGACAGTAAAAACATGATTTAGGTGGGACTTTGTTTTACCAGTGTTCCATCAGTTGAGCTCTGGCGTTCCATGCATAAATTCAGGCTGGCCATCGAGCATTGGGTCATCCAAGCTCGAATGTTGTGACGCCAAAGATGCGGTTCAGATCCAACTCCGGCGCAGGTCCGGCATACATACGTGCCGTCCCGAATACCTTTTTCATGCCATACCGTTCAGCCAGAGTCAGGCCTTGGGCGTTAACTTCCGGGACATCAAGGTATATCAACGAATCTGGGGCTACGCTTGCACAAAGGTTCCAGAACAGCATATCTGCGACGTCTTCGTTATCAGCGAAAAGGGGGCCGATCTTGCTTCCGGAACGGCATTTCCGTATCACGCCGTATCCGTTTATGCGTCCTTCGGAGTGGGATACAAGTGCGACTGAGTCCGGAAGGGCCAGCCATTTAGATAAGAACGGTTCACGTGCGCAGGGAAACAGGGCGGATTCATACGCCATAAGCTCCTTCAGCACATCAGGCGCGGCCTTGATCAGTTCTGAAGATGAGCGGGGCGTTACGTCCTGCAGGGTGTTGCGGTATTCAAAGCGAATATTGCTGTATTGGAAATCAAAGCCGCTCTTGCGGTAGTTGTCCTGCTGCTCGAAGACGCCGTCAAGGCCGACAACATGCCCCAGCATCCTGTCCATGCCCGCCCGCCAGAGTTTTATCCCGTATCCTTTGCCCCGGTGGGGCCGGGCAACGATATAGAAACCGACAAAACCAAAGTCGCCGCCATAGCTGACAGCAGATATGCATCCGATAGGGGAGCCGTTCAGCAGTCCGACAAGAAATCCTTCCGGGTCCTGAGCATAAAATGCGTCCGCATCGTTCAACCCCGGATTCCACCCTTCGTTGGCAGCCATGTCCACGGCCCAGTCAAGTTCGCTTCGAGTCATGTTTCGGATGGTAAAATTATTCATTGAACGTCTCCATTTTATTTTTGCACCGCAACAACAAGTTCCAGCTCAAGCAGCAGCTTTGTCATTTACACAATGGACCGGCATAGCTGGAAGATAAGCTGATTCCTGTGGGTGCATGTTTTAGCAGTAAATCATAGCTGTCCGGTATGAGTGTTTGTTCTGGTCTCTCTTGGAGTGTCTCTTGCATCCGGGGGACTGGAAAGCCCTGTATGGCTCCATTCAAAGTTCCTAGCCTGTTGCTGATCCGTTGGTCGCTTTTGTCGTCAGTCAGCGTAGGCAAATCTGTTTTTACCTGATTTCTTAACAAGGTACATTGCGTCGTCCGCCTTTTTGATCAAGTCATCGGTACTGAGACTCTTATCATGGGGCTGCCACAGAGATATGCCGATACTAGCACTGACAAATATTTCATTACCTTTGTGGCAAAATGGGGCGCTGATGGATTTTACCATCTTATCCGCGATAAACCCCGCATCCTCTTTGGAGTGCAGCTCGTTCAAAACCACCAGAAATTCGTCCCCGCCGATGCGGGCGACCGTGTCCATTTCCCGTATGCAGGAGCTGAGTCGGCGTGCAGTCTCCCGAAGCAATTCATCCCCGGCATCGTGTCCGAGCGTGTCGTTGACTTTTTTAAAGCCGTCCAGATCTATAAAGAGAATAGCTGCGAACATGCCTTTTCGCTTGGCAAGAAGACCGGCCTGGGTGATGCGGTCCCGCGCCAGACGAAGAGAGGGCAACCCTGTCAGTGCATCGTGAGTGGCCAGGTAACGGATTTTCTCTTCGGCATTCTTGCGGGCTGTAATGTCCTGATTCACTCCTATCGCTTTCATGGGCTGGCCGAATTCATCTTTGACTACGGAGAAGCGGACAATAATATGTCTCACTTCGTCATTTCGGCGCACGATACGATGCTCAATCTGTGCTGATGATTTATCATACTCCAAGTTTAGTATTTTTTTAATTTCTTCCTCAACTACGGATAGATCATCCGGGTGAACGAATGAATTGGCGTAGGTTTCAGCAGGCATGGTCATGCCGCCTTCCTGCTGGCTGGTTGTTCCATAGATTGCGTAGAACTGTTCATTGAAGGTAAATATCATGGTCTGCATGTCCAGTTCCCAATGCCCCATGGATGCCATTTCCAGAGCCATGGACAGCTTTCCCTGGCTTGCCCTGAGTTCGCTTTCCATCTTGCGACGGTCCATGATAATGAACACACTTTCTACAAAGGCCCGAAGTTGAGACGCATCGTCCTTTGTATAATCCTTTTCCTTATTGGCTACCGCTGCCAGCGCGACCACCTTGTCCTGATGGCTGACCGGAACAAGGAGCACCTTGTCGATGGGGACGTGTCCTTCGGGAACTCCCTTCTGTTTCAGGTGCTCATGGGGGGAATTGACGATGAGCTCTCGATGCCCTTCAACGGCTTCGGCCCAGAAGCTGCCCTTGTGGATTGTAATCAGGACAGATTTATCTTTCATTGAGCAATCGGATTGGACCTCGGGGGACCATGACTGAAGCGAAAGTATATTGTCTTTGACGAGACCGAAAAATGAATATTTGCTTGATGTCATCTTCTTCGCTTCGGTGAGCATCATGTCGCACAGGTCAGAGTATTCAGCCTCTACCATACGTGAAACATGCCAAAGCGCTTCCAGACGGGCTTTAAGAAGGGCCTGTTCCTCTTTGCTGTGTTTAATTTCGGTGATATCCCGAAACTCCACCACTCGAACCTGTTTCCCATTGAAAGGTATATTGCGCGCTTCGACCTGGAGGGGGTATTGCTCTCCGTTTTTGCGACGTCCAATCACCTCATAGGGTTTTTCATCTCCCGATAACATTTTCTGGACAACTTCATTACGAGATTGCTCATCGACGAGCAGAATACCGTTCATACCGATCAATTCATCACGTGTATAACCTGTTATTACCGACAGTCTGCGGTTGCAATCCAGGATAGAGCCCTTGTCATGGATGCCGATGCCTCCTGATGAGGCCTCGCTGAAAGCCTTGAAGCGCTCTTCACTCTCCTTGAGGGCTTCTTCGGAAAGCTTCTTCTCCGTGACGTCCAGGTGGGTGCCGATCATGCGGACTGCTTTGCCGTCAGCGTCTTTTTCCACCACTTTCCCTTTGGATTTGATCCATAGATATTTTCCGGATTTGGCGCGCATGCGAAGAGTGATGTCAAAGGGAGCAGCCGTTTCAAAGTGCAGGGCAAGTGCTTTTTCGGCTTCGGCAAGGTCCTCGGGATGGACCAGTTTCTGCCATGTTGAAAAATCCTGAGGCAGTTCATCAGGGGTATAGCCAAGCATGGTATACCAGAGTGTGTTGAAGTAAACCTCTCCGGTATCCATTCGCCAGTCCCATACGCCTTCATTGACAATCCCCAGGGCCAGAGCCATGCGCCTGCATTGCATGGCAAGGTCCAATTTTTCCCGTTTACTTTTGGAAATATCCAAAAAGGAACACAGCACTGCCGGGTTACCGTCCCACTCCACGAGCGTGCCTGACAATTCCACCCAAAGTGTGCTGCCGTCTCCGGTTTCCCCCTGAAAATCACAGCGTCCCAGGTCCGTGCTTCCCAACTGGCATGCTCGCAGGTATTGAGCCACACTTGTCCTATGTTCTTCCCGAACCAGACACTCCAGACCGCCCGAGGTCAGTTCCGTCAAAGTCTTTTCGAATAAACGGCTCAGAGAGACGTTTCCGACCATGATAGCCTCATCCTGAATGATGGCTATTCCTTCCTGGGCTTTTTCGAAGAACCGATTGAACAGGGTTTCATCGTTGGACAGGGAGTGCCTGTCCTCATCAAGTCTGGGCATGGATTGCTCCTGACAATTCTACTGGATCAACTATCTCTTGTTTCAAGACACACCGTCGACGTACATTGTTAATATTTGGAATGAAAACAGGAAGCGGGCCGAGGAGTCTTTTCCCCTATGTCCCGATATATTGTAAAAGGCAGAGCTTTTTTTGTAAAATAAAATAACCCTAACGCCTTATCACTTGTGATGTTTTGAGGCGGAGGCACGGTATAAAAAATATGAAAGTGCTGTTCTTATCGATTCCCGGTTGGAACTACCACGTCCATTAACAGTTCCACCTACGGCTCAAGGGATAGGTCTGACACTGTGATCATCATTTTTATGCTTTAATTACAATTTGTTATTGATAAGATAGTTAATTGTGTGGGGCTTGTAGAGGCATGCTTTCTTCAAGGTATGATACTGCTTATGTCTATGCCAAAACTATTGAATATATTTTTGGATAATTCGATCCCGGAGACCTGTTGCCATAATATCTTCCAATGATTTCTGTATCCTTTCAAGGATTTTATCAGAAGTATCTTTGTTTGCGATCATGTAATAACCGCCTTCTTCTGATAGAAAATATGCAATTTCAAGTTCCGAAAACTTGTATTTCAAGTTCTTAGCCTGGTAGGCCAGATCAAGGGGGTCACCAGGAATAAGATCGACTCTCTTTTTAAATAGCAATTTCAATAACTGGTCGGAGTCACTGACTAAATGATAATTGCTTTTATGAAAACCATTGGTGATGAAAAATTGTTCAACAGATCCCCCTGAGAGAACTCCTGTACGGTATTTTTTTATGTCCTTAACATCCGTAATCCGTATGTCGGTTCGATTTTTTAATTTGTAAAGATATAGTTTTCTGGGGTGGAGAGGCCCAATCCATGCGAACATATCTTCGCGCTGCGGAATCCGTGCCACAGTAAAAAGCATAGTTCCTGGGGTTTTCCGGACAGTCAGTAAGGCGCGCTTAAAAGGATATAAGACCAGTTTGTATTGAACATTGGCTTTCTGCAGCGCTGTTTCGATGATTTCCGTGCTGATCCCGACAATTTTCCCGTTTTCATTAAAATTATAAGGGGGCCATTCATCAACAAAAATTGTAAACTCTTTAGCCTTCGCTGTTCCTGCCATAGCAAGAAATAGAATAATCACTATGAGTTTGAATGATTCTATCTTCCATTGAAAGCTCATTTTTAGACCCCTTCGACTAATTCTCAACAGCGAAAAAGGCACAACGGATAAACAGTTCTTGTTGTGAACTGGTACTAGACCGAGCAAACCAGGGTGAGAAATGACTATGGTCCCGTTGGGAATAAGTTGTAAGTAATCTTAACTTTAGCCTCTCGCTAGGTTTTAAAATCATCATAACATAGCAATGAATTTGCAGCAATAAACTCCGCAGGAGTTCCGAAATCTCCACCGGAAAACTACACCATGTCCGATCAGGTAACCGAAATCTTTTGAATATTATTATCGCTTCTGGTTTTCTTCCATATCTATATAAAGATAACGTTTGATTTTTTGAGTGGGCGTTTTTTCAAACGGCTCGACCTGTTCGATTACCTTGGATATCTTTGCGAAACTGGAGACCTTTCCATTGACGGTTTTCTGGATGGAGTCCAGATGCTTCTGCACGGCTTCGTGGGCTTTTGATTCAATCATTTTGCCGGTACCCAGCTCTTCATCCAGTTTGACAGAATCGAGATGAACGCGGGCAACGAGTTTGCCCTCAGCGCGATAGACAATTGATTCCAATACGTAATCGCACTCACCTATAATGGATTCGATTTCTTCGGGATAAATATTTTCGCCACTGGGGCCGATGATCACGTTCTTCAGGCGGCCGCGCAGGAAGATGTATCCGTCTTCGTCAATGTAGCCGAGATCGCCGGTGCGCAGAAAGCCGTCTTTCGTGAATACTTCTTCCGTGATTTTGGGTGCCTTGTAGTAGCCCTGCATAACGTTGGGGCCTTTGACTAGAATCTCGCCTTCGCCGGTCACGGGGTCGGGCTTGTCGATCCTTATCTGCATGCCCTTGAGAAGACGTCCGGCAGAACGGAAGCGGGTGGAGCTGGCTGGTTCTCCGGAGCAGAGCGGACTGGTCTCGGTCATGCCGTAGCCGACGGTATAGGGCAGGCCGGAATGCACGAGAAATTCCTCGACTTCTGTAGCCAGAAATGCACCGCCGATGGGCATGCAGCGAAGCTCTCCGCCAAAGGCTTCCATGAGTTTTTTACCGGCGACCGCATAGAGCTTTTTACGGGCGGCACCGAGCTTCATGACGTTGCGCATGATGCCGGACCCCTTGAGCTTGGGCTGGACGCGGTTCTTGAAAATTTTCTCAATAATCAACGGCACGATGAGCAGCATGGTCGGTTTGACCTTGGCCATGGCCGGAAGCAGGGTTTTGGGCGTGGGCGGCTTGCGAAGGTAATGGATGGAAGCTCCGTGGATGAGCGGCAGAACCATGCCCAGAGTGCATTCAAAGGTGTGTGCCAGCGGCAGCACCGAAATAAGACGATCCTCGGTGTTCACGTCAACTATATTGGCACTTGCTATGGCGTTGAACACGATGTTGCGGTGCGTGAGAATAACGCCTTTGGAGCTCCCTGTGGTTCCGGAGGTGTATAGTATGGCGGCAACGTCATCAACGTCGATTTCCGTTGACGGGCGAACGAATTCCCTGCCCATGTCCGTGTATTTCTCAAGCTCCTTGCCGAGTCGTTCTTTTACCTGATTTTTCACTTGTTCAAAGGATTTGCGGGCATGAGCCATGCCTTCCTTGAAATTCTGGCGCAGTCCTTCATCAGTGGAAAGTGAAAAGTCGTTAAGAATGATGACGGTGTGGAGGTCGTCGGATTCGAACTCATCCACTTTGGGCTTCAGGCGTTCGGATACGAAGATGGCCTTTGATTCGGAATGGCGCAGAATGTGGTGCACTGCACCTTCGTGAAATTCGGTAAGAATCGGAATGGCAATGGCACCCATGCAGGTGATGGCAAGATAGGCGGCCCCCCAGTTGGGCATATTCTCGCTAAGGATGGCAACTTTGTCGCCCTTGGTGATGCTGCGGCTGTGGAGCAGCAGGGAAATATCGTCCACAAGCTTTTTGAATTCGCCGTAGGTCATGGGAGTTTCGTCCACAAAGCAGACAGCGGGACGATCAGTATATTTCTCGGCGCTCAGTTCCAGTGCATTTTTCAGGGTAGGGGTATCTTGCAGAGTCACGGACCAGCCTCCTTATATCCTTATATGTAAATAGGTTCGCCAGTGTGACCGCTAAATTCCGTTGGGTCAAGCGGAACGCGCCCTGTCTACGTATTTTGTAGAAATGTGGCAGGCTTGTGCTTTGGTTTAACTTTCAATTTGAAGATTGAAAGAACAACGGTAGTAAAACACCCCGAATGGACTTTCTTAAATCCTTTTCAAGGATGACAATGCCCAGATCAATCAGGACTTCCATTACCTGTGCAGACGGTAAACGTACCCCGTTGATTATAAAATTAGATCTGTAACTGTTTATGGTAATTGAAATCAGTCTCTTCTTGGAGTGGAATTTGCGGAAGTTTCCAGCCTTCATCCGAAGAATTCCAGCAGAATGGATTAATCGATAAACCCCTTGTCCTGCATGATTTTTTCAGCGACAAATTTTGCCATGCCTGTCTTCAATCGGCTGAATCCTAGTTTCTGATAGAATCCTTCTTTTCCGGGAGCCGCATAAAGAATGACGTTACACCCTTCAAGCTGTTTCAGAATGTGCTCCAATATCAGGGAGCCAATCTTCTGTCCCTGATATTCAGGAAGAACGGCGCAATCGTATATGGCTGCCTGATATGCTCCGTCAGATAACGCTCTGCCAAAACCGATCATTTTATCATCATCGAATATAAAAACTGTCGTATGGCTTGCATGAAAAGCCTTTGAGTGGATTTCAGGGGCATAGTGGCCCATACCGACTCTCTTGAGGATGCTGGCTACGAGATCCCAATCTACTTCATCACAGCTATATTTTACTTCAATGGTCATTTGTTTTCGCTCCTTTTTAGTGGGATTCTATAACAGTTGCGTGTTTCAGTATCAAGTTGGAGCATGGTGGATGCTTGGAAATATTTCTGACAAAGTTTTTCCAATTATCCTCTTCAACAACAATTCCCATATTAATCAGCAGGTCTATCACCCGCGCCAGCTGCAACCCGACAACATTGGTGTGTGACCCGCAGATTCCCTTTCCGAAGAACGCGCCCTGTCCCTGAGTGGCGTAGGCCCCGGATGACCTTTTCATTGAAGTCGATGAATTCCGCATCGGTCGATACTGCGAAATCCGTTGCCAATCCTTCCTGGGCAGGATGTTAGTGTCTTGGAAAAGCGGCTAAACGTTTGGCATGAAATAGACTGCGCCATTATTGCTTTTTAATATAGCAATACTGCTGCGTATACGCTTTGTCTGGGCGCATGTAGCAGATTTGATTCAGGTTATTTTCTTGTTGAGGGCATGCATAATTTTATATATCAATTCGCGAATACTGGCAGTCAGGGCTGGATGTCTTTGATAGGCGCTGTCAGGTCAGTCTGCCATCATATGTTCGGTGTGAAGGAAATGGGTTGTCCTTGGTGGCAACCGAATACACGAATTTTGTGCGAGGTTTCAATGTCGGCTAATTATTGTAAGATAGATATGGAATCGTGGAAGAGAAAAGAACATTGTCAAGTATTCATGAATGCAGTTCAGCCGCAATACTGTATTGGCTTTGATCTGGATGTTACTAATTTTGCAGATAGAGTCAAAAAGGAAGGACTTTCATTTACTCTGGCTTTTACTTATGCCGTGGCAAAATGTGCAAATCAGATAGAAGAGTTCAGGTACAGATTTATTGATAAAGAGGTGGTCCTTTTCCACAAGATCAATACCATGTTTACCTATCTGGACAATGAGACGGAATTGTTCAAAGTAGTTTCTGTCCAGATGCAGGAAACTATGGCAGAGTATGTAGAGCTGGCATTGGCGACGGCAGAACGACAAGAGAAATATTTTGACGGGCCAGTCGGGGATGATGTTTTTGTCTTTTCAGCGTTGCCATGGATTACATTTACCCATGTATCACATACATATTTCGGCGACAGGTGGAAGGCTCAGCCTCTGTTTGACTGGGGGAAATACGTAGAAAAGGAAGGGAGGCTGATACTGCCCTTTGCCGTGCAGGTTCACCATGCCTTCGTGGACGGAATCCACATCGGAAAGCTGGCAACTCGGTTACAGAACTATCTGGATGTATTCTGATCCCTTCCACTCCAATTCTGCTAGCTAACGATAGTCGTCATGTGAAACCGCTTTAGATCGTCAGATACCGGTTCTGCAATTATGACAATGTGTCTGAAAGCTTTTTTCGGTTGTTCCGGCAACCCACTGCGTTCCTCTCTATTTCCTATTGTCTGCATAGTCGAGAAGGCTGTTGATTTCTGAGAAAGTGGTTATACATGGAACCTGAAACGTTCCCAAGCTTAAAACATGATCTTAAGACTCCCCCGCAACAACAACCCCCATCTCAATCAACAGCTCTATCACCCGTGCCAACGGCAACCCAACCACGTTGGTGTATGACCCGCAGATTCCCTTTACGAGGAATGCACCCTGTCCCTGAATGGCGTAGGCCCCGGCCTTGTCGTCCGGTTCTCCGGTGGCGGCGTAGGCCCGGATGACCTTTTCATTGAAGTCGATGAATTCCACATCGGTCGATACGGCGAAATCCGTTGTTGATCCGTCCGGGGAGATGAGCGCACAGCCGGATATTACCTTGTGAGTTCTGCCGCACAGGCTTTTCAGCATTTCGTAGGCATGGGCGCGGTCCTTCGGCTTGCCCAGTATGTCCATATCCCGCACTACTATTGTGTCCGAACCTAGGACATAGCTGCCCGGGTGTGCTGCGGCAACATTGCGGGCCTTGGTTAGGGCCATTTCCCTTGCGTATTCTTCCGGGTCCTGTCCCGGTTTCGGGGCCGGTTCCTCGCAGGTGGCGGGGCGTATTTCGAATTCTATGCCTGCCGAGCCCAGCAGGTCTTTTCTGCGCGGGGAGGCTGAGCCGAGTATCAACGGTTTGACGGTGGTGTATATTTTCATTCCATGCTGCCTTTTCTTTTATTGTGCTGTGGTGCCGTGGCCTGCTGATAACTGACCTTAATCCGTACAAAGGTCAATGATTGCAATGCCGGACATGCGGAAAACAGTGTTATACATTCTCTGAAGTATGTATCCGTGTGCAGTTATTTTCCTGATTATTTTTTTTACAGAGTTATTGCCCTTTAGTGGATCTAAAGGTAATAATATCCGTGAAATATCATACAGGAGTAGTCAATGAAAGTATGTATCTGGGGGGCGCGGGGGTCCCTGCCGGCCACATTCAATGCTGAAAGGGCTAGGGCCAAGGTCAAGGCGGCTCTTGAAATTGCAGTGGCCAAAGGTGTGGATTCGTCGACCGATCTGGATTCTTTTATTGATGATGAGCTTCCTTTTCCGGTCCGCGGTTCTTACGGGACTAACACTCCCTGCATCGAGATCGGATGCAGCGGTGATGATTACATCATCTGCGACTGCGGAACCGGCCTTCGTGATTTCGGCAACAGGGTGATGGAAGAGCGGCAGGGCAGGCCCGGAGCACATTACCATATTCTTCTTTCCCACCTGCACTGGGATCATTTGCAGGGATTCCCGTTTTTCGTCCCGGCTTATATTCCGGGCAACCGCATCACTTTCTACGGCGGGCATCCGCAGATTGAAAAGGTTTTGCGGCTGCAGCAGAGCGACCCGTGTTTCCCGGTCCATTTCGAGCACCTTGGGTCCGAGATTGATTTCGTCCGGCTGAAAAACGGGCAGGAGTTCGACCTGTGCGGTGTAAAGGTGGTGGTCAAGGCCCAGTATCATCCGGGCGGTTCATACGGTTATCGTTTTGAGAAGGACGGCAGGGTTGCCGTTTATTCGACCGATTGTGAGCACAAGAGTGCCACCGCGCTGACGGACAAGGGATTTGTTGAATTTTTCCGTGACGCCGACCTGCTGATAATGGATGCCCAGTATTCCTTTGCCGAAGCCAACTCCATCAAGGAGGACTGGGGTCATTCCAACAACATCATTGCAGTGGAGCTTTCCGGCATGGCCGGTGTAAAGACTCTCTGCCTGTTCCATCAGGAGCCGGTGCTTGATGATTTCCAGCTGCAGAAATTTCTTGAAGACACCATTGAATTCGCGGGACTCGTTGAAAGGCGCCCCGGCAGGATCATTATGGCACAGGACGGACTGTGCATTGATTTGTAGCGGTTGATTTAATTACCGA
Source organism: Maridesulfovibrio sp. FT414 (assembly GCF_050916235.1). Taxonomy (GTDB): domain Bacteria; phylum Desulfobacterota; class Desulfovibrionia; order Desulfovibrionales; family Desulfovibrionaceae; genus Maridesulfovibrio. Next base: position 3,665,580 of record NZ_CP104854.1, read on the forward strand.
ATCAAGTCTTATGTTGAAAAGATAAAGCCCGCCCTGTCATCGCGACAGGGCGGGCTTTATTTGTCCGGTGCGGGCTGCTTATTTGCCCTGTTTCCAGTCATCCCATTCCTTTTTGCTCAGCTTTCCGTCCTTGTTCACATCGGCTTCACGCATGATGCGTTCGGCGTTGAGCGGGTAGACGTTGACGATTTCGGAACGGATGATGGTTTTGTTGCCGTCCTTGTCGATGTCCACGAATGCCTTGGAGAAACGGATTCTTTCCATATCATAGTATATGGCTTTGGCTTTGCGTCCGTTTTCAAGATAGTAGAGGGACATTTTCTGGGGAGTGGTCATGGTTCCCTGGGTGTAGCCGTCTTCATGTTCGGCAAGGTAGAGGCTTACTCCGTCTGCGCCGATAACTCCGCTGAATCCTTCAGTAACGGCATAATCTGATTTGTCGCTGAACCATGCCTTGTAGCCAGCAAAGAGGGGGCCGTCCTGTTTGTTGATGACGAACATAGCCTTGCTGGCCTTGGTGGTTCCGTCTTTGAGAATCATTTTTACGTGGCCGACCCATGTTCCCCGGATTTCAGGATAATCCGCAGCAAATGCCGCAGTGGTAAAGATGATCAGGAGAAAGGTTGCAAGTGAACATGTGAGAAGTTTTTTCATGCCTTGGTGCTCCGTGGGTTATTCGTTTAATTGGGATCACAATATTTTATCGAGGAAATATCAAGGCTAGTCAACCATGAAAAGGATTAAAGACAATAATTCGTCATTCGTGGAGCTGCGCAGCACGGTAGCGGCGTAATATACATGTTCCAATGTAAGCGCCGGAAGCATAAATGCTTCCGGCACTTTTGTTTTGCTCGGTATGTTTCTGAGTCTGGAAAAAAACTTAACCCTGGATGAAGAATGCCCGCTCAAGTTCATTCAGGTATTCGTACTTGTTATCGGTCTGCTTGTAGATGTTGTAGAGCAGGGTGTGTACCCGTATCTGCAATGCTCCGTCATCTATCCCGCGCATGGTCATTCTCCATTCATTTCCGTCAGGTGTTTCTTCCATGCTCATCAGGCATGGGTGGCGCAGCAAAATGTTTCTGACGCGGATGACCACGTTTCGGAACGTTCTCTCTGTCTTGTTGAAAATCAGCAGCACTGCCTTGCAGTGCGGGTTGGCAGATGAACGCAGCACGGAATTCACGATGCAGCCTATGCCTTCCTGATATTTCCATACGGCGCATTTGCCGATAAGCACATCGCGGTCTTCCGCCTTCAGGTAGAACCTGGTTTTGCCCCTGTTCTGGAAAAGTTCAGTTGAAGTCCTGCCAGAAAAATTGATGTTCAGGTTCGAAGTGATTATATTGCGCAGTTCTTCAATGCTGTGAATGTTGAACACTCCGGGGGTCTTTTCGAAAACGCTGCCGGTATTGCGGATGACACCGAGTATGCTGAGCATGTCATCGTCGGAAATTATAGGGGGGCGGTTCAGAATCTTTTTCTGAACTTCCGGCGGCGGATGCAGAATATTCTTCCGGATCGATACCGGTCTGAGCAGGGTCGTGTCATGGAAAAATGACGGTTTTTTGTCATCTCCAGTCATCAGCTCGTTTTTCAGGTCCTGCCTGATTCGGCTGCTCTGCTTGATTGCGCTTAAATTACAGTCATTAAAAGGACTGCCTCTGGGATACTCTTTCATGCCCTTCTCCCGAGGGATCTTTAAATCTGTCCCCTCTGTGTTATTTTATGCATAATCTATTCCGAGATTTTAATGCAAAAATGTAACCGTTCAAATTTATGAGCGAAACATTCATTGTGCTAATTTCATTATTAATTGTTTTTTTGCTTTTCCAAAATGCACTCCTTGGGTGTATAGTTGTTTTACCTGTATATTAGATGCTTTCTTTTAGGCTGTTTAATCTGCAAGTGTTATGAATTTATATTTCCGCAGCCATGTTGGAAATCTTTTTAACATTGTATGACTATGGAATGTTTATAAAATTACATGGTTTCAATGGCGCAGGGGAGAAAGAATGAAGAATCTGGCAATCGCGATCAAACTGGCTGTAGGCTTCGGTGCTGTCATAATTCTGTTATTGGTATCCGGTGGCGCGGCCTATTACTCTTTGTCCAGGGGATATGATTCTTTTACCATTTATAGGGGGCTTGCCCGAGACACAAATCTCATGGGGCGCGTCCAGGCCAATCTCTTAAAATCCCGAATAGATGTAAAAAATTATCTGGCCAACGACAGGACTGAGGACAAACAGAAATTTGAGGAGAACATGTCGGTAACGCAGGAGCTTATGCTTGAAGCGAGAAAGGAAATTCAGAATCCGGAAAGAGCTGCAAACGTAGCGGAAGCAGATCAGTTTATAGTTCAATATAGACATAAATTCGGAGAAGTGACAACCGTTCAAGCAGAAATAAACACGTTGGTGGGCATTATGGACGATGCCGGACCGTCTATTGAAAAAAAACTCACAGAAATAATGCGCACTGCGCACGATGACGACCATACTGCCGCAGCCTATTTTGCCGGACAGGCGTTGCGCAATATTCTGCTTGCACGGCTTTATGCTAGTAAATTTTTGAGTAAAAACCAAATGACTGCTGCGGAGCGAGTCAGATCAGAGTTCGGATCTTTTGTTCAAGAAATTAATGTGTTGGACCGGGAGTTGAATACTCTTGCCGAAAGGGAACTGGTTCATGATCTGGTTCGGCTGGGAAAAGTGTACAGTGAAGCCTTTGGCAAGGTTGTAGAGCTGATCAACAGCCGCAATGCCGTTATCAGGGACGGTCTTGACAAATTGGGACCGGCTATCGCCGATAACCTTGAAGCCGTTAAACTTTCGGTGAAGAAGGATCAGGATGCTCTGGGGCCAAAGGTGCAGAAACAGAGCGAAGAAGCTAAAAGCATGATTGGAATTCTGGTGCTTGTGGCTTCCATACTAGGCGTACTGGCAGCACTGTACATTGCAAGGGGTGTCTCGTCGCCACTTGCCCAGGCAACCAAATTTGCCGAAGCTGTTTCGTCCGGTGATTTCAGTCGGAATATTGACGTTGGCCGCAGGGATGAGGTCGGAAAAATCTGTACAGCACTGGTGGCCATTCGTGATTCTGTTTCTGCCGCAGCGGCAGAGGTCGAGGGAATTGTTTCCGGCGTTGAGCATGGGGACATGAATGCGCGTGGAGATGAGTCGGCCTTTTTCGGCGGGTTCGCCAAGCTGGTCAATGGGGTAAATACCCTTGTTTCCGTTTACAGCGGTTTCATAGACAAACTGCCTGTCGGTGTGATGAGCCTGACCCCGAAATTCAAGCCGGTATACATGAATGAAGTGGCCATGAAGGTCGGTGGCATTGATGCCATCAGGAATCAGAATTGCTATGATGTTTTTAACACAGAAGATTGCCGGACAGAGGATTGCGCTTCAGATAAATGCATGAAAACTTATTCTGTGGAACATTCTTCTACCGTTGCCCGAACAGCTGCTGGAGAATTTCACATCAACTACAGTTCGGTTCCGCTTATTGACAGGAGCGGTCAGGTGGTTGGTGTTGCTGAAATAGTCATTGACCAGACCGAGATTGTCATGGCCCAGAACACGATGATGGAGGTTGCCGGAAAGGCAAACGATATTGCCGATAGGGTGGCTTCCGCTTCGGAAGAGCTGTCTGCCCAGATAGAAGAGGTCAGCAATGGATCGGAAATCCAGCAGCAGCGGGTTGGTGAAACCGCAGCGGCAATGGAGCAGATGAATTCAAGTGTTCTGGAAATAGCCCGCAATGCTTCGGACGCCAGGCAGCAGTCGGATAATGCCACGGAAAAGGCCGGAGAGGGCGCTGAGCTGGTCAACCGTGTGGTTTCTGCCATCAACCGGGTCAATGATGTGGCTCTTGACCTGCAGAAGGACATGGAGCATCTGGGCGAACAGGCTAAAGCCATCGGCGGAGTCATGAATATGATCACCGACATTGCCGACCAGACCAACCTTCTGGCACTCAATGCTGCCATTGAAGCGGCCCGGGCCGGGGACGCCGGACGCGGATTCGCTGTAGTTGCGGATGAAGTGCGCAAGCTTGCTGAGAAGACCATGGCTGCCACAACTGAAGTCGGCAACAACATCAAGGGTATTCAGTTGGCAACTGACAAGAACCTGAGCAACGTGAACACTGCTGTGGGCCATGTTTCCGAAGCCACGGAACTGGCGAACAATTCCGGAAATGTGCTCAAGCAGATTGTAAGTATGGCCAGGGGGGCATCCGGTCTGGTAGAGGGCATTGCAACGGCTGCCGAACAGCAGTCAGCGACCAGTGAGCAGATCAACCGCGCCGTGGATGAGGTGAACCGCATCGTGACGGAAACAACTGACGGCATGGTTCAGTCCGCTGCTGCTATTCAGGAGCTTGCTGAAATGGCTCTTGAGCTCAAGAGTGTGTTGAACAGTCTTACTGCACGTAAAGCCTAGCGCACGGTAAGGCAATAAAAACATAACGGCCAGCTCAATGGGCTGGCCGTTTTTTTATTCAACAGGCGGATCAGATGATTCCGTGAAGCGGTCCTCCGGGCGCGGCCAGTTCGTCCACGCGTTTTTCCACTTCCGGGTCGGGATCAAGCGGCGGGGCGTGGTGAGGCTTTATCCTAGCGTCGATGATGATCGCTTTTTCCGCTCCCCAGTGCTTGGCATTGGTTCGTGCTTCAACTCCGTAGATGTCCTTGGCCGGGTCGGAACGGGTGAAGCTTACCCACAGGAAATTGTTCCAGTCCTTTGCAGTGAAATCCGCATCGTCAGCCACAACGATGAGCGGGAAGGATTCGATTTTTTCGACGCGCTGCAGTGTTTCGGCCAGCCTTTCCATCTGCGGGTCCTGCCCGGTGCGGCCCATGGTGTTCCGGGGGCCGGAGATAACCATGATTCCCGGTGCGAGCATACGCATCTTCCGGAATCCGTCCGGCAGGTCTATGCCGGAGGGCAGCTCTCGTCCGAGTTCACGCTTTCTGCTTCCTGCGGCAGCAAGAATCAGCTTGGAGCCTTCGTTCAGGCTGTTGCCGGAGTAGTCGAGGGTGTCGATGGTCGTGCGGGTGATGAAATGCAGGTCGCGGGTCAGGTCCACGCGCTCAAGCAGGTGATTGAACCATGCGGGAATGTCGTGGCAGTTCATGCCTGCTGGCAGGTCTTCCTTTGCTCCGATGAAAAGGTATTTGGCAAGGGCGGTCTGGGTGTTGCCCAGCAGAGCCATGGCGTTGGTCAGCAGTTCCTGCGGCTGGCGTTCGCCGGCGTAGGGCACGTATCTTTCGCTTCCCACGGCCAGAAGCAGCGGATGAACCCCGGCCACGTCCACGGCATGGACTTCGTGCACCCCGGTGAAGACAGCCGGAACCAGTTCTGAGGTCAGTTCATGGATAAAGTCTCCGAACATGGTGTCTTCCTGCGGCGGGCGGCCGACAGTGGTAAATGGCCAGATGGCGTCGGTGCGGTGGTAGACCTTGTCAACATTGAGTACCGGGAAATCGTGTGCAAGGCTGTAGTAGCCGATGTGGTCCCCGAACGGGCCTTCCGGTTTCTGTTCACTGCTGATTGTTCCGCAGATGCAGAAGTCCGCTTCAGCCGGAACGGGCAGGCCGTTTGCACGGGTGACCATGGGGATACGGTGTCCGCCGAGGGCTCCGGCAAAGAAAATTTCCGCCAGCCCCTCGGGCAGGGGCATTACTGCGGCTATGCTCATGGACGGTGCTCCGCCCACGAAGATGCTCACCTTGAGCTTTTCGCCCTTTTTCAGGGCGCGGGCATGGTGGTCGCCGATGCCGCGGTGAATCTGGTAGTGCAGGCCCACTTCTCTGTCCCTTATGTATTCGTTGCCGGAGAGCTGCACCCGGTACATACCGATGTTTGACCCTGCAAATCCCGGCTGGTCCGGGTTTTCCGAATACACCTGCGGCAGGGTTATGAATGCCCCTCCGTCCATGGGCCATGATTTGAGCTGAGGCAGTTGCGAAAGGGTGGTTTCGTTTTCCGTTACCGGACCGGATGCCAGCTTGCGGGGCATGGTGTGGTAGGCGGTGAGCGGGGCCTTGAAATATTTCCACGGCCGCTTGAGGGCTTCCATGGGACTCAGCTTGAGTTTCATGAGCCGTTCCACGGTTTCAATGGTATCGCGGAAGATGAAGTGCAGCCGTTCCCGTGTCCCGTATATGTTGGCTGCCATGGGGAATCTGCAGCCCTTGACGTTGGTGAACAGCAGTGCCGGGCCTCCGGCCTGGAAAACCCTGCGCTGGATGACTCCGGCTTCAATGTTCGGGTCAATTTCCTGCTCAATGCGGATCAGGTCTCCGCGTGCTTCAAGGGCAGCAATGCATTCCTGTGTATTCTTGTATCCCATGTATGGTTATCCTTTGAATGGTCATTGGTGAGTGGGCAGTGTAGGTGCGGACTCCCTGAGAATCAAGTTTTATGGATATAAAAAAAGCCTGCCGGAGAGGCAGGCTTTTTTGCAGGTATACATTTGTTCCGCTTATTTCAGTATCTTGTTGGCCAGCAGCTTTTGGATGCCCACAACGTCGGTTCCTTTCTTGAGTTCCTTTTTGATGGGCTCATGTCTGCCGGAAATCCAGATGGTCAGTTCCGAATCGAGGTCGAAATGCCCTGCGGTTTCCACGGAAAAAGAGGTTACTGATTTGTAAAGGATGGACATGTACTCGACCTTTTTACCGGTCAGTCCCTGCTTGTCGATGAGGATAAGCCGTCCGTTGGTAAACACGAACATATCGCGGATGAGTTTGAAGGCCCGTTCCACACGCTCGTTGTCTCCGAGTATGGGGTTCAGTTCTTCCTGTACATCATTGACGTCGACTTCACTTGCATTGCCCATCAGGGCGTCGAGGATTCCCATGGTATCTCCGTATGGTTTGAATAAGGGATTATCGAATTGTCGCCATCATTTATAGCTTATGGCAGGGAATGTGTCGAGATGGCAGGATTATAAATTGTTCATGCGGAGTGGTGCCCGGAAATTCCAGCCGCTGCTTTTATCCCTTTCAATCGGATGCAATGAATGTTAAGTATCCGCTGCTTGACGCTGCGAAACTGCTTTTTATGGTTTTGCTGCATGAATGGGTAACCTATTAATATCGAAGGTGAAAGCATTGTCTCAGCCTACTGAAAAGAGCGCGGCTCTCATAAACAACTACGTAAAGAAAAATTGTGCCCGCACCGGACTGCAGCTTCATCCCATGGCGGATGTGTCCGATGCCGTTACCACCGGTCTTGCCATGCATATGGATCAGCTCAAGCGCCCGCTGTGTCCCTGTCGTTTCTATCCCGACAAGCAGCAGGCGGTGGATGAGCGTGAGTGGCTCTGTCCCTGTTCCGACATGAAGCAGTACAAGTACTGTCATTGCATGCTGTTCGTGACCGAAGACGGTATGCCCGTAACCGAGCATCTCCCTGAAGATCACGAGGGACGCCTGACCTACGGCCTCATTGCTGACCCTGCTCCTGAAAAAGGGCGCAAGGGACAGAATCTGCCGAATTAGTTTTTTCTCTGCGGAAAAGTCAGAAAGGCACGGTCTGTTGCAGGTCGTGCCTCTTTTTTTGACATGTATACTCTTAACCGGTTCAACTCTTTTTTGATCTTCTCTGCCTTCCCTTGATATACCATTCCTGATCTCCGTACAGCTCTTCGGCGCAGTGCGGGCACAGGCCGTGGCTGAATGAAGCCTCGGAATGTTTTTCAATGAACGCCTCAAGGTTGTTCCAGTATCCCCTGTCATCGCGTATTTTCTTGCATTTGGAGCAGATGGGCATCAAGCCGCTGAGCAGCTTTACTTTTTCCAGTGCTTCGGAGAGTTCTTCGATGAGAGTCTCGCGGGATTTTTCCGCCTCTTTGAGGTCGTTTATGTCGATGAAACTTTCAATGTAATATTCCTTGCCCCGGAGGATCAGTGTTTTCACGGTCTTTAGGATGGTCCTTTCCCCGCTGCCGGAGGTGAGCAGTTTCCGCTCGGATCTGTCCACAACGTGGCCGAGGTCCGCAATGGGGCATTTGCCGCGCTCGGCAGGGCAGACGAATTCGTGGCAGACCTGATCCACAACATCTTCTTTCCTGCGTCCGATCATATTAAGGGCCGGGGCATTCACATCGACAATCCTGCGAGTTTCCGCGTCAACAACGAAAACTCCGCTGAGTGTCGAATTGAACAGGATGTTCAGGTAATGCCTGTTATCCAGCAGCTCGTTCTCATATTCAACGATGCTGGTTATGTCGCTAGCGAATACGGCTAACCTGTGAACATCGCCGTCATTATTTACGATGGGGGCTATATTGTGGTCGAAAATCCGGCCGTCCCGACTGTCTTTAAAACGAACACGCTGTTTACCCTCTATCGCCTTCCTGTAGAACTCTTCCCGGTCGCTGGCCAGCTCCGGCGAAATGAACTCCCTGAAAGACTTTCCGGTCATTTCTTCAACAGTGGTCCCCATGCGGGCCGCTGCAGTCTTATTGACTGTGATGAATATTCCGTCCCGGTCCATGAGGAACACGGATTCCGTTGCAGCATCAAGAAGGGGGCGGGCAGTGCTGTCGTTTGCCAGGCAGGCGTTCTGCTTTTCCAGCTCGGCGACTCTGGCTTCCAGCTCTTCGTAGGTAGGCTTTTTTGAATCCACATGCACCTCGATGATACTGATTATATATTGTCACTTTTCACTCTACGGTACTTGATTGATTAAGTCTATCCCGTTCGGCTGTTCTTGTTGCCTGTTTTGGCCTGTTTCGGGTTGAACAGGTGGTTGACCAGATTGGTTAGCAAGGTTAAAACCGCGACAAGTCAGAAACTTCAACAGGAAAATATGATGAATAACATACAATACATAGATAGAAAGACCGGGAATGTGCTCACCGAGAAGGTTCCCGGAGAGAAGTGGCTTGACTGGCTTTACCATAATCCGGTTGGTAAGCTTGCTCTGGACTGGGTGGTCCGGCGCAAGTTTCTTTCGGCGTGGTACGGCTGGTATATGGATACCCATGATTCAAGTAAAATGATCGAAGGTTTCATAAAGTGCCTGAACATGAAAATGGATGAAGTGCTTCGTCCGTTGAATGACTTCAAGTCCTTCAACGACTTTTTCATCCGCGAACTCGTTCCGGGGGCACGTACGGTCGACCTGAACCGGGAGGCCGTTGTTTCCCCGGCAGACGGCAAGGTTATGGCCTTTGAGGGATTCAGGGGGCTGGATACGTTTTTTGCCAAGGGGCAGGAATTCTCGCTGGATAGGTTTCTGCAGGACAAGGTCCTGAGCAGCAAGTACGAGGGCGGAACGATGATGATTATCCGTCTGGCTCCGGTCGATTACCACCGGTTCCATTTCCCTGCGGAAGGGCGGGTCACCCGTTCAAGGCTGATCAACGGTGATTATTATTCCGTTTCCCCGCACGCAGTGAAGGATATGCTCAGTGTCTACTGGGAAAACAAGCGCGAATACTGCGAACTTCGCACCGAAAATGCCGGGGACATCCTGCTTTGTGAAGTGGGGGCCACCATGGTCGGTTCCATCGTCCAGACCTATACCCCGGACGTTGTGGTCGGCAAAGGTCAGCAGAAGGGCTGGTTCAAGTTCGGCGGCTCAACCGTGGTAATGCTTTTCGAGAAAGGCAGGGTCCGGGTGGATGAGGATATCCTCCGCAATACCATTTCCGGTTACGAGACCTCCATCAAGATGGGGGAACGCGTCGCCATGGCACTGGGATAAGATTTCCGGCTGAATTTGTCGTTATGTTTCAAAGAAGAAAGGCGCGGTCCGTGAGGATTGCGCCTTTTATTATTTTCCACGACTGGGGTATGCCCCCGGCGATGTCTTTACTCTTAACATCCATAAAGCTCGAAGCGAAACTTCTCGCCCAAGTGCTGACGGGCCTTTGGAATACCTATTGGTCCACTCAGCTTTCAATCGTGATATCTGCACTGTACGATGACAAGAGCCTCGGGATTATCTTTAAATTTGTATACCAGCCTGTGCTCATGGTCGATACGTCGCGACCAGTATCCGGCAAGATCAAACCTGAGCGGTTCAGGCTTGCCTTTACCTTCGAATGGAGTGCGCAAGGCTTCCTTGATAAGCAGATTAATGCGGTTGACCATCTTTTTGTCGGTTTTCTGCCAGTAAAGATAATCTTCCCAAGCCTGCGGCGTCCAAGTCAGCAGGGGCATCAATCTTCCGCCAATTCGTGTTGCTCAGTATTGGCAGCGTCTGCAGCAAGAATGCTTTCGCGCAGACGTATGGCATTAGCCGGGCTTTTCAGCAGGTAGGCAGTTTCCGCAATGCTGTTATAGTCTGCAAGGGACATAATGACCACCGATTCAGCCTTGCGTCTGGTAATTATTACCGGTTCATGGGAATCGCATACGCTGTCCATTGTTGAAGCCAGATTCTTGCGCGCTTCGCTGTACGTAATTGCTTCAGGCATGAAATTTCTCCTTGTTGTACAAAAAATAGTACATGTTTTGTCTGTCGTCAAGGTAGAGCGCCTAAGGTCTGCCTTATGCAGACGTCCTGGTTCACCCATTGTCCATGAGTTTTGTCCGCTTATATGAAGTGTCAATGCGTCAGCTAAATGGAATGTCCAGCCCGGATTTTGGGACAGATTTAACTTTCGGCATGCCTGAAAGCTGCCTTACTTCCGAGCCAAGCCGCCAGAAGCCTTTAACGCTTCTGGCGGCCTGATTGGCTTAACTCATCATTTTTTCATGTTCCTGATCAACATGGTTATATCTTTCCAGCGTTCCTTTTCGACCCGGTCGGCGGATTTGTTGCGCCGCATGGAAAGGTAGTCCAGCTCGCGCTTCATTTTGCGGTAGCTTTCCAGTCTTTCCGGGGCCAGTTCACCGCTTTCCACGGCCTGCAGGACAGCGCAGCCCGGTTCGTGGCCGTGTGAGCAGTCTGCAAATCGGCAGTTTTCCGCCAGTTCCTGTATGTCGGCGAAGCTGTTTTCGATGCCGTGACCGTCTTCGTGGAAGGCTATTTCGCGGATACCGGGGTTATCCATCAGCAGGCCGCCCTGCGGCATGCGGATCAGCTCACGCGTTGTGGTGGTATGCCGTCCTTTGCCCACGCTGGAGCTTACTGTCCGGGTGGCCTGAATGTCATTCCCGTACAGCATGTTGGCAAGGGTGGATTTACCCGCGCCGGACGAACCTATCATGGCAGCAGTCATGCCTTGTCCAAGATAGCATTCCAGCTCGGAGCGGCCTCTTTCGTCCTGCATGGAGCTGAGGATTACCGGCACTCCGAAGGCGATGCTTTCGACTTCCATCACGTACTGTTCAGGGTCGTCGTGCAGGTCCGCCTTGGTAAGTACTATGACCGGATTGAGCCCGCAGTTATAGACCAGCGTCAGGTAGCGTTCCAGACGCCTCAGGTTGAAGTCGCGGTCCAGTCCGCAGACGATGAGAACCGTGTCGATATTTGCGGCAATGGGCTGTTCGCGTGTGATTGATCCGTTCCGGCTGTAGCGCGAACCTGCTTCCGCCCGCGAAAGTATGTTACTGCGGGGCAGCACTGCGGTCACGACCGTTTCGTTGGCGCAGACCCAGTCCCCGGTGACGGGATAGTCGCCGTTATTTGATTTGAGCACCCTGCCGGAAGGGGCGCAGAGCCACTCTTCCTGTCCGTCTCCTACCAGAAAAAGGTTTCGCTGCACGCTGATGACGCGGGCTATGCGACCATTAAGGTCTGCTGCTGCCGCAGTTGATTCAAATGATTCGTTCCAGCCGAGAAGGCTGAGCTTTTCAGGGGAACTGGATATGATTGTCTGAGATTTTGTGTTTTCGGTCATTTCATTTCACCATGTTTCGGTCCGGAATCTCTCCGAACGCAGTCAATTTATGACGTCCTGTGACGGAAAGTCGCAGGACGCAGCTCTATGCCGTGATGGTGAATGTGTTGCGGAAATGAAAGGGCGCAACTAAAGACCGGTTTCAGGACGAAACGCAGATCAAACAGGCCGGGCGGCCTTGTATCTGAACCGCATGGATGTGCGGCCGGAAAAGCGGTTTAAGCCTGCTGATTGCCCTTTATTTCGGCAACTTCGCTTACAAGCTCCAACAACTTGGTGAACATCAAGACTCCTTGTTATTACGATATAAACAAGCACTGCCCGATTACGGAACAGATGTCAACAGGGTAAACAGGGGCTTATACCGAAGGAAAGAACACTGAAATATGGAAATTGTCGAAGGCGGGGCAAGCTCTGTTGATAGCAATTTTACATGAACCAGCACCTTAAAACCGATAGGGATTCCAAAGGGTCGCGGACCCTTTGGCCGCCGGCGGCGAAATCAAATCGCCAAAAGCGCGAAGCGCATCTAAATCAGCCCCGCAGGGTCGCCGAAGGCAAATCAATGTACAAACAGAAAAGGCCGGGAAATTCCCGGCCGATTTGTACAGGTTGGGTGTCCATAAGCTCAGGGCTTGTTGCTTACCCGCAGGTAGGACTTGACTCCGCGAACATCCTCGACTGCCTTGGCGTGGGCAATGGACTTGTCCACCTGAGTCTGTGAGCCCACAAGGCCGAGCAGCACCACCTGACACTGGACCACCTTAACTTCCACGTTGGTGGACCAGATGTCGCCGTCAGCTATGAGCTCCTTTTTCACCGAGGCAAGGATGCCGAGATTGTCTGATGTTTCACAGGTCGGGTCTTCCTTCTTGGGCAGCAGGTAGGTTGTTACCCCCTTTACTCCTTCCACGCTCTCGGCGATGGCTATGGCCTTTGATTTCTGCGCTGCGGTCTCATACTCGCCAACAAGAAAGACCTGCCCCATGAAGGTGTACGGCTCAATGCCCATCACGGACACTTCATCGTCATCCAGATAGCGTTTCATGATTGTCCCGGAGATTGTGGCGTCGGCGGTCTGCTGGCCCACGCTCCTTTCGTCCATGGCGGCCTTGTAGATTGTGCCGCAGCCGGTCAGGGGCAGGACGGCGAGCATCGTGATCATTAAAAAGACGGCGATACATTTGTTCATGGACTCCTCCTTGGGCGGTATCCTTGTTTTCCAGGTTCCCATGGCAGATGCTTAGGGTTGGGTGATATTTCCGGTCTTTTTATTCTATGCCTAATCGGGAGTTGTGGCAATGGTGGGATGAAAATTGTGCAGGTCTTCGGGAAAGAGCAGGGATTGCCGGTGCGTGCTGTTTTAGTCTGGAACGGCCTGTTAAACCAATAGGGATTCCAAAGGGGCTTGCTCCTTTGGCCGTCGGCGGCGAAATCAGAGCGTCAAAAGCGCAAAGCTCATCGAAATCAGCCCCGGAGGTCCACCGGAGCAACTTATATTGGAGGCGAAAGTTATTTACTGTGCCGTTCAAGGTGAGGCTCAAGCGTGGCGAGGGCTATCTTGACGACAACTTTTTTCACTGCTTCCGGTTCTTCCGCGCACCTCAGGCCCGGCATATGACCATCCAGCGGGAAAAATACCATGAAATTTCCTGGTGTGAGAATGCCCTGATTCGGCAATTCCGGGAGCGGCTTCAGGAACTCGACATCGCGTTCGGGGATATAGGCGGTCTCGATTTCCAGCGCGGGCAGGTCGGCCCAGCCGATGATTTCCCGTCCGGATAGCAGGAACTGGATGTCCACGTACTTACGGTGCGCCTCGTAAATTCCTTTTTCGTGCTCTTTAGTGTTGTATTCATTCACTTCCGCAAAGACCGTATCACCGTCTATGGCGTGCCTTCCCAGAGCCGCGGATGTTTCCAGCCCGCGCAGAAAGCTGAATGCGGTTTCCCATGCGGGGCCGAAGTCGTATTTTGAATAGTTGTCCATGCTGTCCAGTATCATGTTGTTCTCCTGAAAATTTAGTCGGATATTGGGCCTTCAGCTCTTGGCAGATGTGTATCAGGTGATGATGAATGTCAACGGGCAGGGGGATTTGACTTTCGGCATAGAAGAGGGGGTGTGAGCAGATGGCAGGCAAGGCCGGAATTAGGTTTTTTCCGTGCAGATTGTATGGCAACCGGTTTAAATCTACTTGCGATTGAAAACAATTGTTGCATCTCTCGATGAGATTCATTTATTAACCAGTAAATTGCCTGCAGAATTGCACGAGCTGTGTTTTTACTGCATTTCACAATTGTTGATTTTAACTGATTACCCGTGTCCTGTAATTTGTGGATATGATGCTGATTGCTTGTTTGCAGTGAAATAATGATGTGCTGTTTGTAATATCGGAATTGTTTGAGGGAACTTATTTGCGAAAGTAAATTGCGGGGGTTATGTTCGTGTCACGTGTTGTTAAATATGTTACGCTGTGTCTGGTTTTGCTGCTTTTTGCAGGTACTGCCCATGCTTTTCATGCTGATTCATTCAGAAACAAGGATGTTGCTCTTAACTCGACCATTCCTGCCAGCCTCAGTGTTCAGGTCGGAGTTGTGAATGGAGAGGCGCGTGAACTTGTTTATGAAGAGGGCAAGGGGCGGAAGGTAAGCGAACTGCAATGGGATATTGATAACGTCGTTATGGCCGGGGTCAAAGGGTCGTTTGATTTTACAGACTGGTTGTCATTCAACGGCGGTTTCTGGATGAATCTGACCGGTGGTGATGACGGCTACATGGACGATTACGACTGGCTTACCTCTGATCCACGGTGGTCGGACTGGTCGCACAGCAGGATAACAGTTGAGAAAGCCATAAGTGTTGACACTAATTTTGAAATAAAAATTTTTGAATGGGATTATCTGGCCCTTTCAGGGCTTGTCGGTTTTAAATTTGATAACTGGAAATGGGAAGATTCCGGCGGATCGTACGTGTACAGCATTAGTGGATGGCGCAACAGCATAGGAAATTTCCCCGAAAATGAAACCGGTATCGGTTACGAGCAGTGGTTTTATTGCCCTTACGTAGGAATACAGACGGATTCTGATTTCGGTGATTTCAAATTAAAAACATATGTTAAGGGAACTATCTATGCATGGGCTGATGACGAGGATTATCACTACAGCAGACGTTTAGTCTTTAACGACTCCTTTTCCAATATCAAATATCTCGGAGCGGGGATCTCGGGCTGCTACTCCTTTACTCAGAATATTTTTTCCACAATTTCAGTTGATTATCAGAAGTATTATCGCCAGGTCGGTAATGTTAAGGAAAGGAGCACGGTCACAGGTGAAACTTCGTCTATGAGCAACGGTGCAGGAATTGATAACGAGACCTTGTCCATAGGATTGGAACTCGGATTCAATTTTTAATCCGGGTAGTCTGTTCTGCTTGAAATCAAGTGCGATATAAGGGTGTTGCACTCATGGAATAGTTGCGTCCGATGTAGGGGAAAGTTCTCGAAGACGGGGGGGCTCGGCGGTGCAGGCTGCAAATCAAAAAAAATGAAATCATGATCTTGACTGCTTTTTGTCCTGTTTTAAAAATATAGTAGAAACATTAACCTTATTCTTTCAAGGAGGACGCTATGACCGTTTCCAAGCTGAATCCCTGGAACTGGTTCAAAAGGGAAAGTGAACAGGAAAGGACCCTTCCGGTTAAGCAGACGGAACGGGAAGCAGGCCCCAATGCTTCTCCGCTTGACCAGTTCCATGCCGAAGTAGACCGTATGTTTGAATCAGTGTTTTCCGGTTTCGGACTGACGATGCCGCAACGCATGTTCGACATGGCTGACCCCAGGCTTGATAAGATTACCATGAAGCCGAAGGTGGACATCTATGGATCGGACAAGGAGTACGTCATCAAGGCTGATCTGCCGGGCATTGATGAAAAGGACCTCTCAGTGGAGGTGAAGGATGACATACTCATTCTTTCCGCTGAGAAGAAGCACGAGGAGAAGACCGAAGAGAAAGGTTACTACCGGGTTGAAAGGTCTTACGGCTCGTTTCGCAGGATTCTGAATGTCCCGAAGGATGCTGATAAGGAAAAGATCAGTGCCAAGTTGAACAAGGGAGTTCTGTGCATAACAATTCCTAGAACGCCGTCAGTGGAGAGCCGTTCTAAAAAGGTTGCCATTGAAAGCTCTTTATAAGCGAAAACTGTAGTTCTGTATTGTTTGTTCCGACCCCGGCAGCATGTCGGGGTCTTTCCACATGCACATGGAGGAATAATGGTACATAAGTGCATTAATTGCGGTTGGTCGGGAAGATGGGAAAGGCTGATACACGAAACAATGTGTCCAAAATGCAGGTGCTATACCCTGCCATGTGTTGAAAGGCATGGCTCCGCACAAAACAGTGCAGGCAGTATGTATAAATATCTGAAGATTGAAAAGCCGCAGAACAGACCGACTCAACTACAGAGATGACAGGCTGAAATGAAGGCCGCTGTGCAGATGCATGGCGGTCTTTTTCTTTACGATGTACCTTCTTTTTCCGTCCCGGTGTTGCATGTCTGAAAGGAATGTGCTGCAATAATGTTATATCAATAACACTCTAGTCGTTGCGGAGAAATAATGAAACCCTCAGAACCAACCACACTCGAAGATCTTACCGAAGTAATTCGCCAGTTGGCAGCTCATTACGGACTATGGATGGCGGAAAGCGTGCATCAACTCGGACTTGAAGCTGCTCTGGATGCTGAAAAGGAAGCAGGGGACAGGTTTTTCGGGATTCTATCCGGCAAGCTCGCGCGTGCCCTTGGGGTTACTCCTCAGGAAATTCTGGCGGGAACTGATCAGGAGACGTTGGATAAGCTGGGTATGGCCTTGCGTTCAGCATGGCTGGCGGCAGACGGGGTATGGTTTCAGGCCATTGAGAAACAGGCGGATATGGTCACAGCCAAACGGGTCAATGATACCTGCTGGTCCAGATTTTCGCCGCTGGAGGCCCGCCGGGCCAAGGACATTCTCGGATTGCCTGATAACGGCGGGATTCCGGCTTTGAAGGCTGCTCTTGGGGTGAGGATGTATGCACATCTCAACCGGTGGGAATTTACGGATGAAACCGAAAATTCAATCGTTTTTCGCATGACAGACTGTCGCGTCCAGACTGCCCGCAAGCGAAAAGGGCTGGCGGACTATCCCTGCAAGTCCGGCGGAATTACCGAATACGTCGGGTTTTCAAATGAAATAGACTCAAGGTTCAAGTGCGAGTGTATCGGGTGTCCGCCTGACGAGCATCCGGAAGAGTGGGTGTGTTCCTGGAGATTTACTATTGAAGAATAGGGGGGCGGTGAACTCGATCACGTATCCTTTTACGTAAAGGGATTTTGGGATAATGCAAAAGGGCTTAGGATTGATTTCCTAAGCCCTTGATTTTTAGTAACCGAAATCCGGAATCCATTCGGTTAGAGTTCCTTTTGCATCCATACCGTATCGAAAATTTGTCCCTTTTTTTTAGCCACGTTTCTGAAACGTCCGCATTCTACAAATCCATTCTTTTTATGAAAATCTATGCTTTTCACGTTCAGCGAAGAGATATTGGCCAAGATATTCTTGATACCTTTTTCCACTGCCCCTTTTTCGAGGAAACAAAGCAGATTATAACCTAATCCTTTACCTGTACAATCTGGATGAATAAAATATGTAACTTCTGCCGTTTGAGAGAATACGGGCATGGGATTATGTGTGCGTAACATTCCAAATCCCCAAATTTTTCCATTTTGATCTTCTATCGTTCCATGAGGAAAGCCCTCTGCCATTTTTAGCAGCATATCAAATGCTTGGTATGGCAGACTATTTTCTGGATATGCCGCATATGAATTCTCAATGTAATAATTGAAGATATCCATTATTGCTTTGCGATCTTCACTTGAAATTGGACGAATTGAATAATCCATTTTATTGCCTCTTGATTTATGGAAGTTGTATTTGTGTGTGAGATAATAAAATTATTATCTTATTTTAAATTTGTTTGATTTATAACTATAAGAATAAGAAATAAATTAATGTTTGATTAATTTTAATATTTTTATATTTAAAATCTCGCAAAAAGCAATCCCTTCTAATGATCTGGCTGAATTAATAATCCAAATGGCAGCCAATTACTGCTTATGGATTGCTGTAGCATCTATCCTTAGACTTGAAGCTGTATAGGCTAATGAAACAGATTCAAGGGCGAGTGTATCGGGTGTCCGCCTGATGAGCATCCGGAAGAGTGGGTGTGTTCCTGGAAGTTTACTATTGAAGAATTGCGGGGTTGAAGAATTGCGACTAGGTGCCGGTATGGGCAGCAGTGATTAACCCGCGGTCATCAAAGAAAATGATTCCCTGTTGGGATAGGAGTGACTTCTTGATTGCGGGGCTGATTCTGTCAGGAGGCACTCAGCTTCAATTTTTTTGTCTGGTTATTATGCGCTAACAGTATCTTCGCGAATGTCCAATTAAAACCGCCAGACAAATTTGGCAAGCCCCCCAAACGCGCTACCCAGATTCTGGGACGATAGCTTGCGCCCGTTGCTGTTGTAAAAAGTGTAGTTTCGTTCATAGACGTATTCAGGACCGATTGAAAAGGTCCAATGTTCGTTTGGTGTATAATCCAGATACAGGCCGAACTTTGATTGGGTCTCTTTTACATAGCCTTCAGTTTCATAGATTTTATTTGAGCCGGTCATGGCCATGGTCATTCCGATGGTTTTATTTTTGTCGTCGCCCATATCCACCCCGATCATCTTGAGGATTTCGGTAAAGGTTTCATTCGACACGGACAGAACCAATCCCACTTCGATATCGCCGAAAAGTTCATCATTAATAGGGCTGACGGCAACTGCTTTGACTCCGCTGCCCAGAATCGATCCTTTCCACAAATCGTAAGCAAGCCCTCCCTGCAGACCCAGACCCAAAGCTCCGGGAAAATCTTTTTCAAATGCGGAGGTGGCGGTGCAATCCAGCCAGTATATCCAGTCCTCGTTGAATCTTCCGTTAACCAGTTGTGCCTGCAGGGTGAGATCCTGCAGATTTTCAAAAGGAGGGTTGGAACTCTTTCCTCCGCTGATCTGCCGTGAAATATCCCCCTCGTTTTCCCATATGAAATGGGACAGCCCGTAGGATAACTCAAAAATGGAATAGCCGACCCTGACAGAGTTGCGAACAACACTTACCTCGCCCGATGCACTGCGAAAAGACGCCGGTAGTGTATAAGTGGAATCTATTGTAATATGCGGCTCTTTTCCAAATTTTGTAGGGGTGTCCATCAGACTGTTTTCCACAAGCCCTACAGGACCCAGCCCTAAAGCGGCGGCGGGTTGGGGACACAGAAAAAAGCACAGGATAGCTAACAAAATAAATTTGAAACCTGACATCTATATTCTCGGCTCACATCATAGTCAGCTTCTTTAAGCGTTGTTTAATTTTGCAGCAGCCTGCTTTTCTATTGCCGGCTACGTGGGTATACGATGCTATAAAACCTGTTTGTCCCAGCCCTAAAAATAAGCATATGTGATGCCTTAAGTAAAAACAATATACGTACTCCGGCTGACCAAAAGTACGTTTCAATCGGCTGATTTTTTTTGAAAGAAAATCACGTATATTTTCACGTATAGTTGCTTTTGGAAAAGAAAAGGGGAGTGGCGTTTTTGAAACCAAACGCACATAAAACACACATTCTGATGATCGGGAAAAGAAAAAGAGGAAAGGTGCTTTAGAAACCAATCACCTATGAAATCACCTGTCGGCAGTTTCAAGCCAATGAAAAAGGGCTTAGGATTGTATCCTAAGCCCTTGAGTTGTTTAGTGGCGGAGAGAGTGGGATTCGAACCCACGTACGGGCTATGAACCCGTAACTCGATTTCGAGTCGAGCGCGTTACGGCCGGACTTCGCTACCTCTCCGCATTTTAATGAAGGCCCGGTTCCGGCATGTCCGGCCTTGCGAGGAAGATTTTATATACGTTATCCAGACGATTAGCAAGGTGAAATAACATGTTAAGGTAAATACGTTTCCTGAATACGCAGCATCAGGTGTGGCAGTATAACAATCCACTGTGCGGCGCGCAATCGTTGTGCTATCATGTCAGGCATCTGTCTGGTTTATAACGCTACTCGGAATAAATTTCAGATTCAGGAGGATATTGTGAAATTCTTTAATCGGTTATTGCTTTTGTTGGTTGTTCTGCTTTCATTCCTGACGGTTCCGCTGGTCTCACTTGCCGAAGAGGATCTCTCAGTGCCGGACGACTGTCCTTGCAAAGGTTCCATTTCCGGCATGGTTGAAGCGTACCGTTCGAACAAGGTCTTCAAAATGCTCATAGATGAGTCATTCAAGAATATGCGGCAGACTCCGGCCGGATACCGTGAAGGCGGGAATCCGTGGATAGGAAAATCCTTTGCCGATCTTGTTCCGTTCTTTGTTGAATGGTGCACATTTCTGCCTGAGGCAAAGGGCAGTCACGATAACGGGCTTAAGTTCATAGAGCAGATGGATCTGTTTGCGTACAAAAATCCGTTTGCACAGGCGGCCTTCCAAACTTCCCCCGGACTTGAGGTGTTTGACCGTTTTGCCTGGGAGCGCGGAAATTTTCTTAACAGCAAGGACTCCACAAAATTTGTCCCCAAATGGCTGAGTGACCCAAGAATTGAACGAGAAGAATATGCTCTCCCGGACCCGCATGCCGCAGACGGCGGATTCAAATCCTATAACGAATTTTTTGCCCGTACATTCAAGAACATAAACAAGGTCCGGCCCCAGACCATGCCCGAGCGGGATTATGTGATTTCTGCGCCGACCGATGCAATTGTCAACACCATACCGGCACAGCTGGTTGATGAGTCCGATACGATTCCTACAAAGGGAACTCAGAAGCTGAATATCCGCCAACTGCTTGGTGAATCCAAATACTGGCGCAGGTTTGTCGGCGGAACGGCCATGTCCTGCATCCTGATGCCGAACACCTACCATCATTACCATTCACCGGTTTCCGGAAAGGTCATTGAAACGCGCCTGCTGGATGGAGCCCTGCTGGGTATGCAGGACTTCCCGAAATTTGTGCCGCCGACCGGCAATGTGGGCTACCACGGGGCCAGCTTCGGAGCCTTTGAGAGCTACCAGCGCGGATACTTTATCATTAATACCGGTAAATACGGCCTTGTGGGTGTGGTTCCGGTGGGACTCAGTACCGTGGGGTCGGTTGTGTTCGAGGACCGCTTCCTGACTGCGCAGGGGCCAGTGCAGGTCAGGCGCGGGGATGAGCTCGGGCATTTCCTGTATGGAGGGTCGCTGGTTATCCTTATCTTTGAGCCGGGCAAGTACAAGTCCGGGGCCGTAAAGGTTCGGCTCGGAAACCAGATCGGAATTTTCGATACGGATTCCAACGAGTAGGGGCTGGTCGAGCTCGAATCGCAGCGTTGTTTTTTGTGCATTGTATGTACGGCGGCGCGGCTCATTCTGAAGCAGTTCATGGAAGCTGGATCTGATGAAGTTGCAAGTCCGGTCCGCTGTTGTGAAATATGTTTAATTATTAATTCCGCCTGATTCAGTACTGTAGTAGGGTTGGATCAGGCTGAAGTTCAGGACATTATATCCATGGAGAGGAGAATTGAGATGAAGAAGAAATTTACCAGGCGCACAATGCTTAAAAGTATGGCCGTGCTGACGGCTGCAACCGGAGTTACCATGGCAGGCGGCTTTGTCTTTGCCGATGAAACGGAAAAGAATGAAAACGGGCTTGATGAAGAGGAACGCAAGCGCAGCAAGGAAGAAAAGACGGAAGAGCGCGAGGAGCGTAAGAAACGCACCAAGGAAGAAAAATCCGAACGTAAGGATAAGGCGGCAGAAGAACGCGCAGGCAAGAAGAAGGAAAAGGACGAGGCAAGGGAAGAGCGCAAGAAGTCCAAAAAGGATGACAAGGCCGAGGATTCCGAAAAGGATAAGAAAGATAAAAAGGATAAAAAAGAGAAGAAGAGTAAGGACGATAAGGATAGCAAGGGTAAGAAGGACAAGAAGCCCAAGAAGGATAAGAAGTCCAAGAAGGGAACCAAGGACGAGGACGAATAGCTTTTGCTGTAATCGGAATCTGGTGCGCGAATCCCGAAGCTTCTGCACAGGAAGCTCAGGACCGTACCCGATCTATTTAGCGGATAAAGGCTGGAACAAAGAGCATCAAGAGGTGCGCGTGTTCCGGCCTTTTCTATGGTCCATTAAAAATGCATTTTCCCAGCAATCCAGACCCATTCAACCTGCAAATTGCTTTCCCTTATTTCCTTTTCTGAAGAAAGAAACTCTGCAGGATATCCCTGCATTCCTGTTCGCTGACCCCGCCAAGTACCCAGAATTTGTGGTTGGCAAAGGGGAGTTCCGTGCCTTCCATGTTTGAAACGACTGCCCCTGCCTTTGGGTCCGGTGCGCCGAAGACTATACCGTCCACTCTGGAATGAATGATCGCGCCAAGGCACATGATGCAGGGCTCCAGCGTGACAACGAGTATGGAACCGCGCGGAAGTCGGTAATTTTCCGCTTTTTCGCAGGCCGCGCGGATGCAGTTGATTTCCGCATGGCCGGTGGGGTCGCTGGCTGTGAGCGGGGTGTTGCTGCCGGTTGCGAGCAGTTGACCGTCTGCGGAGAACAGGGCCGCACCGATGGGGACTTCTCCGTTCCTGCGGGCCTTGAATGATTCACGGATGGCGACGTCCATCATGGATCGCCATGTCTGGCCTGCGGGCGGGTCTGCCGGTGGGGTTCCTCTGGTAATTATGCTGGTCATTTTTTGCTGCCTTTTGGGAGCCTCCGGCGGCTCTGCGAGGCTGGTTTTGATGCGCTATGCGCTTTTTGATTATTTGAGTTGCCTCCGGCGGCCCTCCGGGGGCTTAAACCCTTTTGCAAAAGGGTTTAAGAATCCCAAAACCTTTTATTAAGGCTTCGCCACGGTACATGGTAAATCGTCATTGTTATATGTCTTGCCGCTTCTGATTCAACTTGCTGTTTTATTTTGTAAAAAAGACTGAGTGTAATCATTGTGAAATATTTGAACTAACGAGAGCTGAATTATAAAAAAGGGGAGAGTCAGAAAACTCTCCCCCATCTGATGATCTAATGAAGTTGTGCCTTACGAAGCGGCGGAGCCCCAACAAAAGGTTTTGGGAGAGTCCAGAGAACCCTTTTGCAAAAGGTTCTTTGGCCGCCGGAGGCATCTTCTACAAAGATTTAATGTACTTTACGCCGCCTTCGAGCAGAGCCAGCCCAAGGGTGGGGATATTTCCACGGGTCCACTTGGGGTGGTTGGTGGGGTGGTTGTATGCTTCGGGGTGCGGCATGAGTCCGAGGATGCGTCCGGTGGGATCGGTCAGCCCTGCTATGCCCAGCGGAGAACCGTTGGGGTTGGCGGGGTATTCCATGGTGACTTCGCCGGTTTCGGGATCAATGTATTGCAGCGCGTGCAGGTTGTTTTCGATAATCTTGTCCATCATGGCGTCATCAGCGGGGATGATTTTACCTTCGCCGTGGCGGACAGGTACGTTAAGGGTATCAATTTCCCTGGTGAAAACACAGGGGGAATCGGGGTTGGCCTTGAGGTGTACCCAGCGGTCCTCGTACTTGGCGGAATCGTTGTAGCTCAGCGATACCTGACGGGTGAAGTATTCACCGCCTACAGCGGGCAGCAGGCCGAGCTTGACCAGCAGCTGGAATCCGTTGCAGATGCCGAGGATGACGCCGCCGTCCTCGAAGAATTTTTTGATCTGGTCCACAAGCGGGGTGCCGTCGGCGGTGTGTGCATGTTTCCAGCGGAGCGCGGCTGCCTGTGCGGCACCGAGGTCGTCTCCGTCAAGGAACCCGCCGGGGAAGATCAGGTAGTTGTATCCCTCAAGGGTCTTTTTTCCTGCTGCGAGGTCGGAAAAGTAGGTGATGTCCACTTCGTCCGCGCCGGCCTTGCGGGCGGCGTGAGCGGATTCCTGTTCGCAGTTGGTTCCGTAACCGGTGATGACCAAAACTTTAACTCGGGCCATATATTTTTATCCTCCAGATGTTGACAATCGAAATATTCAGAGACTATCTAGTCCGTGTTTAGAAGAGAGGAACATAATTGCGGGTCAGCCTCCCGTCAACAGTCTATATTCCTCAGGACGTACCGCTAACACATTTTTTTAACGTCGGATACGCCTGAATCATGGATTGTCTGCGGGTGTGGTCCTTTTTTGTGTTTTTTCTCCTGATAGCGACTTTATTCGCTGTACATTTTGTTTTATGTAACAGCGAGATTTTAAAATAAATTGTCCGCCACGGGACGGGAGCATTCATGAAAACCAAATTCATATTCATCACCGGGGGCGTTTTGTCCTCACTGGGTAAAGGTCTTGCCGCCGCATCCATCGGCGCGTTGCTGAAAGCCAGAGGTCTTACCGCAACCATCCAGAAGCTTGACCCCTATATTAATGTTGACCCCGGAACCATGAACCCTTTCCAGCACGGGGAAGTCTACGTTACCGATGACGGTGCGGAAACCGACCTCGACCTCGGCCACTATGAGCGCTACCTGAACGTTCCGCTGAGCCAGAACAACAACTTCACTTCCGGGCGCATCTACCACACCGTAATCACCAAGGAACGCCGCGGTGACTATCTCGGCGGTACCGTGCAGGTTATTCCGCACATCACCGACGAGATCAAGAATGCCGTACTCGGCGTAGCAAAGGACGAGGACGTGGCTCTCATCGAAATCGGCGGAACCGTTGGTGACATCGAAGGCCTGCCCTTTCTTGAAGCCATCCGCCAGCTGCGTTCCGAACTGGGAAGCGAAAACGTACTTTATATCCACCTGACCCTCGTTCCCTACCTTGCTGCTGCCGGTGAAGTTAAGACCAAGCCCACCCAGCACTCCGTAAAGGAACTGCGCGGCATCGGTATTCACCCCGACATCATTCTCTGCCGCAGTGAAGTTGAGCTGGATGAAGACATCAAGCGCAAGATCGCACTTTTCTGTGACGTTGACCGTGACGCGGTTTTCACTGCCGTTGATGTTAAGAACATCTATGAAGTACCGCTCAAGTTTTATCAGGAAGGACTTGATCAGAAGATCGCTATACTGCTCAAGCTTCCGGCTAAAAATTGCAACCTGGAGCCCTGGAAAGAGCTTAACTATAAACTCAAGCACCCCAAGGGTGATACCACCATCGCCATCGTCGGCAAGTATGTGGACCTCAAGGAAGCGTACAAGTCCCTGCATGAAGCTCTGATCCACGGCGGTGTGGCCAACGATGTGAAGGTCAACCTGCGTTACGTGAACTCCGAAGAGGTCACCCGTGAGAACGTTCAGGAAAAGCTGGCCGGTTGCAACGGCGTGCTCGTTCCCGGCGGTTTCGGAACCCGTGGTGTTGAAGGCAAGATCGCAGCCATTGAGTATGCCCGTGTGAACAAGGTTCCCTTCTTTGGAATCTGTCTCGGCATGCAGTGCGCCGTAATCGAATTCGCCCGTAACGTTCTGGGTGTGGCCGATGCAAACTCCGAGGAATTCAACCCCACCGGCAGAAACAACGTCATCTACCTGATGAAGGAATGGTTCGACTACCGTACCGAGAAGACCGAGTGCCGTTGCGAGGAAAGCGACAAGGGCGGAACCATGCGCCTCGGTTCCTATCCCTGCAAGGTTGTGGAAGGCACCAAAGCAATGGAAGCATACGGTCAGGTAGAGATTCAGGAACGCCACCGTCACCGCTACGAGTTCAACAAGGAAAAGTTCGCCGACAAGCTGGTTGAAGCCGGTCTGGTCCTGAGCGGTCTTTCTCCTGATGAAACTCTGGTTGAAATGGTGGAAGTTCCCGATCATCCCTGGTTCCTGGGCTGCCAGTTCCACCCGGAATTCAAGTCCACCCCCATGAACGCACATCCGCTGTTCAGAGAGTTCATTAAAGCCGCGTGCAAGAATAAATAGCACAATCATTCAAATTACGGCCCGGCCGGGAGAAGCCCTGCGCGCTCCCGGCCGGACTTATATCAGGAGGGTGAACTCCTTTGACCCCCGATGAATTATATCAGAAAAGCCTGAACGGGCCGTTCATCATGGCCGGTCCGTGTGCATTGGAAACCATAGATGTCGCCCTGCGCGCCGCAGATGTTCTGGCTGACATCGCCTCCCGTCATAATGTGACGGTAATTTTCAAGAGCTCTTTCGACAAAGCCAACCGCACTTCCATAACTTCCTTTCGCGGTCCGGGCATGGAGGAAGGGCTCAAATGGTTACAGCGGGTCAAGGATGCGTCCGGACTGCCCGTAGTGACCGATATCCATACTCCTGATCAGGCCGCTCCCGTAGGGGAAGTGGTCGATGTTATCCAGATACCCGCATTTCTGTGCCGCCAGACCGATCTGCTGGTGGCCGCTGCCAATACCGGGCGGGTCATCAATGTGAAGAAAGGCCAGTTCCTTGCGCCCAGCGACATGCGCCACGTCGTCGGCAAGCTGCGTGAAGCAGGCAACGAGCGCATCTGGCTTACCGAGCGAGGTTCCACCTACGGTTACAACAACCTTGTGGTCGACATGCGCGGCATTGCCATCATGAAGGATCTCGGCTGCCCGGTCGTGTTTGATGCGACCCATTCGGTGCAGCTTCCCGGCGGGCTGGACGGAAAGTCCGGCGGACAGCGCCATTTCGTACCCTTGCTTTCCCGTTCTGCGGTTGCGGCCGGAGTTTCCGGAGTCTTCATGGAAGTTCATCCCGACCCGGACTGCGCACTGTGCGACGGTCCAAACAGCTGGCCGCTTGATCGGGCGGAAGATCTGATCCGCGACCTGCTTGCCGGTTGGAGCGTCAAGTATGTCTGCTAAGGTGCGTGCGGCTAAGATCAGGCTGCTTATCCTTGACGTTGACGGTGTTCTCACCGACGGCGGGCTTTATTACGACCATGAAGGAAATGTGATGAAGCGCTTCAACGTGCAGGACGGTCTGGGCATCAAATTTGCCCAGCAGGCCGGTCTGGAACTTGCCGTCATCACCGGGCTCAACCACGGGGCCGTGGAAAAGCGCATTTCCGAACTGGGCATTACCGAATATTATCCCGGGCATAAGGAAAAGCTTCCCTTTTATGAAAAGCTGCTCAGCGAAAAGGGGCTTACTGACGAGGAAGTAGCTTATCTCGGTGACGACTGGATTGACGCGCCGGTCATGCTCCGCGTGGGGCTGCCCATGACTGTCAGAAATGCCCAGCCTGAAATATTCGGAATTTCCAGATGGATTTCTTCCAAGGAGGGCGGTCACGGCGCAGTGCGTGAGGCTATTTCCTTCATTCTTGATGCACAGGGAAAGCTTGCTTCCATCTGGCGGGAGTGGGCTGAATAGATGGGCCGTATCGGCTTTATTCTTTTTTCCGTTCTGGCCGTTGTCGCAGGCCTTGCGGCAGGGACCATGCTGGGCAAGAAGTACGGAGTGTATCCGCACATGGCCCGCCATACTGTGGAACGGGCTCTTCTGGCAGATCAGAACAAGTCCGACATCTCCGCGGAGGAGATCGAGCTTATTCAGGGAACCGGCGGTGACGTGGAGTGGATTCTTCGTGCCGGAAGCGCCGACTACGATCAGGAAAAAGGGCTGGTCATAGCCGACAAACCGAGGGTAACCTACTATCTGGGCCGGGACCGTAAGGAAGTTTTCGTTCAGGCACTGCACGGCGAGGTCAGCCAGAAGGGTGAAGGGCTGAGGCTCTGGGACAACGTTGAAGGTCATTACAATGACATGGCTCTCAAGGCCGAACGTCTCAATTTCATCCCCAAGGACAATCTTCTTTTTCTTGAGGGCAACGTGAAGGTGCAGAGCCCCACGGCCTATATACATTCCGATAAGATCAAGGTTGACCTTGTCACCCGTGAAATAATGATTGAAGACGGCATGGAAGCCCTGATATCACCTAACATGGTGGTTATGCCCGAATAACGGGATAAAACAGCAGAAGCGAGCATCCATTTGATAAGCATATTTCGTATTCCGTCCATGCGCAGCCGAGTTTCAGCTGCTTTTTCCCCGGCACTGTTCTGTGCGGTGCTGCTGTTCACTTTTGCCTTCAGCCTTCCGGCTCATGCCTATGACAAGGCGGAGCTGAAGATTGCCAGATCCATTACCAATATCCGGTCCGAGCCGAATCTCAAGGCCCCTGTTGTGTGGGTTCTTTCCCCGGCCGAGAGTTTTCTCGTGGGGCAGGCAGAAGCGGGCTGGTATCCGGTTTTTCCAGCTTCCGCTGATAAGGATGCCAAGCCTGTAGGCTATGTTTCCGGCAAAGTGCTTGTTCCTGCTGCTGCGGACAGTCCGCTGGTGGACTGGGGCGATGTGCGTTACGTAGGCAATGATCTCAAATACCACCTTGAGCGGACCGTGAAGTCCTCCACAGGCGGGGTTTTCAAGTCCGGCGACCGCATCAAGGTCGGATTTCTGAGGGACGGCTGGTATGCGGCTTTCAAGGGTGATGAGCCGGTTGTGTCCGAGGCGGATGCCCTCGGTTACGTCAAGAAAGGTGATGTGGATATTGATCTCAAGGATGCCCGTATCCGCTACGCTGTGCGCAAGATAAATGTCATTGAAAAGCCGGTGGCGACTTCTGCAGCTGTCGGCGTGCTCAGTCCCGGACACCGGGCACAGGTCGGTAAGGAAAAGGGTGGCATGTACGCACTTTATCGCATCGACACCATTGTGCAGAATGATACCCCGGTATGGGGCTATGCCTGGGGACCGTTTCTGGCCGCATATCCGCGGAATCTTGAAGAGGCCCAGATGGCCGGCATAGATGCCCGCAAGGCTGAAATTGCCGCTGAAGCACAGCAGAAGGAGACGGCGCAGGAAGAGCGCAAGAACGAACTGGATGCCATGGAGCAGGCCATGCAGGAAATGCTGGACGCTCCTCTGGCCACCCGCACCATGTATTCCACTGCCGTGCTCAACATCCGTTCTGAGCCAGATGCGAAGGCCCTTATTGTAGATAAGCTTGAGGTCGGCGAGGCCGTTATCGTAGGAGCGCAGGAAGGCAAGTGGTACCCGGTGTTCAAGGTGGCGGAAGGCAAGGACCCGGAGCGCATAGGTTATGTTTTCGGAACCTATCTGCAGGGTGAACCTCCTGTACAGAAGAATGAGGAAGAGCCCCGGAAGAAGAGGGTTTCCGGCGGTCCTGATGAAGTGCCCATCAAGATTACTTCCACCAAGATGACTTTCAGCGAGAACCGTAACCAGATTACCTTTTCAGGTAATGTGAAGGTTGTGCGGCTCGACGTGACCCTGACTTCGGAGACCCTGACCGCGCACCTGAGGCCGGAAGGGGATTCCCTTGCCGATACGCAGGACAAGATCAAGGAAATTGTCGCGTCCGGTAACGTGAAGGTTGTGATGAACAACCGCAAGGGAGACTGCGACAAGCTGACCTACATTGTGGCTGATTCGATTATCCTCATGGAAGGACATGCCAGACTGCAGGATGGCCAGAACCTTGTGCAGGGCGAAGTTATCAAGTTCTACCTGAAGGATAACCGGTCCGAAGTCGTGGGCGGCAATAAGCCCATTGAGGCGATTTTTTATACTCCCAAGAATATGGGGAATTGATCCGGCTGATTGTGCTTTTTATGCCTCCGGCGGCTTAAACCCTTTTGCGAAAAGGGTTTAAGAATCCCAAAACCTTTTGATAAGGCTTCGCCGCAGGCATTGGTAGATTTGTTTTAGCTACATTGAAATCAGTGTTTCCCATGCAGTTTTTGGTGATTTAAAACCTGAAACCGACAGGGATTCCAAAGGGGCTTAGCTCCTTTGGCCGCCGGAGGCGAAATCGAATCGCCAAAAGCGCGTAGCGCATCACATAACGGGTATCGGCATTGTTTGGCCGGTCGGGGTTAATATACAGAATTTTTATGACTTCAATTATCGCCAAGAATCTGGTCAAGTGCTATGGCCCCAAGGAAGTTGTGCGCGGCATCAACCTGACCGTGCGTGAAGGCGAGGTGGTCGGTTTGCTCGGTCCGAACGGGGCCGGTAAGACCACTACGTTCTACATGCTTGTCGGCGTGGTCAAACCCACCTCCGGAGAGGTCTACTACAACAGGAATCTCATCACGCGACTGCCTCTGCATGAGCGTGCAAGGCTCGGGGTGAGCTATCTGCCGCAGGAGAGTTCCATTTTCAAGAAGCTTTCCGTGCGCAAGAACCTTGAGATAATCATTGAGCATACCGGGATTTCCGGGAAGGCCGTCGGCAAGCGTGCTGATGAGCTGCTGGACCAGCTGAATATCCTGCGGCTGGCGGACCAGAAGGCCATGTACCTTTCCGGTGGCGAGCGCCGCCGTCTTGAGATCGCACGGGCCATGATCAATAACCCGCGTTTCATCCTTCTGGACGAACCTTTCGCAGGGATCGACCCCATCGCGGTCATTGATATTCAGGACATTATTTCATCCCTCAAGGACATGGGCATGGGAATCCTTATTTCCGACCATAACGTGCGTGAAACCCTGTCCATCTGTGACCGCGCCTATCTTGTCTACGAAGGGCGCGTCATTCTCAATGGATCGCCCGAGAGCATCGTCAAGAACACCAAGGCCAGACGCCTGTATCTTGGAGATTCCTTCAGCCTTTAGATCTACGTAAGTCCTTTAGGGACATTTTTCCGCACGTTTGACTTTCTTGCCCCTGATGCCTGACAGCGTCGGGGGCTTTTCGTTTTGCGGGTTGAGTCTGTAATGTCCGGCGACCATGTTGCAGATCATTACTGCTTGTTCATGCTGCATATTTCAGTTTATACTGCCCCTAGAACCCTAATTTTAGCGCGGGAGAAGGGCGATGTGTTGTCTGATGGAAAGAAGAAGGTTTGTCCTGGCGGCATTGGTACTGCTTGTGGGGCTGGCGGTGGCTTCGTGTTCCGATTCGCCTATCATCATAGGCTACTCCGCAACACTTAAAGGTAAATATTCCGACCTCGGGGTACAGGGCCGGAACGGGGCGCTGCTGGCAATTGAAGAGATCAATGCTGCCGGCGGTGTCGACGGCCGCAAGCTGGAACTTCTGGTACGGGACGACGGCAACACTCCTGAAGGGGCCATCAAGGCCGATACGGAACTCCTGGCCGCAGGGGCCTCAGTGATTCTGGGGCACATGACCAGCGCCCAGTCCATGGCGGCCCTTGAAAAATTCAAGGACAGCGAGGTGGTCTATCTTTCCCCGACCACTTCAACTGATTTGCTGCAGGGTAAGAAAGACAACTTTTTCCGTGTGATCTCAACCCTGACGGATCTGGCCCGTTCTCTTGCCCGGCACAGTGTCGGAAGTATGGGCAGTAAGAGAATGGCAGTTGTCTGGGATCGGTCCAATGCGCCTTTCACCGGGCCTTACAAAGACAGTTTTCTGGAGACCTTCAGGGAAAATGGAGGCGAGGTTGTTGGGGAAGTCGGGTACGAGTCGTCAAAGGGGCCGGTGGATTGGCAGGGTATAGTTGATCAGTTGAAAGGGATGCAGCCTGATTCCGTGGTTGTGGCCTGTGCTGCCCGTGACCTGGCTGCTTTTGCGCAGCATCTTCGTTTGAACGGCGTGGACTGGAATCTTTTCAGCAGTATGTGGGGGTACACCAAGGAGCTGATCCAGACCGGCGGAAAGAGTGTTGAGGGCATAGTGTTCGCGGTTCATTTTGTTGAAGACAGGCCAGAGCCGGGTTACGCGGAATTTGAGGAAAGATTTATCAGCCGGTTCGGCTGGGCTCCCAATTTCGCTGCCGTGTTCAGTTACGAGGCTGTGCGGGTCTTTGTGCATGCCGTGAAGAAAAACGGCGGGAGCACCAAGGGACTGGATAAGGTTCTTCCCGGTATGGTCTTCGAAGGAACAATAATCGGTACCTACGAGTTGGACGATTTCGGTGACGTGAAACGGGAGGGGCATATCGTTAAAGTCAAGGACGGCGAATTCGTTACAGTTACAAGAGAGGCGCAATGAGCAGGACATCCCTTGCGCAGCTTTTTCAGCGCAAGCTCATATTGCTGATTCTCGTTCCGGGGCTGATCATGACTGCGGCAATCATTTCGATTATCGGGTTCAGTCAGCTGAGATTGCAGGAACGCGAGATCATGCAGCTTTCCCGGTCTTTGTCGAAGAACGTGGGGTTTTATATCGACGGAGCCGAGGATGTACTGCGTTCGGTTGTCATCATGACAGGAGGCGGAAATCTTGAGGGGCTGCACAGTGCCTTCGCAGGATTCCATAAGGCCTTTGACAGGTTTGAAAGACTTATTCTTCTGGATAAGAACGAAAATATTATCGCTGTGGCCCCGCATGGAATAAAAGGTGTGGACTTTCCCATACGCTTCAAGATTCCGGGCAAGGAGAAGCATGTCCTGAGCTCCCCGATAATTTCTCCCCATTCCGGGAAGCTCGTTGCCTATATCAGTATACCGGTTGAGGGCGGAGGAAGGCTTGTTGCAGAACTGAGTCTGGATGCCCTTCAGAATTTCATCTACAGCTTCCTTGCTTCCCACAGGATAATCATACTTACTGATGCCTACGGGAACCTTATTGTTCATCCTGATCGCAATCTGGTGCTCACTCAGGCGAACATGGGGGGGATAGATCTGTTCAAGAATGACGGAACTTCCGGAGAGGCCCGTTTCTACACGACTGACGGGGAAAGTTATTTCGGGAACATGTCGGTAATACCGGGAATCGGCTGGAAGCTTGTGGTGGCCTGTTCTGCCAGATACATATTCCAGCCTATTATTGCCCTTGGGCTGGTAATATGTCTGCTGAATATACTGATTTTTGTTATTCTTCTGCTGATTCTGAGGACCGAGTTCCACACCAGTGTGCTGAGGCCGATGACCAGCTATATCCGGAAGCTCTCGGCGGTGGCCAAGGGTGAATATCCGCTGGGAAGCTCCGGTGAAAGCGAGATACTGGAATTCAATGAACTTGGAGCAGTCTTTGACAGCATGTCGGAGAAGGTCCGGGAACGTGAGCGCGAATTGTTCGTCTCTACGGAGTTTTATCAGAGTGTGCTTGATTCAATGCCTTCCGCACTGATCTGGGTGGATGACGGTATGGTGGTCCGGGAATGTAATGAGCGGGCCCTTGAAATATTCGGCGATGGTACGAAAGGAATTGCGCCTGTCAGGGTTGAGGATTTTTTTTCCGGTCAGGATGAGATTTCAATGGAGGTTGCAAAGTCCATTGAGTTGAGGAGCTCGCACCGATTGGAGCGCAGGAGGCTGCGTCCGGGAGCGCGTGAATTGTATGAAATAACCATATTCCCTTTGATCGGTTCGGAAAAGGGAGGGGTTGTGGTCCGGCTGGATGATGTGACATCCCGTGTGCGGATGGAGGAGATCATGGTCCAGACCGAAAAGATGATGTCCGTTGGCGGTCTTGCTGCAGGTATGGCGCATGAGATCAATAATCCTCTTGGTGGAATTCTGCAGGGTGCTCAGAATCTGGAGCGTAAATTTCATCCCGACATAAAGTCCAATATGGAGGCGGCCATGAAGGCCGGGTGCTCCATGGAAAGTCTTCAGTCTTATTTCCAGCAGAGAAAGGTCAAGCCCATTA
The DNA here is from genome assembly GCF_050916235.1 of Maridesulfovibrio sp. FT414. Lineage (GTDB taxonomy): Bacteria > Desulfobacterota > Desulfovibrionia > Desulfovibrionales > Desulfovibrionaceae > Maridesulfovibrio. The sequence goes on from NZ_CP104854.1 coordinate 3,698,962, forward strand.
TCGACGGGATTCTAGAATCTGGAAGCCGCGCTGCCAAAATTGTTTCCAATATGCTGGAGTTCAGCAGGCCGGGATCGGCAACAACTGGAAAGGTGGCAATAACCGACCTGCTGGAGACTTCGCTTGCCCTTGCGGCAAAGGATTATGACCTGAAGAAGAAGTACGACTTCCTGCATATCAGGATTGAACGCGATTATGCACTTGATCTGCCGGAGATAAATTGTTCCAGGACTGAGATTGAGCAGGTTTTTTTCAACCTGTTCAAGAACGCCGCTCAGGCCATGAGCGGAAATGCCGACTCCGCAAATGTCCCGGTCATCCGCGTTGTGGCGCGGAGAACCGGCGGGGGCGTTGCTGTCGAGATATCCGATAACGGACCTGGAATCCCCTCTGATGTGCGCAGGCGTGTCTTTGAACCGTTTTTCACCACCAAGCCACCGGGGATAGGTACCGGGCTGGGTTTGTCGGTTTCCTACTTCATAATCACCCAGAATCATGGCGGAACATTTGTCGTGGACTCCGCTCCCGGAGGCGGGGCGCGGTTCATAATTTCCCTTCCCCTGGAAAAAACCGGCCGGAATCCATCTGAATGATCTGACCGGGCTCTTTCCGTTCTTAATGATAATGTTTAATATTTACAGTATGTTGTCTTTGCATTGTCCTTTTGCATTCATCCAGTCTTTAATTAATTTTTCTATTGCGGATTTACAGCCGTGAAGAACATTGGTACACTTTTTTCATATGCCGCATGATAAGTAAAAAAATACTTATATTTCAATAAAATCTGATGATCTCGGTTGCAAGCTTCGTTGTAGTGTGGCATAGTGAAATCAAGCTCGGAACATAGTTTCTGAAAGAAAATGTTCCGAAACCGAAAATGAAATTTACTCACGTTGAATATACTAATGATTACGAAGGTGGCGGAAGTTTATGGGGTTGGAACTTAGGCAGCAATTAAAGCTCACTCAGCAGCTGGTGATGACACCGCAGTTGCAGCAGGCAATCAAGCTTCTGCAGCTTTCGAGGTTGGAGCTGGTTGACTCCGTGCACCAGGAGCTCATGGAGAACCCGATTCTGGAGGAAGCTGATCCTCTGGAAAGGACCGATGCTCCTGATGCGGAGGCTGGTACCGCCACCGCTGAAGAAGCCCAGATTTCCCGCGAGGCCGAGTGGGAGGATTATCTGGGAGAATTTTCCAGCACGTCGAAGCAGTCCGCTTCGCGAGAGATGGAATCCCTTGAGGACGGAATGTCCTTTGAGGCCCGGCTTACCAAGTCTACTTCCCTTGAGGGGCACCTGCTCTGGCAGCTCTGTCTTTCCAATCTCAGCGAGAAGGAGATTGAAATAGGGGAGTGCCTTATCGGGAACCTCAGCTCAGGAGGTTTTTTAAGGATTGACTTGGAAGAAGTTGCAGAAACATGCTATGCTGCAATCGAAGACGTGGAAAAGGTGCTGGCGAAGGTTCAGAGGTTCGACCCCGTAGGGGTGGCAGCCCGTACCCCCCAGGAATGCCTGATGATTCAGCTGGAAGCCCTGAGGCTCGACGATGATCCGATTCTGGTTTCGCTGGTGAGGGACCACCTCGATGATCTGGAAAAGAAGCGGTATAAGCCTCTGGCCCGCAAGTTCAAGCTCAGCATGGAGGACCTGAAGAGCTACCTGGACTTGATGCAGACTCTGGATCCGTTGCCCGGAGCGAGTTTTTCCGGTGGGGAGTCCTACTACATCAGCCCGGATGCCTATGTTTACGAGTATGACGGAGATTTTGTCATAGTCCTTAACGAAGAAGGCCTTCCCAAGCTTCAGATGAACGCTTTTTATGTGGAAACGCTGGCTTCAACCAAGGGAGAGGACAAGGAATATTTCCAGGACAAGATGCGTTCCGCCCAGTGGCTGATGAAGAGCCTCTACCAGCGGCAGCGCACACTGTACAAGGTACTTGAATCCATAGTGCGGTTTCAGCGGGAATTTTTCGCCCACGGTGTCACCAAGCTCAAACCGCTTATCCTGAAGGAGGTTGCTGAAGACATCGAAATGCACGAGTCCACAGTGAGCAGGATAACAACTAACAAGTATGTGTCCACTCCGCACGGGATCTTTGAATTGAAATTTTTCTTTAACAGTGCTCTCGGTCTTGATGACGGTTCTCAGGTAGGTTCGGAATCCGTCAAGGCGACGATCAAGAAGCTTGTCGGCGAGGAGGATCCAAAGAAGCCGCTCAGCGACGAGAGAATCGTCGAGATTCTGAAGGAGACCCTTGAGGTCAACATAGCGAGAAGGACTGTAGCCAAGTACAGGACAGCGATGGGGATACCTTCCTCTTCAAAGAGAAAAAAGGTTTTCTAGCCATGTAAGTCCGGAGAACAACGCATATTCACCCATTACGAAGGAGGCCCTATGAACGTAGCATTCACTTTCAAGAACTTCGATGCATCTGAACACCTGAAGGAATATGCAAACACTCGTTTCTCCAAGTTGGAAAAGTATGTGACCAATCCTGAAAACACCGAAATGCAGGTCAACCTGTCGGTGGATAAGTTCAGGCATGTGGCTGAAGTAATTCTGAGCTCCGACCATCTGCACATCAGTGCGTTTGAGGTGTCCGAGGACATGTACTCCACCGTGGATATGGTTCTGGACAAGCTCGAAGCCCAGCTTCGCCGCGCCCGTGAAAAGATGCGCAGCCATAGGCGCAAGGACGAAGCTCCTTCCGCCCGCATGGATATTCTCAGCTACGCCAGCGAGGAATTGTACAGGGAGCCGGTGATCGTTGAATCCGACTCCTTTGTACCAAAGCCCATGAGTGTTGATGAAGCTGCAGAACAGCTTCTGACTATGGACCATGAATTCCTCGTATTCCGCAATGCGGATAACGAAGCCATTAACGTAATTTACCGTCGCAGAAACGGCGACTTCGGTTTGATCGACCCAGGATACTAACTGATGAATATAAGTGATAGTCTGGCAAAGGACCTTGTAATTTATGAACTTGAAAGCTCTGACAAGAGCGGTGTGTTGAGGGAGATGGTCTCCGCACTGAAAGCCTCCGGGCTGGATGTGGATGTTGAGAAGGCCCTCAAGGTCCTGAAGGATAGAGAAAAACTCGGAACAACCGGTATCGGGGATGGCATAGCCATCCCCCACGGCAAGCTCGAAGGTCTGGATGAAATTGTGGTCATCGTCGGTCGCTCCGGCGAAGGGATTGACTTCGAGTCTCTGGACATGCAGCCGTGCAGGATATTCTTCATGGTTCTGGCTCCCGAACAGGGGGCCGGAGCCCATCTCAAAGTTCTGGCACAGATTTCCCGGCAGTTGAAGGACCCGGTCTACAGACAGGAGTTCATCGGAACCGGAGATAAGGAAGAGCTGCTCAAGCTGCTCGGTGTCGAATAGAACAGCACCCCTTTTAAAAATAAGGTACAGGCAATTAGCAATGAGCGGTGTTCATTGCTAATTTTGTTTGTGCTGTTGAGTTCGTAACAGGTTTGTAACAGTCGGCAGGTGGGCTGACCGTTGAAGACCGGAAAGATTTGATGTATCTCGTGGGGTTAGTTTTTGATGATTTCTATGTGATTCTTACTGCAGCGGGATGTTCAATAAAAGGAGGATGCAGTGGTGGTCGATGTAGATTGTTTTCCGGTTATTGTTGTCACCGGCCTTTCGGGAGCCGGGAAGTCCACTGTTTTAAAGGTTTTTGAAGACCTGCGCTTTTTCTGCGTGGACGGTCTGCCTGCCGGCATGCTGCCGCGTCTGGTGGAAATCTTCAATACCCGCGACAATATGTACCGCGGACTTGTTCTGGGCATGGACCTGCGTCAGCTTGAATTCAGCAGCGACTGGGACACCACCCGTGAGGAACTCAAGGCAAGGGGATACTGTCCCAGCATCCTTTTTTTGGAAGCCCGGCTGCCGGAACTTGTGCGCAGATATGCCACCACCCGTCGCCTGCATCCGCTTGAATCAAAGGATATTGGACTGGAACAGGCTCTTGAGAAAGAAAGGGAAATCCTTGAGGCCATCAGGAATCAGGCCGATCTGGTCATTGACACCACCACTTATTCCATCCACGACCTGAGGCGCAGGATTCAGGAAAAATGGGCTGAACTGAGCGAAAAGGCTTCCGGGCTGCGCGTGCACGTAATGTCGTTCGGATTCAAGCACGACGTGCCTTCAGCCGCCGATATTGTTATGGATCTGCGCTTTCTGCCCAACCCCTATTTCGATCCTGAGCTGCGTCCGTTGTCCGGTCAGGACAAGGCAATAGCTGATTTTGTCCTCGGCTCGGAACCCGGTTCGGTTTTTATTGAGAAATATCTCGATTTCCTTCAATATGTCCTTCCTCTCTACGAGGCAGAGGGACGCTACAGGCTGACCATAGCCGTCGGCTGCACCGGCGGCAGGCACCGTTCCGTGGCAACGGCCGAAAGGATATTTGCATCTCTCAAGGATAATGGTTATTCTGTTTCTCTTGAGCACAAGCATATTCATCTGAAGTAAATAGCGGCAAGCCGCTTTGATTATCAGGATATTTGATGGGCACTGAATCTAGTAAAATCGGAATTGTTCTGGTTACCCACGGTAACTTCGGGAAGTCGCTGGTTGAGGCGGCTGAACTTATTGTCGGGCCGCAGGATTATATTCGCTCGGTGAGTGTAGATGTCTCGCAGGGCATAGATGCCGCAATGGTTTATCTAAAAGAGACCATTGGCGCGGTTTCCAACGGGGTCGGCGTTCTGATTCTTACTGACATGTTCGGCGGAACTCCCACCAACCTGAGTCTTTCCCTGCTGCAGGGCGATGACATCGAGGTTGTGACCGGGGTCAGTCTGCCCATGCTTCTCAAGGCACTGCAGAAGCGGAACGAATCATTGCAGACCATGGCCGAAGAGGTCAGCAAGGCCGGGGCCAAGGGTATCGTAATTGCAGGCGAAATGCTGCGAAAACGAACTTCCAAGGGGTAGTTATGCAGTGGGTTCGTATAGATAACAGACTTGTTCACGGGCAGATTATTGAAACATGGTTGCCGTACACCCACGCCAGACATATCATAGTGGCGGACGATGCAGTGGCCGGGGATGACCTGCAGCAGCAGATCATGTCACTGGCGATTCCGCAGTCCGTTTCCTGTTCCTTCTCAAGGGTTGAAGACCTGGGTAACAAGGTTATGTCCATTTCCGATGGTCGCAACGGCAGCATCATAATTCTTTTTTCTTCCTGTGCGGACGTGCGAAGGGCACTTGATTCCGGTTTCAGCTTTAATTCGGTCAATATCGGGAATATCCATTACGGACCGGGAAAGAAACAGATTTCTCCGAGCGTGGCGCTCAGTTCCGATGATGAATCCTGTCTGCATTATTTCAAGGGTATGGGGATTGAGCTTGATTTCCGCTGCGTCCCCAATGATCCGGTTCAGGTGAGGTTTTCATGAGTTTTCTGCAAGGATTGGCACTGCCTTTCCCCGCCTGGGTAGCGGTGATCGGTTTTTTTTTGCGCTGTTTTCCCTCTTTCGTTTCAGCATAAATCCCGGCCTGCTTGAGAGGCCGCTGGTTGTGGGCGCCCTGTGGGGCGCAGTTACCGGCGATGTGGCCACAAGTCTCAAGATAGCAGTCTTTTTCGAGCTGTTCTGGCTTGATAATATTCCGGCCGGAACCTACATCCCCCCCCATATTCTTGCCCCGACATTTGCTGCGCTTGCCTTAAGCACCTCATTTGCCTTTACCGAGGCCCGTCAGGCCATGGTCATAATACTGGCCTGCCTGCCGCTGGCCCGTATCGGCGCGTGGCTGGAATTCTCCCTCAGGCGCTGGCATAACCGCGGGCATAACAGGCTCATCAACTGGGCAAGGCGCGGAAAAGCAGGGGAGGAGCTGCCTGCCAGGCTCGTTCTGCAATCTATTTTAAGAACATTTGGTACTTCGTGGCTTTTTTTCTGGACAAGTACCATGGTCCTTCATTACATACTTCGTATATTTTTTCACAAATGGGGACCGCTGGTCGCCGGAGTGGATATGAAGTGGTCTTTTTTATGGATTGCAGCAAGCCTCGGCGGCCTTTTAGCCCTGAGATTGCGTAAAGCTTACGCCACTTTTGTCTTCGGAGTGGTTTTATTCGGCTTTATAATCCTTGCCGGGATCGTATAGACTTGGCAGTCGAAAAAGATTGTGATAGAAGACACAAGCTCATTTAAGCTACCACATTTCAGGAGGAATCTAATTATGGCTATTATTGCTGTTGGACACAAAAACCCCGATACCGATACTATTGCATCCGCAATCGCTATCGCTGACCTCTGGTCCAAGGTCAAAGAAGAAACCAAAGCTGTTGCTCAGGGTGCTATCGCTCCTGAAACCGCTTTCGTACTGGAAAAGTTCGGTTGCGCTGCTCCCGAAATCGTAACTGACGCTACCGGTCAGAAAGTAATCCTCGTTGACCACTCCGACCTCGCTCAGAGCCTGGACAACCTCGACAAGGGTGAAGTTGTAGCAGTAGTTGATCACCACAAACTCGGTGATGTGACCACCCCCAACCCCCTCGAAATGTGGGTATGGCCCGTTGGCTGCACCGGTACCGTTATCAACGCAATGTACAAGTTCTACAATGTAGAAGTTCCCAAAAACATTGCTGGTGTTCTGCTCTGTGCAATCCTGTCCGACACCGTTATGTTCAAGTCTGTAACCTGCACCGATGCTGATAAAGAAGCTGTTGCAGAACTGGCTAAGATCGCAGGTGTTGCTGATGTTATGGCTCTCGGCATGGAAATGTTCAACGTTAAGTCTGCTGTTGCCGGTGCAACCATGACTGAACTGATCTTCCGTGACTACAAAGATTTCGATATGTCCGGCAACAAAGTTGGTATCGGCCAGCTTGAAGTTGTTGACCTGTCCGTATTCGACAACATCAAAGATGACCTCTACGCTGAACTTGAAAAAGTTAAAGCTGAAGGCCGTCACAGCTGCTTCCTGCTGCTTACCGACATCATGAAAGAAGGTTCCGAAATGCTCATCGTTTCCGACGATCCTTCCGTTGTTGAAAAAGCATTCGGCGTTGCTCCCGAAGGTACCAAAGTATACCTCGAAGGCGTAATGTCCCGCAAAAAACAGGTTGTACCTAACTTCGAGAAAGCTTTCTCCGCATAAGTTAAGTCTATACAGCTAGTTTGGTCCGGCAGGGGTAACCCTGCCGGACTTTTGTTTTTCTGATTTTCTATTATAATTTTCAGTCTGCGACTTGATTTTGTCTTTCTAATTAAGTAGATAATTTTGTAAATCTAAGCCAATGGCGGGTTTCATGACTGCAGCGCGTTTAACGGGCTTGGGTCTGATGTTCTGATTTAATGACTGACAGGCAAGCTATCATGACGATCACTTTACTTTGCTATGCGACTTTTGCTGCGAAAAGTCCGGAAAACGCACAGAACTTTCCCATTGAGGAAGGTGAGACTGTAAGCGGTGTTCTGGATAAAATCGGAATTCCAATTGATGAGGTCAAGATTGTCTTCATTAACGGCGTTTCATCCAAATTTGACGCAGTGCTGTCCGACGGGGACAGAGTTGGTATATTTCCCGCTGTGGGTGGCGGCTGATTCTTTCGGGGAGGTTTTATGAAAAAGTTCAAATTCGCGCTGCTGCTCGCAATTCTGGGCAGTTTTATTGTTGCTTCTGTTGCCGGGGCTTCAACTATCAATGCCAAAAACTGGTATAACGAGAATTCCAACGTTCACACCATGCAACTCTGGGTGAATGATCCCAGTGTGTCCATCAAGAGCGTGAAAATCAATAATGGGCAGTCGACTGACGGCTGGACATGGAGATATGTGGATGATTCCCGGAAAAGTGTCATCTTTTCGGGGCCGGAACTGGATGTCCAGACTCTTTACTCACACTTGCAGTTTACCGCACCCAGTACAAAGACCGATTTTGCCGTTGAGTGGGCTGAAGTAAGCAAGCAGACCACTTTAACCGGGACAAACTACTATCAGAATAAAAACTGGTACTACACCAAAGGTGATATAAGCCATACCCCCACTCCCATTCCCGGTGCAGTACTTATTTTCGGTGGCGGGCTTTCTTTGCTCGCGTTTGTAAGGCGCAGGTTTGCCCGCAGCTAGTTTCATATTATATGATCGTAATGAAGGCCGGATTTCTCCGGCCTTTTTTTGTGGTTTTCGAATAAACTTATCCGTTTTAGCTGGTTCCGTGTGTATAAGTCGGGTTTGAGGATTTCTATCGAATCAGGGCATCATTTTTGAGGCTCATATAGATGGTTGATAACTTCTGGATAGCATGCTATCGGCTTTTGCTCAGGAATTTGTTTAATGCTCCTGAAGGAGGAAATTATGGGCATGCGTTGCCTCTTGAAATCTAAAATCCACAGAGCCACCATCACCGATGCCAATGTCGATTATGAAGGCTCAATTTCCATTGATGTGGATCTTTTGGAAAAAGCCGGTATTCTTCCATATGAGAGAGTCGATGTTCTCAACGTGGACAACGGGGAAAGGCTTACCACTTACGCCATTGAAGGCGGCCCCGGAGAATTCTGTCTTAACGGTGCAGCTGCCCACAAGGGCGAGGCCGGACAGAAGATCATCATCTGTACCTACACCTGGCTGGATGAGGACGAACTCGGACTGCATAAGCCGAAAGTGGTTCTTCTTGGTGAAGGGAACAAGGTTAAGAAAGCATAGTTGCTTACTTCAAAAGGCGCGGATTACCGCGCCTTTTTTTATTTTAAATTTTAGTTTATCGTGACTGCCATTAAAGGGGGCATTATGAAAATAAGATTTGTCGCAGCTTTGTTAGGTCTGGCCGTTGCCGCAGGGTGTGCTCCGGTTATTAAAACCCAGTCCATTCCGGTTTCCACTAACCCTATGGGCGCCACAGTATATGCTGATGGAAAGGTTTCCTGTACCTCTCCCTGTACTGTTGAACTCGCATGCAACGCCGACCATATCATTACGGTTACTAAGGATGATTTCCGGCAGCAGGATATAATTATCAAGCGGATCTACCAGCAGCAAAAGGTTATGATGAAGGCCGTATCTCGAGGAATGCAGTCTTCTTCAATGGCTGTGGGAAGCGGGGGAGACAAGACTGCCTGGGGGATAATGCAGGGCGTTAATTCCATGGATTCGCAGGAGCAGACCGGAGACGCCTATGTTCTGTCTCCGTCGGCAGTATCTGTTCAGCTTGTTCCCAAGACTCCGCAGGCAAATGCCCAGATTTCCGGCTCGACCGCTCCGGACATCATGAACCTTACTGATACCGACCGTGCTCAGATAAGTTATATTCTGGAAAGCATGAAGACCGGCACAACTTTCAATTGGGATAATTCCCAGACCGGAATCAAATATGTTGTCACTGTCGGACAGGTTCTTTCCGGCTACAGTGACCCGACCCGTGCTTTTCTGTTGAAGATGACTTCCGGCGGACAGACTTCATCTTACGATGCCAGGGCCAGCAGGGTAGGGAATGGCAAATGGCAGATATTGGGTAATGGAGCATCTACTTCCATGCTGACCGGTGATACTTCAAATGTTGAGACCGCCACCCCCGTGCAGATGAATCAGGATGATTTCCTGAAGGACGCACTCAAGGCCGGTGCCATGGCTGCCCCGACTGTTCACGGTGGAGTTACCGGAAAGTCCGGCTCATCCAGCGAATCATGGAATGGAAATACCTATAGCAAGAAATCCACATCCACGAAGGTTAAGGCTGGTGTGAGCGTTAATCCAGCTCAAGCTGTAGAAGTGCTGGACACTTTGCTTAGCAAGTAGCAATTATGGTGTTGTGTTTATAATACGAATTTACACAATCTTGATTTAAATATAGTGTTCTTTGGTTATTTTGAAAGTTGGAGCGTAGGAGGGGAGCGTGAAGAATACTATTTTCAAGGTATCTGTATTATTTGTTATGCTGCTTACAGCCATGCCAGTCGCGGCCGCAACCTTTTCATTCGGTAATTCCGAGTATTGGGTTGTGTACGACAAGAGCATAAGCTGGGATAGCGCCAAGGCTGCTGCAGAGGCATCCGGCGGGCATCTGGCAACGATCACTTCTGCTGATGAACGTAATTTCATCCAGAGTACAGTTCTTAACGGTGCTAAAGGCGAACTTTGGCTGGGTGGTTTTCAGAGTTCCGATCCCGGACTCTCAGCTCCAAAGGATAATTGGAATTGGGTAACGGGAGAAGAATGGAACTATAGCGACTGGTACGCAACTGAAGCCAACAACTATGCCGGAAGAGATGAGAAGTATCTTGGAATCAGGCAGTCTCAGCAGTGGCAATGGAACGATGAAGCCAGTCTGGGCAATATCAATGGTTATATTGTCGAAAAAAGTCTCAACACTGCTCCAACCCCGATTCCTGCGGGTGTCTGGATTTTGGGAGCAGGGCTTGCCGCATTGGCAGGGCTGAAGAGACGCTTCAGCAGATCCTAGCTTGAAATGATCAGAATAGTAGGGAGCGGCTGATTTAACCGCTCCCTTTTTTTGTTGGAACAGAAAACCGTTCTGATCCGCACCGTTAAGCCATTCCCCCAACCAATCTCTCAATATACAACAAATAATCTCAAAAACCGGTTGACTCTCTCATAACTTTTCCCTAGAACGACTTTCCCCGCTGAGGAAGACCTTAATGGCCGGCTCGGCAGGGCTTTTTTTGAAGAGATAGATGAGGCGCTTCGCGCTTTTGATGATTTGATTTCGCCTCCGGCGGCCAAAGGAGCTAAGCCATCGCTGCTCTCCATATCCGTAAGACTCGAAGCAAAGCTTCTCGCCTAACGGCTAATGGGCCTTTGGAATCCCTGAGGGTGGATAGTTTTGGGCCTGGAAGACCGGCATAGAATCTAGGAAAGATTGCGCTGCTTCTGAGTCGGGCCGAAAAAAATCAAACTGCTTCAAAAAAATGGTTGACTTCCGAGGACGGTTCACCTAGATTCCGCCTCCGCACCGAGCAGCAGTAAGGTGCTAAGATCATTGAAAAAAAGATTTCGAAAGAACTTTAAAATAATGATTGACTTGAAGGGCGAGGTTGTTTAA